>NZ_JBFRNX010000029.1:0-49820 GCF_041471165.1 Shewanella sp. 10N.261.52.F9
GGTTCTAGGTTCTAGGTTCTAGCATTAATCTAACAGCCCTAACCTTTATTACTCATTTATATTTTTAGAATTTCTAAGAATGTGTAAGTGCTGTGGACTATGACTCTTTTCTGATTCCCTGAGAAAATTTATATATCACTTAATTGAAGGGCTAAAGCCCGAACTACAAAATAAAACTTTTTATTCTTTACCGTCAGCGAAGCATTCGCCTCTGCTTTGCCTTTCCTAGTCCCTAGGATCTTTCTTAGCTTTTCCTAGTACCTTCTTCACCATAACAAAAACAATCAGAGGTGTGGTCATTCACCATTCCGACCGCCTGCATAAAGGCATAACAAATTGTTGGCCCTACGAAATTGAAGCCCATCTTTTTAAGTGCTTTAGACATAGCTTCTGATTCAGTGGTTTGTGCTGGAACTTGTTGCACCGACTCAAAGTGGTTCGCCTTGGGACTACCACCAACAAACTCCCACAAGAATTTAGAAAAATCATTGCCCTGCTCGGTATAAACCAAATAAGCTTTAGCATTTTTAATGATTGAATTTACTTTGAGGCGATTACGTACAATTCCAGGATTGAGCATTAGCTCTTCAACTTTCTCATCATCAAAAGTCGCAATAATCTTAGGCTCGAAATTAGCAAATGCGGCCTCATAATTTTGCTGTTTTTTGAGGATAGTAATCCAAGATAATCCCGCTTGTTGGCCATCTAAACACAGCTTTTCAAACAGCTCTCGGCTGTCATAAACCGGCCTGCCCCAAACTTTGTCATGGTACTCTTGATAGATAGGATCTTGTCCTACCCAAGCACAACGTGTCACTTCCATTGCTATTTCCCTAATTTTTTAACCTAACAGATAAAAAATAACCTACATAAGCGTAATTCTACAAGGTATAATCGATACCATTTTCTATTAAAGCTTCCAGGCAGTAGACAAGCGGATATGACGACCAAACACGACGTAAAAACATTCCAGGGTTTTATTATGACCCTACAGGAATACTGGGCGCAGCAAGGTTGCGCAATTGTTCAACCATTAGATATGGAAGTCGGTGCAGGCACATTCCACCCTATGACTTTCCTTAGAGCGCTAGGCCCAGAGCCGATGAGTTGTGCCTATGTACAACCAAGTCGTCGTCCTACCGATGGCCGCTACGGTGACAACCCAAACCGTCTACAGCACTTTTATCAGTATCAAGTAGTACTAAAACCTTCTCCTGATAACATCCAAGAGCTATATCTTGGATCGTTAGAAGCTGCAGGCATCGACATGGACATCCATGATGTTCGCTTTGTTGAAGACAACTGGGAATCACCAACTCTTGGTGCCTGGGGTCTAGGCTGGGAAGTTTGGTTGAACGGCATGGAAGTCTCTCAGTTTACTTACTTCCAGCAAGTCGGTGGACTTGAGTGTAAACCGGTCACGGGTGAAATCACATACGGTCTAGAGCGTCTTGCTATGTATATCCAAGAAGTGGATAACGTTTATGATCTAGTATGGACTGACGGCCCAATGGGCAAAGTTATGTATGGCGATATCTTCCATCAGAATGAAGTTGAGCAATCTGCTTATAACTTTGAACATGCCAATGTTGAAGTCTTATTTAGAGCATTTGATGACTGTGAAGTTGCTTGTCAGCACCTTCTCACATTAGAAAAACCTCTCGCCTTGCCTGCTTATGAGCAGGTAATGAAAGCCTCTCACGCATTCAACCTACTTGATGCTCGCCATGCAATCTCAGTTACTGAGCGCCAGCGTTACATTTTACGCGTTCGCACCATGGCTAAAGGCGTGGCTGAAGCTTACTATCAATCTCGTGAAGCACTTGGCTTCCCTATCGGTAAGTAGAGGATTAACTGATGAATTTTGAAAACTTACTGATTGAAGTCGGTACAGAAGAACTACCTCCAAAGTCACTGCGTAAACTAGCTGAATCATTTCTAGCTAATTTTACTGAAGAGCTAACTAAAGCTGAATTGAGCTTTGAGTCTGCAGTATGGCACGCTGCGCCACGTCGCTTAGCTATTTGTATCAACCAACTTGCGCTAGCACAAGCAGACAAAGTGGTTGAAAAGCGCGGTCCAGCGGTAGCTCAAGCTTTTGATGCTGACGGTAACCCGACTAAAGCCGCTATGGGCTGGGCTCGTGGTAACGGTATTACTGTTGAGCAAGCTGAGCGTTTAAAGACGGATAAAGGCGAATGGCTACTGCACCAAGCTCGCGTTGTTGGTGTTGAAACTAAAAGCCTAATCGCCGATATGGCGCAGCGCTCATTAGACAAGTTACCGATCCCAAAGCCAATGCGCTGGGGTAGCAACACAACTCAGTTTATCCGCCCTGTTCACACTGTAACTATGCTACTGGGTAGTGAAGTGGTTGATGGCGAATTACTAGGTATTAAATCTGACCGCGTTGTTCGTGGCCACCGCTTTATGGGTGAATCTAGCTTTGAGCTAGATCATGCAGACAACTATTTAATCGCACTTAAAGAGAAAGGCAAAGTACTCGCAGATTACGAAGCACGTAAAGCGATTATCAAAACTGATGCTGAAGCGGCTGCCACTAAAATTGGCGGTGTAGCTGATCTAGAAGATGATTTACTGGAAGAAGTGACTTCACTCGTTGAGTGGCCTGTTGTGCTTACAGCAAGCTTCGAAGAAAAGTTCTTAGACGTACCAGCAGAAGCCTTGGTTTACACCATGAAAGGTGATCAAAAGTACTTCCCTGTATTTGATAAGACTGGCCAACTGCTACCTAACTTTATCTTCGTGACTAACATCGAATCTAAAGATCCACAGCAGATTATTGCAGGTAACGAGAAAGTGGTTCGTCCACGTCTTGCCGATGCTGAGTTCTTCTTTGAAACCGATAAGAAAGACACACTAGAAGCTCGCCTTGCTAGCCTAGAAACAGTTATTTTCCAAAAGCAACTTGGCACAATTAAGCAACGCGTTGAGCGTATCTCTGCTATGGCAGGTTACATTGCTACTAGCATTGATGCTAACAGCGAAGAAGCCGCACGTGCAGGTCTATTATCAAAGTCAGATTTGATGACTAACATGGTAATGGAGTTTACTGACCTTCAAGGCACCATGGGTATGCATTACGCACGCCTAAACGGTGAAACTGAAGCGGTAGCTGTAGCACTGTCTGAACAATATAAGCCTAAGTTTTCTGGCGATACCGTACCAACTGCACCAATCTCAATTTGTGTGGCATTAGCTGAAAAGCTAGATACATTAGTAGGTATCTTTGGTATTGGCCAAGCACCAAAAGGTGCTGCGGATCCATTTGCACTGCGTCGTGCTGCAATTGGTGTGCTTCGTATCTGTTTAGAAAACAATTTACCACTAGATCTTGTAGACCTAATTGCTAAGGCACAAGAGCTACACGGTGAAAACCTAACTAACGATGATGTTGCAGAGCAAGTGCTTGAGTTCTTTATGGCTCGCTTCCGTGCTTGGTATCAAGATCAGGGTGTAAGTGTAGATGTGATCTTAGCCGTACTGGCTCGTCGCCCTACTGCTCCTGCAGATTTTGAAAGCCGCATTAAAGCTGTTGCTCACTTCAGAACACTTGAGCAAGCTTCTGCTCTAGCTGCTGCTAACAAGCGTGTATCTAACATTTTAGCTAAAGTTGAAGGTGAGCTACCAGCTGCTATCGATGACAAGCTACTTGTTGAATCTGCTGAAAAAGCACTGGCTGAAAAGCTTGCAGAATTACACCCACAATTGGCGCCGCTATTTGCTGCCGCTAACTACCAAGAAGCATTAGCACTCCTAGCAAGTCTACGTGAAAGTGTTGATACCTTCTTTGAAGATGTGATGGTAATGGCTGATGATGAAGCACTTAAGAACAACCGTTTAGCACTACTTTCTAGCCTACGCGAGCAGTTCTTACATGCCGCGGATATCTCGTTACTTCAATAAGTAATAAGCAGATATAAAAAACGCGCCTAAGGCGCGTTTTTTTATTGTTCTAAGTTACACTATCAAAATAGTACCAGCTTCTCATGCAATAGATTAAATGTATCACTGTCTATACCTGCATCATATAACAACCTATCTAATTGCTCTGGCTGTAACTTACCCGCCTCAATTAACATAGAGCATTCACTAATTAGATTAGCACGCCAAATCACGTCAGCAAGGCCCCCAGCAGGCTTGGTATCAACAACTGCAAGTCGACTAAGCTCTGATTCAAACAACGATGGTAGCTCCCAGTAACGGGCAAGTAAGGCGCTCAAACTTAAAGACTTAGTGGTCATAACCTGTCTAAACAAACTAGAACATGGCTGTTCACCAGGTTCAGCCTGTTTAAAGGCTTCTAACAATAATTTAAAAATAGCTATCTTACCCACATCGTGCAGTAAGCCGAGTAGAAATGCACTATCAGGATCTTCGTCTGTTAACTCACTTGCGAGGTAAGCCACTTGCATTGAATGACGCCAAATTTGGCTACCAAAACGCCTAAAGTATATTGGTTTAACTTCAATAATCTTGCGCATCATAACGCTAGTGACAAAACGGCGGATCTGGTCTCTTCCCAGCTGAACCAATGCTAGTTGCAGGCTAGTGACTTCTTTATCACTGCGTTTAAATAATGGTGAGTTGCACAGTTTAAGCACTTCGACACTTAATACAGGATCTTTCTCTATTAATGCCAATAGCGCTTTAGTATCACAACTTTCATCCGCAAGTTGCTTGTCTAATGCGGCAACCTGAGTTGGCATTTTAAGTACGCGCTCAGCAATTGCCTTAGGCGAGGCTAACGCAGCCTCTACGCGTCTAAAAACGCTTTTTTCAAGCTCATTAGCGGTACCGTTTAACTGTGTGCTTGGAAATAGTAAGCTATAAAACAATGCAGAGAGGTCGATAGCTACAACAGGATTATCAACTTTAGATTGAGCTGCTACTGTTACACGGGGAGTTTCACTCGATATAGGCTGAAAATGCTCCATAGAGCCACTAAAACTCTTTGGCTTTTCTATTACCACCTGCTCTCTGATATTAAATAGTTTTCTGAACGCTTTACTGAACAATTTATTATGACCGGGTACTGGGTTGTTAACAAAAAAATCGGTGCCTATAGCACCGATTTTACTCTATCGTTAAGTTTACCTACAAAAATAAACTTAAACGTCGAGGTTTGCCACATTAAGCGCATTAGCTTCAATAAAGTCGCGACGCGGCTCAACTTGATCACCCATCAAACAAGTAAACAGCTGATCAGCTCCAATCGCATCTTCAATTGTTACTTGCAACATACGGCGAGATTCTGGATCCATTGTAGTTTCCCACAATTGCTCAGGGTTCATTTCACCCAATCCTTTATAACGCTGGATGTATAAGCCACGCTTAGACTCGTTCATCAACCAATCTAATGCTTCGACGAAGCTCACGACATCTTTAGTACGCTCACCACGTTGCACATAACCACCGTCTTCAATTAGGCCATTGATTTCAGCACCCATCTTAACGATGCGCTGGTAATCAGTAGACTGGAAGAAGTCGTATGAGAACATATAGTGGGTATCAATACCATGCTTACGAATCGTAATCTTAGGCAGATAAACTTGACGCTCAGGATCTAGAACTGGCTCAGCACTATATAAAATACCGCCAGTTTCTTTATCTATAAGATCAGCAACAAATACGTCAGCCCAAGCTTTAACTTGTGCTTCATCAGCTAACACTTCATTGGTAATAGCTGGATGATAAAGCATTAGATCAGTGATGTTGGTTGGGTAACGTTGCTCTAAACGAGCAATGATAGCTTCCACTTCACGATACTGATTAACCAAACGCTCTAATGGCTGACCAGACATGCCTGGTGCACCTTGCGATGGGTAGATATTGGCATTATCAAGTGCTTGAGTTGTTAAGTACTCTGTCAATGCAGGATCATCTTTCAGATACTGCTCTTGCTTACCCTTTTTAACCTTATATAGCGGAGGCTGTGCGATATACACATAACCACGCTCAATAAGCTCAGGCATTTGACGGAAGAAGAAGGTCAACAGCAATGTACGAATGTGCGAGCCGTCGACGTCAGCATCGGTCATGATAACGATGTTATGGTAACGAGTCTTATCTGGGTCGTATTCGTCACGGCCAATACCACAACCTAGTGCAGTAATTAGCGTGGCAACTTCTTGAGAAGATAGCATCTTATCAAAACGTGCTTTTTCAACGTTTAAGATCTTACCTTTTAGTGGCAGAATAGCTTGGTTCTTACGGTTACGTCCCTGCTTGGCGCTACCGCCAGCAGAGTCCCCTTCCACTATGTAAATTTCAGAAAGACCAGGATCTTTCTCTTGGCAGTCAGCAAGTTTACCAGGCAAACCACCTAAATCTAATGCACCTTTACGGCGAGTCATTTCACGTGCTTTACGTGCGGCTTCACGAGCACGCGCAGCATCGATAATCTTACCAACAATCATCTTAGCTTCGTTTGGATGTTCCATTAGGTAATCACCCAATTGTTCACCCATTGTCTGCTCAACAGCTGACTTTACTTCACTTGAAACAAGCTTGTCTTTCGTCTGAGAACTGAACTTAGGATCTGGAACTTTAACAGAGATAACAGCAGTTAGACCTTCACGTGCATCGTCACCCGTTGCACCAGTCTTACCTTTCTTGTTATAGCCTTCACGTTCCATGTAGTTGTTCAAGTTACGTGTCAACGCACCACGGAAGCCAGCTAAGTGGGTACCACCATCGCGCTGAGGAATGTTGTTAGTAAAACAGAAGATGTTTTCTTGGAAGCCATCGTTCCACTGCATAGCGACTTCAACAGTAATACCGTCGTCACGCTCTTGGATAAAGTGAAACACTTCTTTGTTTACTGGTGTTTTATTAACGTTTAAGTAGTCAACAAATGCACTGATACCACCTTCATACTTGAAGAATTCATCGCGGTTATCACGCTCATCAACTAAACGAATACCAACACCTGAGTTCAGGAAAGATAATTCACGAACACGTTTAGCTAAAATATCGAAGTGGAACAAGACATCAGAGAAAGTCTCTGCGCTTGGCCAAAAACGGATTTCAGTACCCGTCTTCGTTGCTTCGCCAATAGCAGTAATTGGCGCATCAGGTACACCATGAGTGTAAAACTGCTCATATACCTTGCCGTCACGACGAATAGTCATCTGCAGCTTAGAAGATAGCGCGTTTACAACTGACACACCAACACCGTGCAAACCGCCCGATACTTTATAAGAGTTATCATCGAATTTACCACCGGCGTGAAGTACGGTCATAATAACTTCAGCAGCAGAGATACCTTCCTCTTCGTGGATAGATACCGGAATACCACGACCGTCATCGCGAACCGATACAGAACCATCTGCATGGATTGTGATAATAACGTCGTTACAGTGGCCCGCTAACGCTTCATCGATAGAGTTATCGACTACTTCGAATACCATGTGATGTAGACCTGTACCATCATCAGTATCACCAATGTACATGCCTGGTCTTTTACGTACCGCATCAAGGCCCTTTAGAACCTTAATACTCGAAGAATCATAACTATTCTCTGACATATTATTCTCTCGTCGGTTATTCAATTACCGTTACACAACCGTGTTCCACATGGAACATCTTACTTGGCGGCGTGATTAACGAATCCACTATCGCTGCAGGCTCAATAGCCGTGACAAAAACTTGTGCCCCGGTATCAGCTAATTGCTGTAACAATAGTTTTCTATGCTTTGCATCCAATTCCGATGGAAGGTCATCCACCAGATAAATACTTTTTTTATCTATTTGTTGTTTTAGCAACTTTCCCTGTGCAATGCGTAATGCACAGACTAATAATTTCAGCTGACCACGAGATAAAGCGTCTTGTGCCGGTAGGGTTCCTACCCGCAAACGTAAATCGGCTTTATGTGGCCCACTGACGGTATAGCCTGTGGCTAAATCTCTAGGATATTGCGTCTCGAGTAGCTGTGCATACTCGGTTTTAGCATCCCATCCTCGGGTAAAAGAAACCTTAACATCAACCTGAGGTAAAAACTCTCCGATTATACCCTTAAGTAGCTCATTTAACGAGTCTACATATTGCTTTCTTATGTCAGTTACCAGTTCAGCATAGCGAATAAATTCTTTATCCCAGAATTGTATTGAACTATAGGGTGAACCATCTCTTAGTAGCTGATTTCGCTGTTTTAAAATTCGGCGAACATTGACCCAAGCGGCATAAAAGCGTGGATCAGAATGAAATGCCCCCCAATCAATAAACTGCCGTCTTGATTTTGGCCCTTCAAAAAGTAAAGAAAAGCTTTCAGGGGTGATCACCTGAATAGGTAAAGTTTCAGCTAATGTCGATAAACGTTTTACTTTATCACCATTAATTTTAACTTCAATATCACCACTTCTAAAACGACGTAAGCCAATTTTGCTCAGCTCTTCTCCGCTTTGCATATTAGCAAATAGCGTTAAAGCATCTGAGTCATTATTGATAACCCTTTGCGATAAATGACTGCGAAAAGAACGTCCCATACCAAGAAAGTAAATAGCTTCTAAGATACTGGTCTTGCCACTACCGTTGTGGCCATAAATAAGATTTAAACCATCACTCGGCTCTAGTTTGGCAGAGGTTATATTGCGAAAAGATTCAATATGAAGACGGTTAAGACTCATTAATAACCTTATGACTGCGAGGGGGAAAAGCTAAGGGGAGTAATACAATTAACCAGATAAAGACATTAGAGTCGTTTATCTGGTTAACCATATACGAAGATATAACAGCGTAAGTACTACAAACGCATTGGCATAACAACATACATAGAATCTTGTTCTATGTGATTGTCGATTAATGCACTTGAGTTACCATCAATCAAGGTAATACGCACATCATCAGAAGGCAGGTTATTCAATACGTCGAGTAAATAACTAACGTTAAAACCAATCTCTAATGGTGTGTTTTCATATTCAACATCTAAGATCTCTTCCGCCTCTTCCTGTTCAGGGTTATTAGCAGTGATCTTAATTAAATTGTTTTCCAGCTGGACACGTACACCACGGAACTTCTCATTCGACAGAATAGAAGCACGCAGTAATGCTTGCTTTAGCTGTAGTCGGCTGGCTATCACTATCTTGTCGCCACCTTTGGGTAGCACTCGACGGTAATCAGGAAAACGACCATCAACCAACTTACTGGTAAATACCGCTGTAGCAGTTGTCGCTCTAATCGCATTGTCACCAATTGCAATCGTTACGTCTAGATCGTCAGCTTCAAATGAACGCATTAGTTCTAGCACACCTTTACGCGGCACAATCACTTGCTTTTCAGGCAACGTAGCTTCGATTTGGCGATGGCTTAATGCCAAACGATGACCATCCGTAGCGATTGCACGCAGTACATTACCTTCAGTTTCAAGTAACAAACCATTTAAGTAGTAACGTACGTCTTGGTTAGCCATAGAGAACTGCGTTGAATCAATCAACGACTTCATCGTACCTTGCTTGAGCGTAAACTCAATTTCCGCTTCAAATGCTTCTACATTTGGATATTCTTCAGCAGGCAAAGTCGCTAATGTAAAACGACTACGACCTGAGCGTAATAATAAGCGATTTTCTTGCTGCTCAACCTTAAGCTCAACCTGATCGGGTAAAGACTTAACAATATCCAAAAACTTCTTCGCAGGAACTGTTGTACGACCTTCAACGATGTCGCCTTCAAGTTGTACTTCACCGACTAATTCAACTTCTAAATCAGTACCGGTCAACTTAAGTGAGTGATTACTCACTTCAACTAAAAGGTTTGCCAGGATTGGCAAGTTGTGACGTCTTTCTACCGCACCACTAACAAGTTGTAACGGTTTTAGTAAGGCGTCCCTATCAATTGAAAATTTCATTGGTTCAATATCCCTGATATTAAGAAGATAAAGTTCTTATCAAGTTAGCATAATCTTCTTTAATGTCATGACTTTCTTCACGCAACTGCGCAATTTTACGACAAGCGTGTAATACAGTTGTGTGGTCACGACCACCAAATGCATCACCAATTTCAGGTAAGCTTTGGTTAGTTAACTCTTTAGATAACGCCATTGCCATCTGTCTTGGTCGTGCCACACTACGTGAACGACGCTTAGATAACATGTCAGCCATCTTAATCTTGTAATATTCTGCGACTGTTTTTTGAATATTATCGATAGTAACTAACTTCTCTTGTAGAGCCAGTAAGTCACGTAGTGCTTCACGCACAAAGTCGATAGTAATCGGACGACCAGTAAAGTTAGCGTTGGCAATAACACGATTCAATGCCCCTTCAAGCTCACGTACGTTTGAACGTAAACGCTTAGCAATAAAGAAAGCCACTTCATCAGGTAAGTTAATGCCACTCTCTTGTGCTTTTCGCATCAAGATCGCCACACGGGTTTCTAACTCTGGTGGCTCAATAGCAACCGTTAGACCCCAGCCAAAACGCGATTTAAGACGATCTTCTACACCATCGATCTCTTTCGGGTATTTATCCGACGTCAAAATGATCTGGTGATTACCTTCTAACAATGCGTTAAAGGTATGGAAGAACTCTTCTTGAGATCTATCTTTGTTAGCGAAGAATTGGATGTCATCAATAAAGAGAGCATCAACGCTACGGTAGTAACGCTTAAACTCTTCGATAGCGTTATTTTGTAACGCCTTAACCATGTCTTGCACAAAACGCTCAGAATGCATGTAAACCACTTTTGCATCTGGCTTATTTTTAATAATTCCATTACCAACAGCATGCAATAGGTGAGTCTTACCTAGACCCGTGCCGCCATAAAGGAACAACGGGTTATAAGCACCACCAGGATTTTCAGCCACCTGCAAAGCAGCCGCTTTACCTAATTGGTTTGATTTACCTTCAACAAAGTTATCAAACTGGTAAGTCGGATTAATGTTACTGCGATGATTAGCATTAGCCATTGGCTCTGCGTGCGGAGTATTAAAAGAAGGTTTAGCGACTTCTCTACTAGCAGGTCTGCTAGTTCTTACTGCAGCAGTGGCCTGAACAACTGGTTTAGCCGACGGACGGCTACCGATATCAAAACGCAAACTTGGCGCATCGTTACCCATTTGTTCAGTAAAAAATTGGTTGATGATATTTAGGTATTTATCCCTAACCCAATCCAACACAAAACGATTAGGCGCATAGATGACGAGCGTATCGCCTTCCATTTCTGCTTGTAACGGTCTTATCCACATACTGAATTGCTGAGCAGAAAGCTCATCTTGCAGCCTTGCGATACATTGTTGCCAAAGTGAAACCGCCACTAGTTATCCCCAAAAGATCATACAAAAGAGGCCTATTCTATAATGAGATCACGCTGATCGCTATCCTTTAAATAGATTTATCCCCAGATAGATCAACTATTCATTAAGATCACGATCTTAAAAGATCCATTGCGATCAAAAAATATCAATTTCACAGCAAATCCAGCTTTATAAAGCGATCCAGTTCGATCTATAATAAATAGCTTTCGATCTGCTATTTGATCTACAAAACCACAAGATGTAGTGGTAACTCACAGAGTTATCCACACATTATAGTGGAGTAAAACAGTCGAAGTATTTCCTGAGGAACTAATATTTAATCACTTGCACTGATTGATAGTTGACGTGCATAACTAAAGTGATTACAATTCGGCCTCTTTTTTGCCCTTAGTTCTATTTTATAGGATTTAAGGATTATTAACCTAACAAAGACGGATTGCCATAATGAGTAAACGTACTTTTCAACCTAGCAACCTGAAGCGCAAGCGTTCTCACGGCTTCCGCGCTCGTATGGCTACTGTAGGTGGCCGTAAGGTCATCGCACGTCGCCGTGCTAAAGGTCGCGCTCGTCTTTCTGCGTAATCGTAGAAATGCAAGTGACTAGCTATACCTTTACGCGGGAGTTACGTTTGTTAACTCCCGCGCAATTTAAATCTGTATTTACCAAACCTATCAAAGCGTCCTCCGCTGAAATAACCTTACTTGCAATTCCTAATTCTGAACAACATCCTCGTTTAGGACTAACTGTTGCCAAGCGTTATGTCAAAAAAGCAAATCAACGTAACCGTATTAAACGTGTCATTAGAGATAATTTCCGTTTACACCAGCATGATCTACCCGCTGTGGATATCGTTGTACTTGTCAGAAATGGCGTGCTTGATATGGAAAACGCAGAACTTAAAAACTTAGTAGAAAAGCTATGGCGAAAACTCTCTCGCCGTTACAATGGCTAGCAACTACGATTATTCGTGGTTACCAACTACTCATAAGCCCCATGCTGGGGCCTCGTTGTCGCTTTAATCCAACGTGTTCACATTACGCAATCGAAGCAATTCGTTTGCATGGAGTGGTGAAAGGGTGTTGGTTTGCAGCAAAACGCATATTAAGATGTCACCCTTTACATCCGGGCGGTGAAGACCCCGTCCCTAACAAAAAACATAGGTGCGATAAATAGGTTATGGAATCTCAACGCAATATATTGCTGATCGGTTTGCTGTTTGTCAGCTTTCTACTGTGGCAACAGTGGCAAGCAGATCAAGCGCCTCAACCAGTGGCAGCAGCTCAAACACAATCTTCTATCCCAGCTTCTACTGTAGCTGACGCCCATAGTTCAGACGTACCTGACGCTGATTCAGCAGTGCCTGAAGCGACTCCAGCATCTAAAGAACTAATCACCGTATTTACTGACCAACTAGAAATCAAAATTGATCCAGTTGGCGGTGATATTGTTTATTCTGCACTACTTTCTCATAAACTTGAGGAAAACGGTGACGACCCATTCGTCCTGCTAGAGCAAACAAATGATATCTATTACATCGCGCAAAGTGGCCTTATTGGTCGTGACGGTATCGACAGCAGTGTAAAAGGTCGAGCTCACTTTGATAGCGCTTCACGTGAGTACAAATTGGCTGATGGCCAAGACACTCTTAACGTGCCACTAACTTATGTTAGTGATAAAGGCGTGACTTATACCAAAGTTTTCGTTTTCACTCGTGGTAAGTACAACATCGCTGTTGATTATAAAATCAACAACACTTCTGATGCTCAGCTTCAAGTTCAAATGTATGGACAAATCAAGCACAGCATTAAGAAGAGCGAAAGCAGCATGATGATGCCTACTTATCGTGGTGGTGCATTCTCTACAGCGGATACTCGCTACGAGAAATATAGCTTCGATGATATGGCAGATAAAAACCTCGACAAGTCAACACTTGGCGGCTGGGTTGCGATGCTACAACATTACTTCGTATCTGCATGGGTACCACCTGCGAATGATAAGAACATTATCTTCTCAAGTGTGAGTGCTGGTGGCCTAGCTAACATAGGTTTCCGTGGTGCGCTATATGATATCGCACCGGGTACAGAGCAAAGCATTAAAGCTGAATTCTATGTAGGTCCTAAAGATCAAGAAGCTCTTTCTGCGCTATCAGATTCTTTGAATCTCGTAGTTGATTACGGTTTCCTATGGTGGCTAGCAGTTCCTATTTACAAACTATTGATGTTCTTCCAGTCAATCGTAGGTAACTGGGGTCTTGCAATTATTCTAATCACACTTACAGTTCGCGGTATGTTATACCCGCTAACGAAAGCGCAATACACCTCTATGGCGAAAATGCGTAATCTACAGCCTAAGCTTGCTGAACTGAAAGAGCGTTTTGGTGATGACCGTCAGAAGATGGGTCAAGCTATGATGGAACTGTACAAGAAAGAGAAAGTTAACCCTATGGGTGGCTGTCTTCCAATCTTGCTACAGATGCCAATTTTCATCGCACTGTATTGGGTATTACTAGAAAGTGTTGAATTGCGTCACGCACCGTTCATGCTTTGGATTACTGACTTATCAGTACAAGATCCATACTATGTAATGCCAATCTTAATGGGTATCTCGATGTTCGTTATGCAGAAAATGCAGCCAATGGCACCGACTATGGACCCAATGCAAGTTAAGATGATGCAGTGGATGCCAGTAATCTTTACCGTATTCTTCCTATGGTTCCCAGCAGGTCTGGTTCTATATTGGTTGGTAGGTAACTTAGTAGCGATTACTCAGCAAAAAATTATCTATGCGGGTCTAGAGAAAAAAGGGTTAAAATAACCCTTAGCTCAGACTAACAAAAAGCGGTCAATACTGAGTATTGACCGCTTTTTTGCTTTCTATGTAGACATAATATTTTTATATACTTAGCTGATAAAACCATTATCCAAGATGATACAAACCAATAGTGGCTGCTTAGTATAAGCAAATAACTGAAAATCAGATTAGGAAAACAGTAATGACAACCGATACTATCGTGGCACAAGCAACCGCACCAGGGCGCGGTGGTGTAGGTATTATTCGTGTATCAGGCGACTTAGCCACCAATGTTGCAATGACAGTTTTAGGCCATATACCTAAAACTCGTTATGCTGATTACTGTGACTTTAAAGATGATAACGGTGAAGTCATCGATCAAGGTATCGCGTTATTCTTTAAGGGGCCTAACTCATTCACCGGTGAAGACGTACTGGAGCTACAAGGTCACGGCGGCCAAATAGTTCTCGATATGCTGATTAAGCGTGTTATGGAAGTCGAAGGTTTACGTATCGCCAAGCCAGGTGAGTTCAGTGAACAAGCCTTTATGAATGATAAGCTCGATCTGACTCAAGCCGAAGCGATTGCCGACCTAATTGACGCCACCAGTGAACAAGCAGCTAAGAGCGCGCTTAACTCGCTTCAGGGCGAATTTTCAACTCAGGTACATGACTTAGTCGAAAAGGTCACTAACCTACGTTTATACGTCGAAGCAGCCATTGATTTTCCAGATGAAGAAGTCGACTTCTTATCAGATGGTAAAATTGCCGCTTCTTTAAATGGCATTATTGGCCAATTAGATGGAGTACAGGCCAGCGCTAAGCAAGGTTCAATCATCCGAGAAGGCATGAAAGTCGTGATTGCGGGTCGTCCAAATGCTGGTAAATCAAGCTTATTGAATGCGCTGGCAGGTAAAGAATCGGCAATCGTAACCGAAATAGCCGGTACCACACGTGATGTATTACGTGAACATATCCATTTAGATGGAATGCCATTACACATAATTGATACTGCTGGTTTACGAGATACCATCGACACCGTAGAGAAAATTGGTATCGAGCGTGCTTGGGACGAGATTAAAACCGCCGATCGCGTGCTGTTTATGGTGGATGGCACCACAACCGCAGCCGTAGATCCTCATGAAATTTGGCCAGACTTTATCGATCGTCTGCCAAATAATCTAGGCGTAACCGTTGTTCGCAATAAAGCGGATCTAACAGGTGAAGATCTTGCTGTGACCCAAGAAGCTGGCCATAGCGTTTATCGCATTTCAGCTAAAACAGGTTTGGGCGTTGAAGAACTGAAGCAACACCTCAAATCACTAATGGGTTATCAAAGTAACCTTGAAGGTGGCTTTATCGCCCGTCGTCGTCATTTAGAGGCATTGGATTTAGCAAGCAGCCACTTAATGCTAGGCAAAGAGCAGTTAGAAATTTATCTAGCTGGTGAGTTACTGGCTGAAGAGCTACGCATGTGCCAAATGGCATTATCAGAAATCACTGGTAAGTTCACATCAGATGACCTCCTTGGCAAAATATTCAGTTCATTCTGCATTGGTAAATAAAGCGCACAAAACAAGCACAATATAGCTAAATACTAAGCCACTGTAGCGTTACCTACTGTGGCTTTTTGTTTCACTAAATAGTGATCCTTTGAATTAGTGCGATCAATAATGATCTAAGCCAGAAAATAATGATCGAGATCACCAAATCATAGATAACTATCAACAGAGATATCAACAAGCTAAATAGATCTGTGGATAGATCTATAACCAAACGCCCTCACAACTCTAACCCTTTGTCTAAAAAGGAATATTACTCTAATTAAAAACATGTTCACCTACTTGATAAACTAAAAATATAGATCTTTCAAGATAAGTTATACTCAGAAAAAACGGCAAAAGATCGAACCTCGATATCCACAGGATTTAAAAACAGCAAAAGATAATTTAGACAGCTAAAGTCTGATCAAACTTTTGATTTACTTTACTCAAAAATTGTTGCTCTAAAACTCGACAACAAATCCTCAGAAAAGCGCAGAGGCTTAATCCAAATAAAATAAAAAACCTGTGTCTCATCAGCGAATTAAACGAGCTACTAATAGCCCAAAAAATTAGCGAAGTCTTTTTCGATAAATATCCCTGTAAGTTCCACGTGAAACCTATTACCTATCTCTTATATAAAATTACTATTTACTTTCAATAACATAAACCTATAACAATAAAGTATCTTTGGTAGATAGCCGACACTTTCAATTTTTAATTAACACCCAGAATCGATAATTTCAAATACAGGAGGAATTGTGGGACTCTTCGCCTCTGTGTATTTAAGGTAACAATTATCACCTACAAACTTCTTGGATTGAGTCATAAATTGAATGAAATCATCATTGCCGTTATTTTGAAAATACCAATCAGCAGGTCGTTCAGGGTTAAATTGCGAGTCTTCAAACTTAGCCAATATAAGCTTACTCCAACTATTAGCTGAATCAGCCGCAGGGTAGCCATAAACCAAATCAACTTTTACCCCATCAATAACGATATAGTTTTCTTCACCTTTATTCTTATCAGCTTTAGGTTTATCAGCTAGCCCTTGTATAACCGACTTTGGATAGAGTACATTCATCACTCCGTGCATTTCAGCTTTTAAACCTTTTAGTGACGAAGCTCGAGCATCTGCTTGTAAATCCATAAAACGAGGGGCTGCAACCACTCCAAGAATGGCCAAAATAATAATAGTTACAACTAACTCTATAAGAGTAAAACCATTTTTAAGCATTTAAGTGACAATTTTGTTTAACAGTAGTGGAGCAATAATTATATAAAATAGCGTGTTTTTATAAACTAATTAACGCTTCTATTTCACACTTACTTGCGCCAAAACAAAAAATGATATGAGAATCTAGCAAAGTCAGGCAATCAATTTAGAGTATTTGACCTAGCGTAAACAAAGCCTGCCAATTTAGTCCCCGCTTTTACAAGCTGTATCACTTTCATTCCAATTCGATCAATGTAGAATCCGCGCCTTGTTTCAATCGCAAATTTTGACCCTATATATTTATGATGATCGACTTAGCCTTATTACCACTTTACCTAACAACAGTTGTTGCGCTACTACTTATCCCTGGGCCAGACATGCTGTTAATAGCCAGCTCAAGTTTAAGCTATGGTAAGAAAGTCGGTATTTATGCCAGCTTTGGCAATGCCACGTCAGGGTTGATATTGACATTAGCGGCTGCAATGGGAGTTTCAGCCGTAATAGCAATGAACCCCATAGCATTAGAGATATTAAGAGTCTTAGGTGGAGCCTATCTATTAAAAATGGGCTGGGACTGCATGCGCAGCTCTGCGGCCGAAGCGCCTGAAATAACGCAACAAAAAGATCTCGCTAAGCTATTATACCGACGCGCGGTGTTTAGCAATTTACTTAATCCAAAGGCGTTAATATTCTTCGTATTATTTTTGCCTCAGTTTGTTTCAACTCAGCTCACAGCCAGCTCTGGTGAACAAATGCTGGCACTCGGTTTATTGTTAAACGTAATGGGCTTATTATTTAATTTATTGCTAGTAGCATTGGTGGGTTCAGTAGGAAAACCACTACTGAAAAATGAAAAGTTTAGAACTTATCAAAATAAGTTTATGGGCATAATATTTTTTGTTTTAGCAATATGGCTACTGGCATCACAAGTACAAAATATTAGCTGATTAACGCAAATTATTGACATAAAAAAGCGAGGATAATCCTCGCTTTTTTATTGTCTGCAAACTAAGTCGATCAATGACTAAATAGTCCCATAATCGACAATTGTGTCACGGTAAAGCTTTAGCAACTCTTGATCTCTAACAGCCACACCAACTTGCTGAGCACGCTTTGATTCCCAATCATCGTGTAAGTGCTTACGCCCATCAAACTTTTGAATAGTTAGCCCTTCTGCTGGTCCATCAGTAACAACCCGAATAGGTCCTTCACGAAGGGTAAATAGAGTCGGATCGATAACATAAGCAATAGCAGATGGATCATGAACATGACAACCTTCTAAGCCTACTTTCTCAGAATAAAATTTAAGATAATAGCGGCTAATATCCCAAATAAACTGGCCCACTTCACCCGCATCATCTCGTAACTGATCAAGATAATCTTTGGTAAAGAAGCTCTCTTCCGTAACATCTAGACCAATAACAACAACAGGCCAAGACCCAGTAAAAACGATATCAGCAGCATGAGGATCATCGTGAATATTGGCTTCAGCAAACGGTGTTACGTTACCACGGTGACCGTTCATACCAAATGCGCCCCCCATAATAACCACTTCTTTAACCAAATCAGCAATTTCAGGGGCAGCCTCAAGTGCTAACGCTAAGTTTGTTAACGGGCCAACTGCAACTAAAGTAATCTCACCAGGCTCAGCTTTTACTGCATCAATAATATATTGGTAAGCAGAACGCGAGTCCGCTTGTAAATCTGTAACCTTTGGTGCATGAACATCACCAAATCCGGTTTCACCATGTACAACCACAGTAGCACCGACAGGCTCACGAACCAGAGGCTGGCTAGCACCTTGAGCAACATCAGCTTTAAAATTATATTTCTGTTTTAAAAACAGAGCATTATTAGTTCCATTTTCTATCGTAGCATTACCGTAAACGGTAGTTATAGCCTTCAAATCAATAGCTGGGTGAGCTTCAGCAAACAAGATAGCCATTGCATCATCTATTCCAGGGTCAGTATCCAGAATTATTTTATTTATCATTTTCCAAATCCTATCAGTACATTACTTTTTGTATGGGTAGCAGACTAAAATACCTTTATCACCGATTTATAAACGTGATGCAGGGTTTAAGCTAATAAAAGCCATATATAGAGGTAGCTTATTTGCTGAAAAAACAACCTCCAAAAGGGGCGGTTTAAATGCTTATATAATCTAACTAAGCCTCAAATTAACAATACTTCAGGCATTCATACACCGATATTAATGCATGTAAATCAGCGTAAGTGACAAGATTAGCAATCCAATTTCACTTATGATGCACACAAACGCTAAGCTCTATATGACACTATTTTGAAATATAGTGAGCCAATTTAGCGTTATTTAATATCAATAATTAGGATAGAAAATGGCAAAAGTAGAGATTTTAGTGGGTACGACACTCGGCAGTGCGGAATATGTTGCTGATGAAATATCCGATCAATTAAGTGATTTAGGCCATCAAACCATGGTGCATTTGGCACCAAATTTAAGCGATCTTAGCTTAAATTCATTATGGATTGTCGTTTCATCAACCCATGGTGCAGGAGATCTTCCAGACAATATAGTGCCTTTTTTCGACGAAATAAGTCTAAATAGCCCCGATCTAAGTGACGTAAAATTCGCATTATGTGCAATTGGTGATTCAAGCTACGACACTTTCTGCCAAGGTCCAGAAAAGCTCATTGAGCAGCTAAGTCAGTGCGGCGCAAAAGTCTATGTGGATAAGATCCAAATAGATGTTCAATATACTCCGATCCCAGAAGAACCTGCATTATCATGGCTTAGCGGCTGGCAAGAACAACTTTAAGATCCGATAAAAATCGATCATTATTGCGGTTCTTAGTAATAACACACAGATTAGATCATACTTATCCACATAAAACTTATTAATTTAATAAATATGTGGATAAGCTATTATTTAGATCTGATCAACTTCTGCATTAATTCACATCCGATCTGCTCAATGATCCACCTTGTGGATAACTAGGCGATCTACCCACAAGCTTAAGTCAGTTAGATCGCGATCAGATCACAAGATCTTTTTAACGCTAACTACTGATTTTAATAGCTTTATAGAGTTATCCACCGAAAACAGCGATCCTAATAGTAAACATAATAAGAGATCTATATAAAGATCTTAAGATCTATTAAGGCGATCCACCCTGATCAAAACAAGCGAAATAGATCGTTCACCTTCAGCGAAGCAAATGCTAAAATGATCTGCTCAGAAACAATTTATCCTTTTAAAAATCGAAGGCTGTCGAAATGCAATTTCATGAACGGTTTGATGTAATCGTTGTTGGTGGTGGTCATGCTGGTACTGAAGCAGCTTTAGCTTCTGCTAGAATGGGCTCGAAAACACTTTTACTGACCCATAACATAGACACTTTAGGACAAATGTCCTGTAACCCTGCTATCGGCGGCATTGGTAAAGGACATTTAGTTAAAGAAATTGATGCACTTGGTGGAGCAATGGCTGTTGCTACCGATTTTGCAGGTATTCAATTTCGTACATTAAATTCAAGTAAAGGCCCAGCTGTTCGTGCTACTCGTGCACAAGCGGACAGAACCTTGTATCGCAATAAGATCCAAGCGATCTTACAAAACCAACCTAACTTACGTATTTTTCAACAAGCTGTAGACGATCTTGTTGTTGAAAATGAAAAAGTTGTTGGAGTAGTAACCCAAATGGGTTTAGCGTTTGAAGCACCAGCTGTTGTACTAACTGCAGGTACTTTTCTAGGCGGTAAGATCCACATTGGTCTAGAAAACTACAGTGGTGGTCGTGCCGGTGATCCACCAGCTATCGCCTTAGCTCACAGACTAAGAGAACTACCAATCCGTGTTGGCCGTTTGAAAACGGGAACTCCACCACGTATCGATGCTAACACCATTGATTTTTCATTGATGACAGAGCAAAAAGGTGATGATCCATTGCCTGTTATGTCTTTCATCGGGGATGTAAACGATCATCCTGAACAAGTTTCTTGTCATATCACGCATACCAACGAGCGTACTCACGATATTATTCGTGGTGGATTAGACAGAAGCCCTATGTATTCAGGGGTTATCGAAGGTATTGGTCCACGCTACTGCCCTTCTATCGAAGATAAAGTTAATCGTTTTGCCGATAAAACATCGCATCAGATCTTTATTGAGCCTGAAGGTCTAAATACCACTGAAATTTATCCAAATGGTATTTCTACCAGTTTGCCATTTGATGTGCAGTTGAATTTAGTTCGTTCAATCAAAGGTATGGAGCATGCAGAGATCATGCGTCCTGGCTATGCGATTGAGTATGATTATTTTGATCCGCGCGATCTTAAAAACTCACTAGAAACTAAAACCATTGCAGGTTTATTCTTTGCTGGACAGATCAACGGTACTACTGGCTACGAAGAAGCTGGCGCGCAAGGCTTATTGGCCGGTATGAATGCTTCACTACAAGTGCAAGGTAAAGATGCTTGGTGTCCACGTCGTGATCAAGCGTACCTTGGTGTATTGGTTGATGATTTATCGACATTAGGTACCAAAGAACCGTACCGTATGTTTACTAGTCGTGCTGAATATCGTTTGTTACTGCGTGAAGATAACGCTGATTTACGCTTAACTGAGAAGGGTCGTGAATTAGGCTTGGTTGATGACAAGCGCTGGGCAATGTTCAGTGAAAAAATGGAATCAATTGAGACTGAATTACAACGTCTTCGTGGTCAATGGATCCATCCGAACTCACCTTTGGTCGAAGCATTAAATCCACATTTGAATACGCCTATCACTCGTGAAGCGACGTTTGAAGATCTGTTACGTCGTCCAGAAATGGATTATCCAAAACTGATGTCAATCGAAGGCTTTGGTCCTTCACTTGAAGATCAGCGCGCAGCAGAGCAGGTTCAAATTCAAGTTAAATATTCGGGTTATATTCAACGTCAGCAAGGTGAAATCGACAAAGCTATTCGTCATGAAACCACCTTACTGCCGCTAGATCTGGATTACCAAGAAGTACCTGGGTTATCTAACGAAGTGATTGCCAAGATGAACGAACATAAACCGGAAACAATTGGACAAGCCTCACGTATTTCAGGTATGACGCCAGCGGCGATTTCTATTTTGCTGGTTCATCTTAAAAAACGTGGTTTATTACGTAAAAGCGCATAGTTCGCCACATATTCGGTAGTTTTGCATGATAAAGGGAAGTCTCAAGACTTCCTTTCATCTTTTCAGCACTTCATAATACCTATTGATTTCTGATTCGCTTTATTTTGAGGATACACTGTGTTATCTGCCCAATTAAATGATTATTTAGCCGAAGTCGGCTTAACTGCTACAGAGCAGCAAAAACAGCAGCTGGTAGATTTTGTTGGCATGCTCAATAAATGGAATAAAGCGTTTAACTTAACGTCAGTGCGCGATCCAGAGCAAATGTTGATCCGTCATATTATGGATAGCTTAGTGGTATCACCGCACCTAAAAGGATCGCGCTTTATCGACGTTGGTACAGGTCCAGGTTTACCGGGGATCCCGTTAGCGATCTTAAATCCTGATAAGGAATTTGTATTGCTAGATAGCTTAGGTAAGCGTATTCGTTTTCAAAAGCAGGTACAGTTTGAGTTGGGGATCAACAATATTTCTTCAGTAGAAAGCCGTGTAGAGGCTTACCAACCAGAAGAGTTGTTTGACGGTGTGTTGAGCCGTGCGTTTGCGTCAATTCAAGATATGTTGCATTGGTGCCATCACTTACCAAAAAACGATGGTTGCTTCTATGCACTAAAGGGGCAATTGAGCGAAGATGAGATGTCACAGTTACCTGCAGGCTTTGTGGTAACTGACACTATTGAACTTAACGTGCCAAAGCTTGATGAGCAGCGCCATTTATTGCGCGTTATAAAGCAAGACTAAGTCATTAAAATGCAGCCCTATCTAATTTTGGGTTGTAAGCTTGTTTGTCTTCGCCGCTATTAATCGTGGCTAGATAGAGTAAGCTATTGTGATTAAAGCGCTTAGGAAGTTGCAATCTTTCGGTGCTTAAAGCAACTTATTACTAATAACCGTTAGATTTGTGCGCTAATTTTCTAAGCGAAGGCTTGTTTAGAAATATAATAAAAGTGACTTACAGGGTGATATTGTGGGTAAAGTAATTGCCGTGGCCAACCAGAAAGGTGGCGTCGGAAAAACAACAACTTGTGTAAATTTAGCTGCTTCCTTGGCTGCAACTAAACGCCGTGTTTTGTTGATCGATCTTGATCCACAAGGCAATGCAACTATGGGTAGTGGTATTGATAAATATACTGTCGAAAACACAGCTTATGAGTTGTTAGTTGAAGAAAAGCCATTTGAAGATGTTGTCTGCCGAGATACGAACGGCAAATACGATCTGATTGCCGGTAACGGTGATGTGACGGCAGCTGAAATCAAGTTAATGGAGTTTTTTGCTCGCGAGATCCGACTGCGCAATGCCCTCGCCCCAATTAAAGATGACTACGATTTTATTTTCATCGATTGTCCACCATCATTAAACATGCTTACCGTAAATGCAATGTCGGCTGCTGACTCGGTATTAGTGCCTATGCAATGCGAATATTACGCATTGGAAGGTTTAACAGCATTGATGGATACCATTAGCAAACTAGGTGCTATGGTTAACCCTGGTCTACATATCGAAGGAATCTTACGTACCATGTATGATCCTCGTAACCGACTTTCTAATGATGTTTCTGATCAATTGAAACAGCATTTTGGTGAAAAAGTTTACCGTACCGTGATCCCAAGGAATGTTCGTTTAGCTGAAGCGCCAAGTTTTGGAGCTCCAGCAATGTATTATGATAAATCGAGCGCAGGGGCCAAAGCCTATCTAGCACTCGCAGGCGAAATTATTCGTCGTGCAGAGCAGCTCACTCAGGCTGAGCAAGTTTAAGGATTAGAAATGACATTGAAAAAAAGAGGCTTGGGTAAAGGGCTTGATGCACTGTTAAGTACCAGCCAAGCTGCAAGTAAGCGCGCAGATCCTATTGCTGCCAATGAAGAACAAGATATCAAGAATGATGATCTAATTACTTTAGATATAGATAGACTGCAGCCTGGTAAATATCAACCGCGTAAAGATATGTCGTCTGAAGCGCTGGAAGAGCTGGCTGAGTCAATTCGTGCCCAAGGTGTTATACAGCCAATCGTCGTGCGTAAAGTCTCTCCTGAAAGCTATGAAATTATTGCTGGTGAGCGTCGTTGGCGTGCATCGCAATTGGCTGGGTTATCATCGATTCCTTGTATTGTTAAGCAAGTGCCTGATGAAGCCGCTGTTGCTATCGCGCTAATCGAAAATATTCAGCGTGAAGACTTAAATGCAATGGAAGAAGCGATTGCATTGAACCGTCTTATTGAAGAGTTCGAGTTAACTCATCAGCAAATTGCTGATGCTGTTGGTAAATCTCGTGCAACTGTCTCAAATTTACTACGACTCAATGGATTAAATGAGCCTGTTAAGCGTATGCTTGAATATGGTGATATCGACATGGGACACGGTCGCGCACTACTAGCAATTAGCGGTGATGAGCAGACAAATCTAGCTCGATTGGTTGTTTCTAAAGAATTAACAGTTCGCGAAACAGAACGAATAGTCAACAAAACCTTAAACGAAACTGAAATCGTCGAAAAACCAGCTAAAGATCATGATGTAGTGCGTTTAGAGACCCAACTAATTGAAAGACTTGGTGCCAAGGTTACGTTAACCCATAACAAGAAGGGTAAAGGTAAAATGGTAATAAACTACCAAGATCTGGCTGAATTAGAGGGTATTATCAGCAAAATTCGTTAAATAAACAAAGTTAACACTATATTATGTAATTTTGTGACATTCGTTAATCTTACCTTTTTAGACTTTTGGCGTAGATCACGCTAAAAGTCTCCTTTTTCTAACACTTAAACTTGCTTTGAAAGCCTGAAACGGTATACTTTCGCAAGCTTTTTGTACCTCGAGTTTTTACGGATATTTGTAATCCGGTCATCGAAACAAGAAGTTATAATGCGGAGAAGTTAAATTGAGCAAGGTTTTAGCACGTCGTGGCCGGTGGACAGCCTATAAATTAGTGTTGCTACAGGCAGCGATGACTGGATGTGTTTCAGTTTTCTTTTTCGCTATGTGGGGGGGACCGTATGGCTTATCTGCTTTGGCAGGTGGTGCTATTGCTGTACTCCCTAATTTTGTGTTCGCAACCCTAGCTTTTTCCCATGCGGGAGCACAAGCATCAGGAAAAGTCGTACGGTCTTTTTTCCTGGGGGAAGCGGTAAAGTTGCTGTTAACCATTGTGTTATTTTCGCTTGCATTTGGTTTGATGAAATCGTCATTTATGCCGTTATTCACCAGTTATTTGCTTGTGTTAATCGTACCTTGGACAGCCCCTTTATACTTCAAACAAAATTAAGTGAGATTAATCATGGCGACAACTGGGGATGACACGTTAACCATAACGGCTTCCGACTATATCCAGCATCACCTGACTAATGCGAAAATGTGTTCCGCTGATGGCGGGATTGCTTTTAACTATGCATGTCAAGATGCTGGATTTTGGACTTGGCACATTGACTCACTTTTGTTTTCAGTTGGTCTAGGGGTTCTATTTTTGTGGTTATTCTACAAAGTAGGACAGAAGGCAACAATTGGCGTTCCAGGCAAGCTTCAATGTTTCGTTGAAATGTGCGTGGAAGGTGTAGATAAAATTGTAAAAGACTCATTCCATGGGAAAAATGCAGTTATCGCACCATTAGGTCTTACTATTTTCGTCTGGGTTTTCCTGATGAACTTAATGGACTTGATCCCTGTTGACTTTGTACCTGAGGCCGCAAACAGATTATTAGGCGTACCTTACCTAAAGATTGTACCTACAACTGACTTGAACGTTACTTTGGGCTTAGCTCTAAGTGTATTCGCGTTAATTGTTTTCTACAGTATCAAGGTTAAAGGTGTTGGTGGGTTCACTAAAGAACTGACTATGCAGCCTTTCAATCATTGGGCACTAATTCCAATCAACTTTGTTTTGGAAACAGTAACCTTGGTTGCGAAGCCGATTTCATTATCGCTTCGTCTGTTTGGTAACCTGTATGCAGGTGAGTTGATCTTTATTCTGATAGCACTGATGCCTTGGTGGGCTCAGTTTGCATTATCAGTGCCTTGGGCCATTTTCCATATTTTGGTGATTGTGCTACAGGCGTTTATCTTCATGATGCTTACGATTGTATATCTAAGCATGGCACATGAAGACCATTAATTTATTAAAATTAGATACTTATCGGAGATAAAATGGAAACTGTAATTAGCTTTACAGCAATCGCTGTTGCAATTATGATCGGCTTAGCAGCGCTAGGTACTGGTATTGGCTTTGCTATTCTAGGTGGTAAATTCCTAGAAGCTTCTGCTCGTCAACCAGAGCTTGCTCCTGCACTTCAAACTAAAATGTTCATCGTAGCTGGTCTACTTGATGCGATCTCTATGATTGCAGTTGGTGTTGCATTATTCTTCGTATTCGCTAACCCGTTCTTAGGTCAATTGGCAGGCTAATCGTCCCCCTTAGAAGGAGTTGTCGTTATGAGTATTAACGCTACCCTGCTAGGCCAAGCGATTTCTTTTCTTCTCTTTGTGTGGTTTTGCATGAAGTTTGTATGGCCGCCATTGATGAACGCTATCGAAGAACGCCAGAAGAAAATTGCTGATGGGCTAGCTGATGCAGGACGTGCTGCAAAAGATTTAGAGCTAGCTCAGGTGAAAGCCACAGAGCAGCTGAAAGACGCTAAAGCAACAGCAAACGAAATTATTGAGCAAGCAAATAAACGCAAAGCTCAAATCGTTGATGAAGCAAAAATTGAAGCTGATACCGAGCGTGCGAAAATCATCGCTCAGGGACATGCTGAAATTGAAAACGAACGTAATCGCGTGAAAGAAGATCTACGTAAGCAAGTAGCTGTATTAGCTATTGCTGGCGCAGAGAAGATTCTTGAACGTTCGATTGATGAAGCCGCACACAGTGACATAGTTAATAAACTTGTTGCTGAACTTTAAATAAGGAGCTTGAGTTATGGCTGAAATAACCACCATCGCTCGTCCTTACGCAAAGGCAGCTTTTGAGTTCGCTCTTGAACAGAAAGCAGTAGAAAGTTGGGCAGAAATGCTTAACTTTGCCGCATTAGTTAGTGAAAACGAAGCTATGCAGCCATTACTGTCTGGCGCTATGGCCAGCAATAAGCTTGCAGAACTCTTTATTGGAGTTTGTGGCGAGCAAATCAACGAGCAAGCTCAGAACCTGTTAAAGGTAATGGCTGAAAACGGTCGTTTAGTTGCGCTACCTGCTGTTGCTCAACAATTTGTTGAGATGCAACGTGAGTACGCGAAAGAAGTTGAAGCGCAAATCGTTTCAGCGACTGAGCTAAACTCAGAGCAACTACAAGAGCTGAGCGCTTCTCTAGAGAAACGTCTAGCACGCAAAGTTAAGCTGAATTGCAGCATAGATACCAGCCTTATTGCTGGTGTAATTATCACGGCAGGAGACTTAGTCATTGATGGCTCGGTCCGCGGAAAAATTTCGCGTCTGTCTGATACGCTGCAGTCGTAATTGGGAGTTTGAGCATGCAACTGAATTCCACTGAAATCAGCGATCTGATTAAACAGCGGATCGAGCAGTTCGAAGTCGTTAGTGAAGCTCGCAACGAAGGTACTATCGTTGCAGTAAGTGACGGCATCATCCGCATCCACGGCCTAGCCGACGTGATGCAGGGTGAAATGATCGAGCTGCCTGGCAACCGTTTTGCAATCGCGTTGAACTTAGAACGTGATTCTGTCGGTGCCGTAGTAATGGGCCCTTATGCCACTTTGGCAGAAGGCGACAAAGTTAAAACAACAGGCCGTATTTTGGAAGTACCTGTTGGCCGTGGTCTATTAGGCCGCGTAGTCAACACGCTAGGTGAACCAATTGACGGTAAAGGACCTATCGATAGCGATGGTTTCTCTCCTGTTGAAGTAATTGCACCTGGTGTAATTGAGCGTAAATCAGTCGATCAGCCAGTGCAAACTGGTTATAAAGCTGTTGACTCTATGATCCCAATCGGTCGTGGACAACGTGAATTGATCATTGGTGACCGCCAGATCGGTAAAACCGCTCTAGCGATTGACGCGATTATCAACCAAAAAGATTCTGGCATTAAGTGTGTATACGTAGCGGTAGGCCAAAAGGCTTCTACCATCGCTAACGTTGTACGTAAGCTAGAAGAGCACGGCGCTTTGGCGAACACCATTGTTGTTGTTGCTACAGCTTCTGAAGCTGCTGCACTGCAATACTTGGCTCCATACTCTGGTTGTACAATGGGTGAATACTTCCGCGACCGCGGTGAAGACTCACTAATCGTATATGATGATTTGTCTAAGCAAGCAGTTGCTTACCGTCAAATCTCATTGCTTCTTAAGCGTCCACCAGGACGTGAAGCATACCCAGGTGATGTATTCTATCTTCACTCTCGTCTGTTGGAACGTGCTTCACGTGTTAACGCCGAGTATGTTGAGAAGTTCACTAAAGGTGAAGTTAAAGGCCAAACTGGTTCTTTGACTGCTCTACCAATTATTGAAACTCAAGCTGGTGACGTTTCTGCATTCGTACCGACTAACGTAATTTCGATTACCGATGGTCAGATCTTCCTTGAAACAGATCTATTTAACTCTGGCTTACGTCCAGCTGTTAACCCAGGTATCTCTGTTTCTCGTGTTGGTGGTGCTGCGCAGACTAAGATCATCAAGAAACTGTCTGGTGGTATCCGTACCGCACTTGCACAGTATCGAGAGCTTGCAGCGTTCTCACAGTTTGCATCTGACTTAGATGATGCAACTCGTGCTCAGCTTGAGCATGGTGAGCGTGTTACCGAACTAATGAAGCAAAAGCAATATGCTCCAATGAGTATCGCTGATCAGTCTGTGTCTATTTTCGCAGCTGAAAAAGGTTACTTGAAGAGCGTTGAGCTAAGCAAAGTTGGTAACTTCGAAGCGTCTCTGCTCTCTTTCATGAACAGTGAACATGCTGACCTAATGAAGACCATCAACGATACTGGCGATTATAACGCTGACATCGAAGGTGAGTTGAAGGCTAGCTTGGACAAGTTCGTAGAAACCCAAACCTGGTAAATTTTAGAGGTGCCTCTGGCACCTCAGGTCCAGAATTGGAGAGTAAAGATGGCCAACGCTAAAGAGATTAAAACCAAGATCGCGAGTGTTCAAAACACTCAGAAGATCACGTCTGCAATGGAAATGGTTGCTGCGAGCAAAATGCGTAAAGCACAAGATCGCATGTCAGCTAGTCGTCCGTATGCAGAAAATATGCGTAAGGTGATCGGTCACGTGGCGCAAGGTTCTCTCGAATATAAGCATCCATATTTGGAAGTGCGAGAAGCTAAGCGTGTTGGTTACATTGTTGTGTCAACCGACCGTGGTCTTTGTGGTGGTCTGAACGTCAACCTTTTCAAGAAGGTTGTCGCAGACGTGAAGAAACAGCGTGATGCTGGTGCAGAAGTTGAATTCTGTACAATTGGTGCACGTAGTGCCCAGTTCTTCAATAGCTTTGGCGGACAAGTATCTGCTTCTGCTTCAGGTTTAGGCGATGCTCCAAAGCTAGCCGACTTGATCGGAACAGTACGTGTGATGCTAGAAGCATACAACGAAGGCAAGCTGGACCGTTTGTACGTAGTATTCAACAAGTTTGTAAATACTATGACTCAAACCCCGGTGATCGAGCAGCTGCTACCTTTGCCTAAGTCAGAAGAAGATGAGTTTACTCATCAGTGGGATTACATCTACGAGCCAGATCCAAAGTTATTGTTAGATACTTTGTTGGTTCGCTTTGTGGAATCTCAAGTTTATCAAGGTGTTGTTGAAAACATCGCATCTGAGCAAGCAGCCCGTATGGTTGCTATGAAAGCTGCGACAGACAACGCTGGTGAACTTATCGGTGACTTGCAGTTGGTCTATAACAAAGCCCGTCAGGCTGCGATTACGCAAGAACTTTCGGAAATTGTTTCAGGTGCTGCCGCCGTTTAGGCTAGGTAACGAATACAAGTTTTAGAGGATTAATCATGAGCACAGGTACTGTTGTCCAAGTAATTGGCGCGGTTGTGGACGTAGAGTTTCCACATGATGCCGTACCTCAGGTATATGACGCTCTAGAGATCAAAAGTGAAGGCTTGGTGCTGGAAGTTCAGCAGCAACTTGGTGGTGGTGTAGTTCGTACCATCGCTATGGGTTCTTCAGATGGTCTGCGTCGTGGCCTAGAGGTTGTAAACTCTGGTTCACCAATTACTGTTCCGGTTGGGTCTGCGACCCTAGGCCGTATTATGAACGTATTGGGTGAGCCTGTTGATGAAGCGGGCCCTATCGGTGAAGAAGATCGCTATGTGATCCACCGTGAAGCTCCTTCATACGAAGATCAGTCAAACACAACTGAACTTTTAGAGACTGGTATCAAGGTTATCGACCTTGTATGTCCATTCGCTAAGGGTGGTAAAGTTGGTCTGTTTGGTGGTGCTGGTGTTGGTAAGACCGTTAACATGATGGAACTTATTAACAACATCGCTAAAGCACACTCAGGTTTATCAGTTTTCGCTGGTGTAGGTGAGCGTACTCGTGAGGGTAACGACTTCTACTACGAGATGGAAGATTCTGGCGTTCTAGATAAAGTGGCCATGGTATATGGTCAGATGAACGAGCCTCCAGGAAACCGTCTACGTGTTGCACTGACTGGTCTAACAATGGCTGAGAAGTTCCGTGACGAAGGTAAAGACGTTCTTTTCTTCGTAGATAACATCTATCGTTACACCTTGGCGGGTACTGAAGTATCTGCACTGCTAGGCCGTATGCCATCAGCAGTAGGTTACCAGCCAACATTGGCTGAAGAGATGGGTGTTCTTCAGGAGCGTATTACATCGACTAAGACAGGGTCTATTACCTCTGTTCAAGCCGTATACGTACCTGCGGATGACTTAACGGATCCATCACCAGCTACAACCTTCGCTCACTTAGATGCGACTGTTGTATTGTCTCGTAACATTGCTTCGCTAGGTATTTACCCAGCGGTTGACCCATTGGATTCGACTTCACGTCAGCTAGATCCACAGGTTGTTGGCCAAGAGCATTACGATGTTGCTAACGGTGTTCAAACCGTACTTCAGCGCTACAAAGAGCTGAAAGATATCATTGCGATCCTAGGTATGGATGAATTATCTGATGAAGATAAGACAACTGTATTCCGTGCTCGTAAGATTGAAAAATATCTTTCACAGCCATTCTTCGTAGCTGAAGTATTCACCGGTTCTCCAGGTAAGTACGTTTCTCTTAAAGACACAATTCGTGGCTTCAAGGGCATTCTAGATGGTGAGTTCGATCACCTTCCAGAGCAAGCGTTCTACATGGTTGGTTCAATCGACGAAGCCGTTGAGAAAGCTAACAAAAAATAACTAAGTCTTTGATTTAGTTTAAGGAGAACGGATGGCAGCCATGACAGTACAGCTTGATATGGTAAGTGCAGAGAATCATATCTTTTCCGGTCGCGTAGCTCAGCTACAAGTATCAGGAACAGAGGGTGAGTTAGGTATTATGCCTGGTCACGCGGCTCTGCTTACAAGTATCAAGCCTGGCATGGCGCGCATCGTCAAGCAAGATGGAAGCGAAGAAGTGTTTTACCTTTCGGGTGGTATCCTGGAAGTACAACCTTCTTCAATTTCAGTATTGGCTGACGTCGTTATGCGTGCCGATGAGATTGACGAGCAAGCAGCTGCAGAAGCTAAGAGCCGTGCCGAAGCCTCAATGGCGGGTGCTGGCGCTGACTTCAACTATGCAGCAGCAGCGGTTGAGCTAGCTCAAGCAGTTGCTCAGTTACGCGTTGTCGAGACCATCAAGAAGAACATTGCCAGATAAGGTTATTGTTTGATGAAAAAAGGCGTTCACTTAGGTGAGCGCTTTTTTGTTTTTAGGGCTTTATTATCATTTTCGCTTTTATCTTTTTACCACCAGCTAAAGCTTCTTCGGCTATCGGCTTTGGTTTTACTTCCTCACTTCAAATGCATCTACACTAGTTTTGTGCTTCAACGTGATCAGTATGTCGCTTTAAATCAAGCTTGAGTGTTACTCTCTGGCGATAATCAATTGCAAGAGTCTCACTATGCAACACGTACTTATTATCGTTAATGACGCGCCTTATGGCTCAGAAAAGCTGTTTAATGCACTTCGTTTAGCTATACAGCTTAATGAGCAAGATTACTCACCTGTAAGAGTGAGTCTATTTCTATTGTCTGATGCGGTAACCGCTGTACTGCCTAAACAGAATCCAATAGAGGGTTATAACATCCAGCAAATGCTAGAGATTGTGATAGCTCAAAAAGCCCAAGTGAAGTTTTGCGGATCATGCATGTCAGCTCGTGGACTTACCGAACTCAATATGATTGAAGGCTGTGAAATGGCGACAATGGATGATTTGGCACAATGGGTGTTGGTGGCCGATAAAACAATTACCTTTTAAAAAAGCTTGCCGAGTCGCTTTTAATTATCCTATCGCTTAAAATCGGTAACCAAATAACGACCTCATTTTTAGCTTAACTATTCGCTAATTCAAGCATTAGCTCAAGGATATAAACCAATGGCACTAAATGTAGTGATTTTGGCCGCAGGCAAGGGAACCCGCATGCGCTCAGATCTTCCTAAAGTTCTTCACCCTATCGCCCATAAAAGCATGGTGCAGCACGTTATCGATACAGCGCATCAAGTCGGTAGTGACGCTATTCAGTTAGTTTACGGTTATGGGGCTGAGCAGCTACAAACAAGATTGGGTGAACAGCAACTTAATTGGGTGCTACAAGCAGAGCAGTTAGGTACAGGTCATGCGGTAGCGCAAGCCAATGACAACATTGCTGACGATGATACTGTATTGATCCTTTATGGTGATGTGCCATTAATCCAAGCGGCTACGCTTGAGTCTTTATTAACAGCTCGTGAAGCAAACGGCTTAGCTATTTTAACTGTAAACCTACCTAACCCGGCTGGTTACGGCCGTATCGTACGTGAGCAAGGTAACGTTGTTGGTATTATTGAGCAAAAAGATGCCAATGCTGAGCAACTTGCAATTAATGAGATTAATACCGGCATTATGGCGGCACCTGGTAAGCAATTAAAAGCTTGGTTAGGTCAATTGTCATCAGATAATGCACAAGGTGAGTATTACTTAACTGATATCGTTGCTATGGCACATCGAGATGGTGTGGCTATTACCACTGCACAGCCTGAGTCGGCAATTGAAGTTGAAGGGGCTAACAACCGTGTACAGCTTGCGCAGCTAGAACGTGCTTACCAAGTGCGAGCGGCTGAAAAGCTCATGCTTGAAGGGGCTAACCTGCGCGATCCTGCACGCATCGATATCCGCGGTGACGTCACAGTAGGTATGGACGTGATGATCGACGTTAACGTGATTATAGAAGGCACAGTGACTATCGGTAATAACGTGACTATTGGTGCGGGCGCGATTCTTATTGATTGTGACATCGCGGATAACGCAGTAATTAAGCCATATTCGATTATTGAAAGCGCTAAAGTCGGTGTCTCGGCTAGTGCTGGCCCATTTGCGCGTTTACGCCCAGGTGCTGAGTTACAAGAAGATGCGCATATTGGTAACTTCGTTGAAATGAAGAAAGCCGTATTAGGTAAGGGCTCAAAAGCGGGTCACTTAGCCTATATTGGCGATGCGACTATTGGCAGTGGTGTTAATATTGGTGCAGGTACTATTACTTGTAACTACGATGGTGCCAATAAGTTCCAAACTATTATTGAAGATAACGTATTCGTTGGTAGTGATACACAATTAGTGGCGCCAGTTACTATTGGTAAAGGCGCTACACTAGGCGCGGGTTCAACTATTACCAAAGATGTGGCTGCAGATGAGCTAGTCATTACTCGTGTTAAGCAACGTCATTTAACTGGTTGGGCAAGACCTGTTAAGTTGAAAAAGTAACTAATAAAGATATAGAAAAGGCGACCAATTGGTCGCCTTTTTGTTTGTTCGCTGGCTTAAGCTTTTAGTTAAATTTGCTTGAAAAAAAACTCATAAAACCTGATACGTATTGATACTTTTGTGTTTGTTTATGTTGCGTTATTCGTGTTTATTAGAGGTACGTCACTGCCCATTGTAAAGAACTGTAAAGAAGCTTAAATAAAAATAGTTCTCATTTATATTGCGACTCAAATATTACATTCATGTTTCATTGTTGGGGTTGGATATGTCTGTTGGGACGTCATTTAAGTTTTCTCGCGTAGGATTAGCAATTGTTGCTGCACTAGCTTCATCATCTGTTTTAGCTGAAGAAGCTGCAACAGAATCTCAGGTTACAGTTGATAGCAATATTGAACGTATCGTGGTGACAGGTCGTAGCTTTAACGACTATAAAGTAGGTTCATCATCTGGTGCTATGCGCGGTGACATCGATATTATGGACACGCCACAGTCTGTAACCGTTATCCCAGACTTCGTAACTGATGAGCAGTTAGCGACTAACCTTTCTGAAGTATTGGTGAATGATTCGAGTGTTACTGGTGGATCTGAAAAGTGGAACCGCCAAGTGTTCAACATTCGTGGTTTTGAGCTTTCATCTGGTTCTGGTTACCTGATCAATGGTCAGCAGCAATGGTCTCACTACGTACAGCCAATTGAAACTCTGCAGCAAGTAGAAGTATTAAAAGGCCCATCAAGCATGCTTTACGGTCAGTCAGGCCCTGGTGGCTTGATCAACATGGTGACCAAGAAGCCTACTTATGAAAACATGTTCGAATTTGGTTTTGATACCGACGAGCATGGTTCTACTCGTTTCCAACTAGATGCTGGTGGCAGCCTGAATGACTCTGAAACGATTCGTTACCGTACAGTTCTTGTAAAGCAAGACACACAATACTGGCGTGAATACCAAGACGGTACTAACCAAGAGCGTGATCGCTGGTTAGGCTACTTAAACCTAGAATTCGATATTACCGATGACTTAATGTTGTCACTTAAATATGACCACACTGAAGACAAAACCGGTATTGACCGTGGTGGCTGGTTAGACAGCAGTGGTGAACTAATTGGTGGTCGCGATATCATTTGGGATCAGCCATGGGCGTTTACTGATAACACTATTTCTAATATGGGTGCAGAGCTTACTTATCACCTAACTGATGATTGGAAAGTGAAAGCGGGATATAACGACCAACAATTTAATCGTCAACGCTTAGAGTCTTCTCCATCATTAATTAATGGTTCAGAAGATCCATTTACTGATGGTTACTACGTAAGTGCTTTTGACCGTTATGATGATTGGCAGCACAAAACAGGCTATGTTGATTTTACTGGTAGTTTATATACTGGTGGAATTGAGCATCAATTACTGATTGGTGCAAACATGCTTGATTACTACTATGGTCAATTAAAAGATTCTGCACCGAAAAATCAACTTGTTATGCCTGGGCAACCAATGCCTAAGCCAGATCTTGATTACAACCGTGATGAAACTTTATATGAAAGTGAATACAAGCACTACGGTTTCTACCTTCAAGACTTAATGACTATTAATGATCAGTGGCAAATGCTTGCTGGTGTGCGTTACGACGAACAGAAAAAAGATGGTGCTGGTAATAACAGCTATGCAGTATCACCTAAGTTTGGTGTGATTTACTCACCAGCAGATAACGGCAGTATCTATGTTAACTACTCTAAGAGTTTTACACCACAAGGTATTGTTAACGATGAAGATGATTTAAATAACGGCAAGAACCTAGATCCTGAATATGGTGAGCAGTATGAGATTGGTACTAAGTGGGAGTTATTTGATGGAAGCTTACTATTAACTGGTGCTGTATTTGATATCACTGTATCAAACGTAACTGTGACTGAAGAAATTGAAGGTTCTTCTCAAACTATTACTACTCAGTCTGGTGAGCAACGCCATAAAGGTTTCGAAATGGGTGCTCAAGGTCAGGTAAGTGATAGCTGGTTTATGACGGGTTCTATGATGTACCTAGATGCAGAATATCTACGTCCTGAAACTGATAGCTTAAATGGTAAGACTCCTGTCGATGCGCCTGAGTGGTCTGCAAACGTTTGGACTCGTTACGAAATGACTGATGATTTAGCATTAAACTTTGGTGCTATCTATGTAGGTGAGCGTTTTGCCAATACTAGCAACACCATTAGTAAAGATGGTTATGTTCGTTTTGACATGGGCGCGGCATACACTATGGACGTAATGGGTAGCGATGTAAGTGTACGTGTAAACGTGAAAAACCTATTTGATACTGATTATCTAGCTGGTGGTACTAACACCGATGTTACTGTAGGTGAAGGTCGTCACTTCAGCCTAGCGTTAGAAGCTAAGTTCTAGCTCTTAGTCTTAACCTTGTACCGTAAAAGCCTCAACCTTTGGTTGGGGCTTTTTTGTGTCTGCACTCCCGCTTTTTGCTATTTATCGCATAACAAAACTGGTAATTAAGTTTCGTTTTACTATAATGTATCTTTCGAATCGAAACTTAGCGAAAGGTTTTATGAACAAACGAAACACTCAACAGCGACGTCACAGCATTATTAGCCTGCTTAATCAGCAAGGCGAAGTGAGTGTTGAAGAGTTATCTCTCCGTTTTGAAACTTCTGAAGTCACTATTCGCAAAGATCTCGCTACGCTGGAAAAAACCGGCCTGCTGCTGCGTCGTTATGGTGGAGCTGTAGCTGTGCCAGATGAAGTTACTCAGCAGTTTTCTGCCAAGGTTGCGCCTAATAAGCTATCTATCGCTAAAGCCGCTGCTGAGCTGATTAAAGATCACAACCGTATCATTATCGATAGTGGCAGTACCACATCAGGTCTAATTGGTGAGCTGAATAATAAACGTGGCTTGCTAGTGATGACCAACTCATTGGCATTGGCTAATTCGATTCACGAGCTTGAAAACGAGCCAACGCTATTAATGACTGGCGGTACTTGGGATCCTCACTCTGAGTCTTTCCAAGGGCAAATAGCCGAGCAAGTACTGCGATCATATAACTTCGATCAATTATTTATCGGTGCTGATGGTATCGACCTTGAGCGCGGTACAACTACCTTTAATGAGCTTACAGGCTTAAGCAAGGTAATGGCAGAGGTGTCGCGTGAAGTGGTCGTTATGCTTGAATCAGAAAAGCTTGGCCGTCGTATCCCTAACCTTGAGCTGCCTTGGAGCAAGGTTAGTGTGTTGGTTACCGACGATAGATTACCAAGCGAAGCACTAGATAGTATTACTCAACATGGGGTGCGCGTCATTCTCGCACCTTATGCCGGATAACTCTTAAGAGCTGATCCAAATTAAATTCAAATATTAACTTCAATTTTATCTCTCGTATCGAGAGTCTAGGTATTAAATATGTGTGGAATCGTAGGTGCAGTAGCACAAAGGGATGTGGCTGAAATTCTTGTTGAAGGACTAAGACGTTTAGAATACCGCGGTTATGACTCTGCTGGTGTTGCAGTTCTTAATGGTGGTGAGTTAAATCGCACTCGTCGCGTTGGCAAAGTACAAGAGTTATCTGCTGCGCTAGAAGCGGCTCCACTAGCTGGTGGTACAGGTATCGCTCACACTCGCTGGGCTACTCATGGTGAGCCAAGCGAGCGTAATGCTCACCCTCATCAGTCAAATGGTGATATTGCAGTTGTTCACAACGGTATTATCGAAAACCATAACAAGCTACGCTCTATGCTTAAAGGCTTAGGCTATGTGTTTGAGTCTGATACTGACACTGAGGTTATTTGTCACTTAGTTCACCACGAGTTAAAGACTCATGACACGCTACTTGCTGCAGTTCAAGCAACAGTTAAGCAGCTTGAAGGTGCATACGGCACTGTAGTTATCGACCGCACTGACAGCGATCGCATGATTGTCGCTCGCTCTGGTAGCCCATTAGTTATCGGTTTTGGTCTTGGTGAAAACTTCGTTGCTTCTGATCAACTTGCATTATTACCAGTCACTCGTTCATTCGCTTTCTTAGAAGAAGGTGATGTGGCAGAAGTGACTCGCCGTGAAGTCAACATTTTTGACATTGATGGCAATGCCGTTGAGCGTGAAGTTAAAGAATCTGAAGTCACTCATGACGCTGGTGATAAAGGTGAATACCGTCACTATATGCTAAAAGAGATTTACGAGCAGCCAACAGCTATCGCTCGCACGCTTGAAGGCCGTATTGCTGGTGGCAAGGTGCTTGATACTGCATTTGGCGACAATGCTGCCGAATTCTTAAAAGATATCAAACACGTGCAGATCATTGCTTGTGGTACTAGCTACCATGCAGGTATGGCAGCGCGTTACTGGCTAGAAGATTGGGCTGGTGTATCGTGTAATGTTGAAATCGCGTCTGAGTTCCGTTACCGCAAGTCGCACTTATTCCCAAATAGCTTGTTAGTAACGATTTCACAGTCTGGTGAAACCGCTGACACGTTAGCAGCTATGCGTTTAGCGAAAGAGATGGGCTACAAAGCTACGCTGACAATTTGTAATGCGCCAGGTTCATCACTAGTGCGTGAATCAGATATGGCTTACATGATGAAAGCGGGCGCAGAAATCGGTGTTGCATCAACTAAAGCCTTTACTGTGCAGCTAGCAGGTTTATTAATGCTGACGTCGGCTATTGGTCGTTATAATGGTATGTCAGATGAAATGCAGGCTGAAATCAGCCAGAGCCTACTTTCAATGCCAGCGAAAGTTGAGCAAGCACTAGGTTTAGATGATGCGATTGCTGCATTGGCTGAAGATTTTGCCGATAAGCACCATGCACTATTCTTAGGTCGTGGTGATCAATACCCTATCGCGATGGAAGGTGCGCTTAAGCTTAAAGAGATCTCTTATATTCACGCTGAAGCGTATGCATCGGGTGAATTGAAGCACGGTCCATTAGCACTGATTGATGCTGATATGCCGGTTATCGTGGTTGCACCAAACAACGAACTATTAGAGAAGCTTAAATCTAACGTTGAAGAAGTGCGTGCGCGTGGTGGCTTGATGTATGTGTTTGCAGATAAAGATGCTGAGTTTGAGTCTGATGACACGATGAAGGTGATCCCAGTTCCTCATTGTGATGAGTTTATGGCACCACTTATCTACACTATTCCATTACAGCTACTGTCTTACCATGTTGCCTTAATTAAAGGTACAGACGTAGACCAACCACGTAATTTGGCTAAATCGGTTACAGTGGAATAAATATAAATTCTTTATATTTATAAAAAAAACGGCTACTTAGGTAGCCATTTTTATTTATATTACTAAATGGATTATATAAATAACCAATGTAACTACACTTAATTAACTCATAAATCTCATCGAGTTATAAATTAATTAGAGTTAAATATTTACTCTTTACCGTAAACGTTATTTTCTTGCTCTTGAACACGAATAAACGTCGTACGCTTAGTTAATTCTTTTAGCGACGCAGCACCCACATAAGTACAAGTCGAACGTACACCACCCATGATGTCGTTAATGGTGTTATCCACGCTACCTTTAAACGGCAGTAATACCGTCTTACCTTCTGCGGCGCGGTACTTAGCTACGCCACCTGAGTGCTTATCCATTGCTGACTGTGACGACATACCGTAGAACTTAACCATGGTTTTACCGTCTTGCTCAATGACTTCTCCGCCGCTCTCTTCGTGGCCAGCTAACATGCCGCCAAGCATGACAAAATCAGCTCCGCCGCCAAAGGCTTTAGCAACGTCACCAGCACAGCTACAACCACCGTCACCGATGATTTGACCGCCAAGGCCATGGGCTGCGTCAGCACACTCGATAATGGCTGAAAGTTGTGGGTAGCCTACGCCTGTTTTTACGCGGGTAGTACATACAGAACCAGGGCCAATGCCGACTTTTACGATATCTGCACCAGCAATAATCAGTTCTTCAACCATGTCGCCAGTGACTACGTTACCTGCACTAATCACTTTCATCGGGTGTGCTTGTCTGACTTTGCGAACGTAATCAACTAGGTGTTCAGAGTAGCCATTAGCAATATCGATACAGATAAAGTTAAGGTCGTCAGAAAGGGCTAAAATTTCGCTTAACTTAACAAAGTCAGTGTCAGAAGTACCGCTAGACACCATAACGTGCTGCAGTACGTCAGCTGTTTGGCTCGATACAAATTCACTCCATTGTTCGACACTGTAGTGCTTGTGTACGGCTGTCATTACATTGTGTTTTGCCAAGCTACTAGCCATTTCAAAGCTAGCGACTGAATCCATGTTAGCGGCAATAATCGGTACACCAGTCCATGTTTTACCACTGTGTTTAAAGGTAAATTGGCGATTTAAATCGACTTGAGAACGACTCTTTAACGTTGAACGCTTAGGTCTAATTAATACATCTTTAAAGCCTAACTTTAGATCTTGTTCAATACGCATGATTTATTCCTCACATGGATTTTGCGCGCAGCAAAACCGCCGATAAAAATGTTTTTATCGGGCATTAAATTAATTCCTGAGCTTATTTCAGGCACAAAAAAACCGGAGCGTTTTGGGGCGCTCCGGTTTTAGGCATTATAGGAACAGATTTTTTATAAGCAAGTTCTTAAAATAGAATAGACATTCCTTAAAATAGGAAGGTTAATTATTTGTTGGTGTTAAGTTTTTTATTAAAAAAATATTAACACCAATAATTGCTTAAATAATGCTTATATTTATGAAAACTATATTTATTAGTTACTTCTCTGATGCGCCTTTCTCTTTAGAGAGTTTTATATCAAAGTTATCTAGTAGTAGGAGTGTATCTGCAATGGCTGATTTCAGTTTAGCCGCTGGGGGAGAGCTGAGTTTTTTAGCTTGCTTTAACGATTCGCGGCGAGTGACAAACTCTAGCATGGTCTCTAGGTTTTCAGGACAGTCAATATCAATGGGGGGCAGTTTCTTTGCCGATGCATTGTTATAGATTTCAAACTCTTTTACTAAGTGTGCTTGAGCTTCTCTAATTCTTTCCATATAGGCGCGCCTCTTTATTCACTAAACCTATTATCCGAAGCTATCTTAATTATGCGGCTTTAACAAGTTGACTTGGTTAAGTTAACGCTTTTAGGCTAGCTATTTATTGTTATCTGCTACTTTCCTATTAGGTTCGGCAGAGTTTAGTCTTTGAAAAAGATTGGTTTTTATGTTTTCAATAGGTGAAAATATACCTATTTAAGTATAGCGCAGTTAACAAAAAACGCGCTTACCAAGTGGTAAGTGCGTTTCTAGTGGACTTAGCTGCAAAGGTTAACCAAATTCACCACTTACATAACCTCGGGTGCGCTGGTCGACAGGTTTGTTGAAGATCTGCGTCGTTTCGCCATGTTCAACCAATTCACCCATCCAGAAAAATGCGGTTTTATCTGAGATACGCTTAGCTTGGTTCATAGAGTGAGTCACAATAACAATAGTGAACTGTTTACGTAGTTCATCCATCAGAGCCTCAATTTTATGGGTCGCAATAGGGTCGAGTGCGCTGGTGGGCTCGTCCATTAAAATGACTTCCGGCTTCATTGCTATGGTGCGCGCAATGCAAAGGCGTTGCTGCTGGCCGCCCGATAATCCAAATGCTGGAGTATTAAGTCTTTCTTTTACTTCATCCCACAGAGCTGCGCTACGCAATGATTCTTCCACTGCTGCATCGAGGACCTGTTTATCTTTAATACCTTGGGCTTTTAAACCAAAGGCAACGTTCTCATAGATGCTCATAGGGAAAGGATTTGGCTTTTGAAACACCATACCTACGCGCATTCTTAGATGCTTTACGTCGACATCTTGATAGATGTTGTTACCTTCAAACATCACGTCGCCATTGATCTTCACTCCTGACACTAAATCATTCATACGATTCAATGTGCGTAATAACGTTGACTTGCCACAGCCAGATGGACCAATCAGCGCCGTTACTTGGCGAGCTGGAATGCTTAAGCAGATATCTTTTAGCGCATGGTTGTCGCCGTAAAATAGGTTTAAGTTGTTCACTTCTAGCTTATTCATGGAGATAACCTTACTTAGATGATTTATTTAAACGTGAGGCAATCACTTTGGTTGCCATGTTTAATACAAGTACTAATACAATGAGTACTGTTGCGGTTGCGTAAGCTTGATCCCATTCGTGTTGGGTAAACAGCTCTTGGGTAAGTTTGTATAGATGTACAGTTAGCGTGCGGCCAGATTCTAGTACTGATTCAGGGATTTGAGTAACCATGCCTGCTGTTAAGAATACTGGTGCTGATTCGCCAATTACGCGGCCAGTGCTTAAGATAATTGAGGTCACAATGCCTGGCAGAGCACTAGGTAGGACTAAGCGACAGATGGTATAGATTTTAGAGCTACCTAATGCGTAACCGCCTTCTCTATAGCTCATAGGTACAGATAGTAAGGCTTCTTCTGTTGTGCGAATTATCACTGGCAAGATAAGCATTGCTAGTGTTAGCGCGCCAGATAGAATTGAAAAGCCTAAACCTAAAGTGGTGACAAAGAACGTCATACCAAACAGGCCGTAAACAATAGAAGGAATGCCTGCGAGTGACTCGGTGCAAAAACGGATAACTTTAACCACTTGGCTGCCAGGGGCTGCGTATTCAGTCAGGTAAATCGCCGTCATAATGCCGATTGGTGCGGCAAAGGCGAGCGATAAGCCCACCATATACACGGTCGAGACTATCATTGCCCAAATACCCGATGCTTCACCTATGCGGGTATAAGCGCCAGTAATAAACTCCCAGCTTACATGGGCTAGGCCGTTACTTAAGATGTGCCATACCACCCAAAGTAAAAATAGTAGAGTGGTTGCTGCTGCGCCCCATATGGCGGCGAGTAGCAATTTATCTTGATTATCTCGTGAAAGTTTTAGCATTAGTGAGCTCGCTTTCTATTTAGATAAAGTAGTGAACCGTTAAGGATGACAATAAAGGCGAGTAGCACAATGCCTGTAGAGTAAAGCGCGCTTGCATGAATCCCGGTAGCGTATGACATCTCCATCGCAATATTGGCAGTTAGGGTTCTAGCGGGTTCTAATATTGACCCTGGCATAGCTGGGGCGTTGCCCATCACCATAATAATCGCCATGGTCTCGCCCACCGCTCGGGCTACACCAAGTGCGATACCTGTGTATATGCCGCTTCTTGCTGCAGGAATAAGCACTTTAAAGATGCTGTAAATGTGTGAAGCACCTAAAGCCAGTGCACCTTCTTTATATGTTGGTGGCAATGCTCTAAGAGAGGTTTCTGAAATAGTAATCACTGTTGGTAAAATCATTATGGCAAGCACGATGATTCCAGCCAATATGGTGTTACCTGCGGGGATGTTAAATAGGGTTTCAATGGCTGGAACGATAATGACTAGACCAAAAAAACCATAAACTACAGACGGAATGCCGGCGAGTAGTTCAACCGCTGGACGAATGATATTAGCCAGCCAGTTTGGAGCCAGTTCAGCAAGAAACACAGCAGTAAGGATCGCGATAGGCATACCAATGATGACCGCACCAGCTGTTGAAATTAATGATGCCACCATCATAGGTAGTAGGCCGAATAATGCAGGCGGTAACCAGTCTTTACCTAATAGCATTTCTGACACACCCGCTTCTTTAAAGGCGGGTAGACCTTCACTAAAAACAAACCATCCAATGGTCGCAACTGAAAGTACTCCCACCATGGCGCTACATAAGAAAAGTAGATGAAAACTCATCTCTTTCCAGTCATAGGACTTAGCGGGGGCAAGTTGCAATCCTTGAGGTTGGGCTTTACTGGCTGTCGTCATGATTTACCTATACATCTATTTAAAACTGAATTAATCGATACAGAGGAACCGCAGTTCCTCTGTATCTTTGACTTAATTAATACGGATATAACCTTCTTCAGCAACAATGTTCTGCCCATCTTCAGAGAGGATGTATTCAATGAAGCTATTGGCGTTATCTGGTGCATTTTTATCAATCAACACAATAAATGGACGCGCAATTTGGTAGTCGCCAGTGGCGATGTTGGCATCTGTCGCCTCGACACCGTTTACATCAATAGCGCGTAAGCTATTATCGACACTGCCTAAAGAGATATAACCAATGGCATAAGGGTTGTTTGCGACGATGGTCTTGATCATACCGTTGCCATTACCCACCTGAGCGGTTGGTGAGATAGCGGTAACCTTGTGACCGTTGATGGTGCGTTGTAGTTTCATGATTTCTTCAAATGCACCGCGAGTGCCAGAACCATTTTCACGAGTGACCACTACGATAGGGCGAGCTTCGCCACCTACTTCGCTCCAGTTTTTAATCTCACCGCGGTAAATCTTAGAGATCTGCTCTTGGGTTAGGTTTTTTACTGGGTTGGCATTGTTTACTGCTGCGGCAATACCGTCACGAGCGATAACAATCTCTTTGGTGTCGCTATTTAACTCATTGTCTTTTACGTTACGTGATGACATACCAATCATGCTGGTGCCATCTTTGGCAGCTCTGATCCCGGCTGATGAGCCAGTACTTTGCACTTCAACACTGGTTTGAGTGTTGTTTTGATAATTCTCTGCTAGCACTTCCATTACGTGGGCCACAGATGTTGAACCTGATACTGTTACTGTGCTTGCCTGAGCAAGTGGTGCTGTCATTAGACCTACTGCAGTTAACAAGCCAAATACTTTTTTCATTACGATTTCCACTCTTATTGTTTGGTCGCTTAGATACGAGTTATTTACAAAACCAAGTTAGTGCCTCACTGGAGGCAAGCGCATTAAGACAGAGTTATATGACAGTTATGTGACTACTAATCTGAGTGACTCCCATAGAGAAGCTGACTAATTGTTTATTAGTTTTCTCTGTTTTAATCGAGCTAATGGTTTTTTGTTACATGAACAAAATTTCAGGTAGAAATTATTAACTGATATGGGATGTTGTCGGAGTGAGCTACAGCAGGGATTTACAGGGGAGTCTTGCGATATAGAGTATGTCGAGCAGAGTCTAAGTTCACTTCGGATTAAGCTAAATTTAACAATCGGCGAGGCTAAATATGTTATGTTTCGGTTATTAGAACGCAGGATAAATTTATTATTAAACTTTTATGACAATATGTGTTTGCCACATATTTGTACTAATCATCAGTAACAATAATAGATGTATTCAAACAAATCTCGTTTTATTACGGCTATCCTCAATGCGTAAGCATGACTTAATCTTACTTAAATACTAAATAAAGGTGCTTTTATGACGACTGAAATGGTCATGATTGGTATGTCTATTCTGGTCTTAGTTGGCATTTTGCTGCACCACCCTTCCCGGACCTTAGGTATCCCCTCGTTACTGATCTTTATGGGGGTAGGACTCATGCTGGGTAATGGTGAGTTTAACTTCGTCTATGATGATTTAGATAAAACCGCATGGATAGGTGGGTTAGCGCTAAACATGATTGTGTTTGTCGGCGGTATTAATACTTCAACCGATAAAATTAAAGTCGCTTATAAAGAAGGTGGTGTGCTGGCTTCATTTGGAGTGTTGTTTACCACGCTGTTTTTTGCCGTCATTCTATATTGGTTGTTGGACTTTAATTTTGTTACCTGTCTTTTATTTGCAGCCATTGTTTCATCAACTGATGCTGCCGCTGTTTTTTCAATTCTGGAATCTAAAAAGCTTAAGCTAAAAGAGCAAACCGATACCGTATTAGAGTTTGAATCGGCTACTAACGACCCAGTGGCGATGTTATTAGTGATCTTCTTAACCGATATGGCGCTTTCCAGCAGTAAGAGTGTGGTGCCTGCTGAAATAGCTATCGAATTAGTGACCCAAATTGGTGTGGCTATGGTAGTCGGTTGGTTGGTGGCTAAAGCAGCCGTATCACTACTTAATCGCATTCACCTGTCTGAGTTTGGTCTTATTCCGGTATTTGTTTTAGCCAGCTTTGTCGTGGCTACGTATGGTGCTGAAATGCTTGGCGGTAATATTTTATTGGCGTCTTATATTGCCGGTGTGGTGATAGGTAACGGTATTAAGCGAGGCCAAGCTGTTAATCAGCACTTCTTTAATAGCTTATCTTGGTTGGCTCAAGCTTTGATGTTTATTGTGCTCGGTTTGCAAATTTTCCCACAATCGTTAGCTGCCGTATTTGTCAGTTCATTAGTTCCGGCGCTATTACTGATGCTGGTGGCTAGGCCGTTGGCAGTACAGCTGTGTTATCTGCCATTTACTAAAGCCAGCTGGAAGAAGCGTCTATTTATCTCTGCGATTGGATTAAAAGGCGCAACACCTATTGTGTTTGCACTGATCCCTGCCGCCGCTGGCGTACCTGGCTCGCTGGATATTGTGCATATGGTGTTCTTTATTGTCTTGTTCTCGGTATTTATCCAAGGCGGGGCAATTGCTCCACTGGCGAATAAACTCGGCTTAAATAACCAAGACAAACATTAAGCCGATACAGGCTGCATGGCATTTTTAGATTCAATGCCTTTCCATACTTTTTCATGGAAGTAGAATACAACAGTATTAACTGCGGGTTCGATTAAGGCCACTGCACCACCAATAACAACGCTTCCGGTTAATAGGTAAGTAATAGTGAAAGCTACGCTAAAGTGCAAAATGGCAAAGGTCATGGTCTTAATCATAATAAGTGCTCCTATTTAAGTTGCTTTAAATGATAATGGTTATCATTTGCAATTAAAAGAGGCTTATATAGATTAGTTTGATAGGATTTGTAGATTGGAAATAAGCTTTGGTTATAAACCCATCAATATACTCAACGTATTGATGGGTTTACATTAACTAGCAGACTAACTGTAAATTAGTAATGCCAAGGGAATGAAGAGAAGTCTTGGTCGCGCTTTTCTAAGAAAGCATCACGGCCTTCGCGAGCTTCTTCAGTACCATAAGCCAAGCGCGTTGCTTCACCTGCAAATAACTGCTGCCCAACAAGACCATCATCCGGCAAGTTAAAGCCATACTTCAACATACGCATTGCCGTAGGTGACTTAGAGTTAATTTCTTTAGCCCACTTTAATGCTTCAACCTCTAATTCTTGATGCGGGATAGCGCGGTTAACCATGCCCATTTCAAAGGCTTCTTCGGCTGTGTAGTTAAAACCTAAGAAGAAGATTTCACGCGCGCGTTTCTGACCAATCATCTTCGCTAAGTATGCGCTGCCGTAGCCAGAATCAAAGCTGCCTACATCTGGATCTGTTTGCTTAAATACCGCGTGTTCTTTTGACGCAAGGGTTAAATCACAAACCACATGTAAACTATGGCCACCGCCTACTGCCCAGCCCGGAACCACTGCAATAACTACTTTTGGCATAAAGCGGATTAAGCGTTGTACTTCTAAGATATGTAAACGTCCCATACGCGCAACATCGGGGGTACCTTCTTCTGCACCTTCATATTTGTAGCCATCTTTGCCACGAATACGTTGGTCACCGCCAGCGCTGAAAGACCATTGGCCTTTAGCTGAAGGGCCATTACCTGTTAATAGCACACAACCAACATCTGACCATTGGCGTGCATGGTCAAGCGCTGTATATAGCTCATCAACAGTTTTAGGGCGAAATGAGTTTAAGCAATCAGGACGACTAATTGCGATACGCACAGTGCCCTGATCTTTGGCTCTGTGGTAGGTAACATCTTCAAAATTAAATCCAGGAACTACATCCCATAATTCGGGATCAAAAATGTCAGATACTTGTTGTGTCATGAGCCTATAGCCTTTTACTTGGTTGAAATACCGTAATAGCTAAAGGCTAGGCTGAATCAGATCTCAGGTCAATCTAGTTTATAGTTGAATCCACTAACTGAGATCTGCTGCATTATATAGAAAGCAATATTAAAGCTGATCGCAGATATAAGTTTGGTTATCTTTGCTAAAGACAGAGTGCTTCTGAGCATGACTGCCACAAAAGTCTTGTTTAAACTCACTTAATGTTTGTTTTGATTGGCTGATGGCTTGCAGTGCTTGATTCTCGGTTGCTGAGAGTCGGTCGGCAATATCGCTCTTTAGTATATCGAGCGTATGGTCTACGCGCTGGATTTGGGTGCCCGTCATACTATCAAGTTTGTTCTCGGCTTGTTGAAATATCCCCTCTACTTCAGCAATTGGTTCATCCAAAGTATCCGTTTCGGTATAAAGGTAGTAAAGAATGCCACCGATTATCGCTAATATGATCCAGCCCTTCATCTTTTAGTCCTATCTAGGTGAATAACTTGTAGTATAAGCGTTATAATAAGCTAGTTTTCTAGCAATATTAAAGCTGTAAGGCTGCAAAATGAACGCAGAACAAAATAAAAAAGACTTCTCCAAAGCTGAAAGAATCAAAATCCATCAACCCGATGCTAATAAAGCAGACCGCTTTAATCCGCGTAATCGTATCTATGTAAGAGCGGTTGAAGGCCTGTGGAGCACATTGCGCCGACGCATAGGTTGGATAGCCATGTTGTTCTTTTTGGTTCTGCCGTGGATCCCTTGGGGCGACCGTCAAGCCGTTTGGTTTAATCTTGCTGAACAAAAATTCCATGTCTTTGGCTTAACTATCTGGCCGCAGGATTTAACCTTACTCGCCGCACTATTAATGATTGCAGCCTTTGGCTTATTCTTTATTACCACTTATTTAGGACGAGTGTGGTGTGGTTATACTTGTCCGCAAACTGTGTGGACCTTTATCTTCATTTGGTTTGAAGAGAAGTTAGAAGGGGCCCGCAACAAGCGTATTAAGCTGGACCAAATGCCATGGAGCTTTAATAAACTGTGGCGAAAAACAGCTAAGCATGGTGCGTGGCTATTGGTTTCTTTGCTAACAGCAATGACCTTTGTTTCCTATTTTGTACCAACCAGTGAAGTATATATAGATGTATTCACACTTAATGCGAGTGGTGCTATCTACTTTTGGGTTATCTTTTTTACCTTTGCTACTTACGGTAATGCAGGTTGGATGCGAGAGATCATGTGTATCCACATGTGCCCTTATGCTCGCTTTCAAGCAGCAATGTTCGATAAGAATACATATATAGTGGGATATGACACAAAGCGTGGCGAAACTCGTGGCCCACGCTCACGTAAAGCAGACCCAAAAGCAATGGGGCTAGGTGACTGTATTGATTGCGACCTATGTGTACAGGTTTGCCCTACAGGTATAGATATCCGTAATGGTTTGCAGTACGAGTGTATTAACTGCGGCGCTTGTATCGATGCATGCGATACAACCATGACACGAATGGGGTATGAAAAAGGTCTAATTAGCTACACCACAGAAAACAAACTCGAAGGGATTAAAGAAAAAGTACTTAGGCCTAAGCTGGTGGGCTACGGCGTGGTCCTTTCGGTGATGATCCTCATCTTTATCTATGCTACTGCGACAATAGCGCCAATCCGTATCGATATCATTCGCGATCGTAACCAACTATATAGAGAAACCGATGCAGGTTTGATTGAGAACACCTTCACTCTGAAGATCCTCAATAAGACCGACAACACCCATCTATATAATATGAGTGTTGAAGGTTTGCCTAATTATGACTGGATAGGACCGCAGCAAGTCAGTATTAAGGCTGGTGAGGTACTAACCTTACCAATAAGTATTGCTGTAGACCCTGTTGACCTCTCAAGAACCATGACTCACATTAATTTTGAGGTCGAAACAGATGATGGTTTGATAGAAGCTAAGCAAGAGTCGCGCTTCTTTGGTAATTAGGTTTAGCGATAAACGGTTTAAAAAGGGGCTTCTAGCCCCTTTTTTGTACGTATCGTTTGATAACCATTCGTTTGATTCGAAAAAGCTAATTTTATTGAAAACAGCCCTTGCGCTACTCTGAGATATCCCTATAATGCGCATCCACTGACACGGCACAGCAGGCCACCTACCAAGCGTTAAGCTAGATAGAATGGGACTTGCAGCAGAGTTAGAGAGATTAACTTCTTCGGAATTAACCTCAGGTGACAATCGCTTTAAGAGCTTCGGGTTTTGACTTCTGATTAAGAAATCATCGCTTGAAAAACTT
>NZ_JBFRNX010000030.1:0-73920 GCF_041471165.1 Shewanella sp. 10N.261.52.F9
TCATTTCCAGGCGCTAAATTAGTATCAAAGCCCGCTACGATGTAGCGGGCTTTTTTACGTCTGTCATTTGTGAAATATCCTGCCTTTTATAGACAAACATCTATCCAAGAAATAGCGCTTCGCTATCCTTTGCTGTCATCACTTCTGCACATTCAATAAGTGTTCAAACACATTGCTTCAATTCCATGTATTCGCTATGGGGACCTAGGCGATTATATGCTCCTCGGTGACTGCTCCTGCGTTACTCTACCTCCTATATCCATACCGTCGTGCATAATCGACACTTGCCACATCCATGTAGGTCGTAGAACATTTCCAGGCGCCAGACGTAAAATACCGAATGTAAACTTATTGAGAATACAGCTAGCCGTTAAGGTGACGGCTTCACTTCAAGTCGGCATAAATGCCATTCTTAGTAGTAAAGAGTCGACGTCGGTCGATAAATGTTCCAGACGATATCGACACTTCCGCCATCCTTTGCGGTCACCGCTTCTCTGCGTTCACTCTTCACTTAAAGCTGAGGGGCTGAATACTGCGTATTCAAAGCACCTCACTTCACCCTATGTGTTTGCTGCACGAACCTATAGTCATTTTCAGGCGTTAAATAGGAGACATGTTGTACAGCTATAGCTGAGTATCTATCCCGAACGAAACTAGAGCTTGAGTGCGCGCTATCATTACCAATGGTTCTTGTCACTTGTTATGCAGCTCAAGAGACAGTATTGGTAATGGGGTATGATTCGAGAGGAGAATGTTCTAACCCATAGATGCTTATGGCTTTTAGGGGGAAAAGGAATAAAACAAAATAGAAAGTTACTTATGTTGAGAATAAGAGTGCCTTAAAGCTCACTTTTATACGCTTTATATCTTAGCGTTAGGATGTTTGAAGTGTTGTGAATTGCTTTGCTACAGAGCTTTCTATCGCTCCTAGTTAGTCCTTAGAGTTTAATATTGACGACTAGATATAAAAAAGCCAGAGAAGTTCTCCGGCTATTTCGTGTCTATATGGTGCAAGAAAAACTTATTTGTCTTCTTTTAGCCATTGAGCAGCACGTTTAGCAAAGTAAGTTAAAATACCATCTGCGCCTGCACGCTTAAAGCAAAGCAATGACTCCATAACGATAGCTTTTTCTGCTAACCAACCATTTTGAATCGCTGCCATATGCATTGCGTATTCGCCACTTACTTGGTATGCAAAAGTTGGTACTGCAAGTTCAGTTTTAACGCGATGAACGATATCTAGGTAAGGCATGCCAGGTTTAACCATGACCATGTCAGCGCCCTCTTGGATATCTAAAGCAACTTCATGTAGTGCTTCATCGCTATTTGCTGGATCCATTTGGTAGCTATGCTTGTTGCCACCTTTTAGATTGCCTGCAGAGCCAACAGCATCACGGAATGGACCGTAGTAGTTTGAAGAGTATTTAGCTGAATAAGCCATGATCTGTGTATTCACATGACCTGCTTCTTCAAGTGCCTTACGAATAGCACCAATACGACCATCCATCATATCTGATGGAGCAACAATATCAGCTCCAGCTTCAGCGTGTGAAAGAGCCTGCTTAACAAGGATCTCTGTCGTGATGTCATTCATGATGTAGCCAGTTTCATCGATGATACCGTCTTGGCCATGAGTCGTGAATGGGTCAAGTGCTACGTCCGTCATGACGCCTAGCTGAGGGAATGCTTCTTTCAATGCGCGAACAGCACGTTGTGCTAATGCATCCGCATTGTATGCTTCCTCGGCCATCAAGGTTTTCTTCTCAGCTGGAGTTACTGGGAATAGTGCAATTAAAGGAATACCAAGCTCAACTAGCTCTTCTGCTTCTTTTAGTAGAAGATCGATTGATAAACGTTCTACACCAGGCATTGATGCCACTTGCTCTGTACGGTTATTGCCTTCAAGAACAAACATTGGGTAGATCAAGTCGTTTACGGTTAGCTGGTTTTCAGCCATTAGACGACGACTAAATTCATGTTTACGCATGCGGCGCATTCTACGTTGTGGGTAGGCACTAGTAATAATATTCACATTTGGCTCCAGACGATGGTGATATTAATTTTATATTGGGCTGTATAGTTTAGTACGATTACGCCCTTCATTTTTGGCTTGATAAAGTGCTTTATCAGCTTGTTCTAAAAGCAAGGTTGTATGCTCTTCTGAAGTGATAATCTCGCTATTCACACCGATACTTACTGTTAGCGGAAAGCTTTCTTCACCCCAGACTATAGGTTGTTCACTAATTGCTTTTCTTATAGTCTCAGCGACTTGCTGAGCACCAACTTGATCAGTGTTGGGTAATATAATAGCAAACTCCTCACCACCAAAACGTGATACTAGATCAGTTGGCCGCTTTAAGTTTTGCTTTAATATTTTAGCTACAATACGTAATGCTTGGTCGCCGGCAAGGTGCCCAAATGAATCGTTGATCGATTTAAAATGGTCCAAGTCTAGCATTAGTACTGCCATTGGAGTTTGCTGTCTACGACTTATTCTTCCTTCTGCAATTATGCGCTTATCGAATGAGCTTCTATTTTTAACTCCGGTTAAGCTATCTATTTTTGCTTGTTCGGTTAGCTTTTGGTTTGCATCATTAAGTTCGCGTAATGCAACTTCGAGCTCTAAAGTTCGCTCTTGAACCTTTTGGCTAAGTTGTTCGCTGCTACGAGCTTCAAGACGTAGCGCTTTATCTTTATGCTCTTTTGCCTTTTTCGCTTGTTCCAAAGCTTCCTGCTGTATTTTTAGTTTAGCCAAACGTTCATCGTTATAGCGTATCGCTAATAGTGCAGCCATAAATAGTACTTCAACACTAAGGCCCAACAGGAAAGGAGTTTTTGCATGCATATCCCACTCTATTAAGTCTAAGTAAAGTGCTCCAGATAACAGCGCACCTAGCATCATGCCTACCCAGCCTAAAGCAAATAGTTTTGCTAGTTTAAAACCTTTTAAAGCTTGAGTTGCAGACATATACATCAGCATGATACTCGCTATCATCACTGCATAAATTGTGATTCTTAGCGCTGCTGTGTAGCTTAGGAATAGGCCGATGATAAGAATTAGTGCTGATAATGCTGCACAAATACGACACAGCCGAAGCATCATCTGATTATGATATTTAAATAGCATCACTTTTTCTGAGAATAAAAAAGCGAACATCATTGATAAACTTAATAGTGCGGGTAAAGCGTACTGCTGAACAATAGGAAAACTTGGCCAGATAAACCTAAATGCGAGTCCGTGAAGTGTAGCGACAAAAAGCGTGATAGATAATACATAGGCAGAAAAGTAACTGTAACTATAAGAGTGCGAAGTTATCGCAATAAAGAGGCTAAAAAGGCCAATAGCAGCTAAGATCCCTAATTGAAAACCATAAAAAACTGATTGTTGCTCTGCGTTTTGATAATAGGCATCACTTGACCATAAGCTAAGAGGAATATTAGCTGCACCTGAGTTCTCTATTTTTAAATAAAAGTGATGCTCATCACCTTGGTTACTTGTAAAAGAGTATAGAAAATTAGCACTGACAATAGCCCTTTCCGTAAAAGGTAGTAGATCCCCCAAGCGTAAAGACTCGACTTTTTCGGCGTTTTTTACGTGATATAACTCTATAAAATCTAGGTGAGGGTTAGCTAGTGATAAAATTTGCTGTCTAGGCTGTTTTGCCGTTTGCGCTATGTTGAACTTAATCCAATATGTCCTTTTACTTATACTGCTACTTTGCGTTTCAATATAAGGTTGCCAGTCAATATTTGCGGTTGCTATGGTGACTAAGTCGGCGTCAATGGGCTGTTTTGTACTATAAAGTATAGATGTTAGTTGGACTTCACCAGACATTTCTTCGGTGATGATAAACTGCTCATTTGCACTAGTAAAACTAGAAAAAATAAAAGTAAATACCAGCAATAAGCGATGAAAGCTAAAGGCCATTAATTATCTAAACCAAAAAAAGTGCGACTATTAAAATAGGTTTGACCAGCAAAAAGCTCCAGTGGCTGCTGTTTAAGATCTGCAATGTATTGTGCAATGTAGGGTAGATATTTAGGTTCATTTTTACTGGATTTTGGTTTAGGTCGCATACTTCTTGGAATGAGATAAGGGCTGTCGGTTTCTATTAAAATACGCTCATTTGGAATAAGAGGTACTATTGATGCCAGCTCTTGGCCACGACGCTCATCACATACCCAACCTGTTACCCCAAGATATAGATCTTGTTCAATATATGCTTCTAAAGAAGCCTTATTGCCAGTAAAACAATGTAATAGTGCTGCAGATAATTGTGGACGGTACTCTTTTAAAATTGCTAAAAAGTCTGCATGAGCATCACGTTCATGCATTAGTACTGGCATATTGAGCTCAACAGCTAACGCTAATTGATCTGCAAATACTTGGCGCTGAATGTCTCGTGGTGAGAAATCTCGGTTATAGTCTAATCCACATTCACCAATGGCCACAACGCAAGGTGTAGTGGCAAGTTGTCTAATAGCGTTTACGCTATCTAAGTTCCACTCGCTGGCATGGTGTGGGTGAACACCAGCGGTGCTAAACAGCTGTTCAGGGAATTGCTGGCAAAGGGTCATTGCGTGCTGGCTTTCTTCTAAGTGGCTTCCAATAACAACCATAGAAGTAACGTCATGTTGTTTGGCATCGTCAACAACACGCTGTATATCTTTTTCTAGAGAGCTGCCAATAAGATTGACAGCTATATCCATATATTGCGGCATTACTTTAAACGCTTCACTCTTATCGTGCTATTACGCCCATCGGTACCAAGGATAAAAGAACCAAGAGCAGCTTTTTCGATATAGACGATTTGATCGTCTTTTAGCTTAAACCTTGTAGTATCTGTTTGTTTCCAGACCTGTCCGTTAGTAAAAGATATTTTAAGTATCCCTCTAGGATCTTTAGTTACAGATTTTACTTGTAGCTGAACCTTTTCAATTGTCTCTTCTGTTTTATAAACACGGCCAAAACCTTCACTAGGATCGACTTTCGTTGCTGTGACTGTTGCTGAAGCAGCGGGAACAGTAAGCGTACTAGTCTGCGGTTTACTGGTTGTTTGGGGCCCGATAGACGAGGCCAGGTTGTCAAAACAAACTAGACGTTCAAGCTTATCTTGTATTGCTGCACACTGTGAAATTTGGTTTTCTAAAGAGGCATTTGCTGTAGCAGATACGAGTAGTGACGCTGTAGCGAGTAATAGAAAATGTGGCTTGATCATCAGTAACTTCCTTTTATTCTTATAAAGCAGGCTTGAGGCTGATTTTACATTGTATTGGGTCAATTGAAACCGCAAAGTTATCTAGTGTTAAATCTTATGAAAACAAAAAAGGTACTACCTATGCCAATGAAGGAGCAGGTAATACCTTTTTATAAGATGACGATTAGACTTTATTGAGACTCAGACTCTTTCTGTTCTTCTCCATCTTCACTTTCATCATCTTCGTTGTCTTTACTGTAGAAACGCGCTGCAATCAAACCGCCTTCAAACAAAATAAGCATTGGGATTGCTAACATCGTTTGAGAAATAATATCCGGTGGAGTTAGTAGCATACCGATAACGAACGCACCAACCACGATATAAGGACGCTTTGCTTTTAGGTCAGCAGGTGTTGTTACACCAGCCCAGCATAACAGTACAACTGCTACAGGGATTTCAAAAGCTAAACCAAAAGCGAAAAACAGTTTTAGAATAAAGCTTAGGTAACTACTAATGTCGGTAGCAACTTCTACTCCTTCTGGAGCAACGCTAGTAAAGAACCCAAAAACAACTGGGAACACAACATAGTAGGCAAAAGCGATACCTAGATAGAACAACAATGTACTACTGGCAAGCAGAGGCACAACCAAACGTTTTTCGTGCTTATATAGACCTGGCGCAACAAATGACCACACTTGATAAAGCACGTAAGGTACTGCAACGAAAAATGACAGCACTAACGTCAATTTAAATGGAGCAAAAAATGGCGCTGCAACATCGGTTGCAATCATACTGCTTGATTCAGGTAGGGCCTGCATCAAGGGCGTGGCCATGTAATGGTAGATATCGTTGGCCCAATACACCAAACAAATAAACACCAAAAGCACGCTACCAATTGCTCGTAATAACTTAGTACGTAACTCGAGCAAATGGCTGATTAATGGCTGCTGTTGTGACATGGACTACCCGTTAGGTTTGTCTGAATTAGCACTCGTTGTCGAGCTTTTCTCTGTAGTCGAGGTTTCTTGGGCTGGAGTTTCTTTCGCCGTAGGAACGTCTTCTACTTGATAAGGACGATTAACAGATTGAGCCGCTTCTTTTAGTTGATCGATTGAATCCTGTAACTCTGGAGAAAGGTTCTTTAAACCCTGACTCTCTGCATTTTTCAAATCAGAGTGCAGTTGCTCAATCTTAAGCTCCTGCTCTAATTCGTCTTTTACCGAGTTAGCCATTTTTTTCATGGCGCGGATCCAGCTAGAAATTGAGCGCACCGCGGTTGGGAGTCTTTCAGGGCCTAGTACGACAAGGCCCAAGATCCCAATCAGCAGCAACTCCATAAAGCCGATACCGTCGAACATAGTCGATTACGCCTGTTCTTTGCCCTTAGACTCAGCCTTTTTCTCGGCTGTCTCTGCAACTTTTGCAGTTTCTGTCACTTTTGCAGTGTCAGCAGCTGGTTTATCAGTTGCGTTATCTTCTAGTGCTTTCTTCTCTTCTTCAGAAGACATTGCGTTCTTGAAGCCTTTAACTGCACCACCTAAATCGCCGCCTAGTGAACGTAACTTCTTAGTTCCAAACAATAATACGACAATTAAAGCAATAATAAGAAGTTGCCAAATACTAATGCCACCCATGGATGAATCCTCTTAATTAGATACTGGTTCTATTATGAACCTTTGGTTATTTAGGTCTAGCTAAATTTTGCGATTCTTTGGTCTTGATCGCCATCCCAGCACCCACAGAGCGATGCCTATGCCAATACTGCCATAAGAGGGCCATAGTGTAGCGTCTTGGTTTAACAAAATAGTGCCGCAGATCACTAAAACAGCCGATGTAATCAAAAGATAGTTACTTTTATGAGCTTTTTGTTGATGTTTGAGATACCGATCTAACAAATTATTTTGATTTTTAGATAGGTTGCGGCCCATTTTAAGGTTGTCATAAATAAGTTCTGGTAGTTCAGGTAAGTGCTCCGCCCAATATGGTAACTGTTGCTTAACTTTTGCTGCCATTGCTTTAGGCCCAACTTGCTCGGCCATCCATTTTTCTAGGAATGGCTTTGCTGTTTGCCATAAATCGAGTTGTGGATATAACTGTCGGCCGAGGCCTTCGATATAGAGCAAGGTTTTCTCCAGTAGCACCAGTTGCGGCTGCACTACCATGTCAAATCGTCGAGCGGTTCTAAATAGTTCCAGTAAAACATGGCCAAAAGATATTTCGTCCAGTGGCTTATTGAACATTGGTTCGCATACAACCTTTACTGCTTGCTCAAAAGCAGCAACATCGGTATCGGGTGATACCCAACCCGACTCAATATACAACTGTGCAATACGTCGATAATCGCGATTAAAGAAAGCAAGAAAGTTCTCTGCTAAATAACGTTTATCTTCATCGGTTAACGTACCCATGATGCCGCAGTCTAACCCGATATAGAAAGGATCATTAGGGTGCTCGCGGCTAACAAAAATATTACCTGGATGCATATCTGCATGGAAAAAATTGTCACGGAAAACTTGAGTGAAAAACAGTTCTACACCGCGCTCTGCTAGCAACTTGAGGTTAGTGCCTTGGGCTTCAAGCGCAACTTTATCCGAAACCGGCACGCCGTCGATACGCTCCATTACAATTAAACGTGTGAAGCAAAGATCTTCATACATGTAAGGAATATAAAGAGCATTAGAATCGATAAAGTTATTCCGTAGCTTAATCGCGTTTAACGCTTCAAGTTTGAGGTTTAACTCACCTTCAATAGTTGTTCGGTAATCTTCAATCACTTCGGCTGGACGTAGGCGATTATTAGCACCTAGTAAGCTTTCTAAAAAGTCAGCTGCCTGCGACATAAGTAAGATATCAGCATGTACTTTTTGCTCAACGTCAGGACGCAGCACTTTTAGTACAACTGCAGCACCATTAGATTTTAATGTCGCTGTGTGCACCTGGGAAATAGATGCTGAGGCTAATGGGATATCGTCAAAGTCATTAAAATAATCTTCAATAGGTGCGCCAAGCTCAGCTTCAATTGATGCACGGGCGATGGCTGAGTCAAACGGGGGGACTCTGTCTTGAAGCATTGCCAGCTCTTCAGCCCACTCATCAGAGAGAAGATCCCGACGCGTCGATAGCATTTGACCAAACTTGATATAAACGGGGCCAAGTTCTTGCATTGCCAGCTTTAAACGCTCACCACCGACCTTATCTTTATGCTTATTACGTAGCCAGAAAAAGCAACCCCTTAACAATTTGAAGTACCAAGGCGTTAACTTAGAAGGAATTAAGTCATCCAAGCCGTAATGTAATGCAGTACGAATGACGTGATAAGCGCGCCTGATACTTTTTACTGTCATGGTTTCATTTTTACCCTGTTAATAAGCTGTTCTACTCGAGCTGTTATCACATTGACGTCTTTGACTAAGTCGTCAATATTATCGCTTAAGTGTATGTATTCGAGTTTATGGGGAGCGAGTCGATACTCTTCAGTCGTTAGCTGGCCGATATGCGAACGTGTTTTGCTAAACACTGCACTTAAATCGGTTTTGGCTTGCTTTAAGCCTTGGCTAATAAAGTGCGTAGGCACATCGCCAATATAACGTGAGAGAGGCTCAGAGAAGTCGACATCAATTTGTTGCATATAGTGGCTAAAAGTCTGTAATAGACCTAGATCACCTTCCAAGCTCAGTTTATCTTGTTTGATCAGCTCGGTTAGGTTTGCACCTTCTGTTAATTGATAAAGCGTTGTTATATCAGCGTTAATCTTAGTGGTCACTTCGCCTTCATAACGAGAGAATACTTGGATCTCATTGGCAAATAAAAAGTAAAAAGGCCAATTGAGTTGGGAAAGCTGAATGCATAACACTTTGCCATGCAGACTACGCTGTTTGGCGTAGTCTTCTGGAGATTGTGAGATCAGTTTGTTTAAACTGATCTCTATCGCGGCGCAGGCTATTAATGGCAGGTCACGAGACATAGTCAGTCCAATCAGAATTTGTAACCTTTATGAAGGGCTACGATGCCGTCAGTCATATTGGTGTAGTTGACTTGTTCAAAGCCTGCATCTTCCATCATCTGCTTTAGAGTGTCTTGATCTGGGTGCATGCGAATCGATTCAGCTAGGTATTCATAGCTGTCAGCATCTTTGGTAATTAAAGAGCCCATTTTTGGTAACACTTTAAAACTGTATAAATCGTACACTTTACGCATGATTTCATGCTGAGGCTTAGAAAACTCAAGCACAAGTAACTTTCCGCCAGGCTTTAACACTCTCAGCATTGAAGCTATTGCAGCATCTTTATTAGTTACATTTCGTAGACCAAAAGCGATGGTGATAATATCAAAGTGGTTGTCAGGAAAAGGCAGTGCTTCAGCGTTAGCCTGCACGTAATCTACATTGCCAACAATGCCTTTGTCTCTTAGCTTTTCACGGCCAACTTTAAGCATTGAATCGTTAATGTCGGCTAAGATCACTTGACCAGTGTCGCCAACAATACGAGAAAATTTTGCGGTTAAATCGCCAGTGCCGCCAGCTAAATCGAGTACTTTCATTCCTGGACGTGCACCCGCACTTTCGATAGTGAAGCGCTTCCACATGCGGTGGATACCGAAAGACATAACGTCATTCATAATGTCGTACTTAGCTGCGACAGAATGGAATACGCCAGCAACCATGTCGGCTTTCTTCTCTGCTTCAATTGTTTTGTAACCGAAGTGAGTGCTCTTTGGATTGTCGTCTGACATCTATGTGTTCCTATAACGTTAACGATTAAATTGTTGCGATTGTAAGCCATCAAAGACAATTGCTGAATCTTTCATCTATCAGTCTGTGATGAAGGTTAACTATCCGTATGAGGATAATAAAAAAATGCGTGATGGCGCAGTCTATCGCAAAATTGACAGCGCATTACACCACACTATTTACCAATGTTGAATAGTTATTACATGCTATAGAGCATTAATACGTCCGTTGATATATGAGTAGATCAATTCGCTGATACTTTGCCCTGTTTCACGGTGTCCGGCTGCGGCTCCAGCCACGTGACAGCTCGGTGCTGCTTCGGCCAAATGTAAGTATATGCTTGGGCAATGTTTCGCTATATAACTCACGTAGTGTAGGGCATCGAGCAGTGGAACTCCTGCAGCGGTTGAAGCGCTGCTAGGCATATTAGTAATGGCATCGAGATCAAGCTCTACAGCAACGGGTAATTGGGTATTATTAAGCTGTTTGCTTATCTGCTGAAGTGCGTCTTCAAGACTGAGTTCACGGCGAACCCAGATTTGTTGCAAGCTATGCCAATTACCACCAAAGGTTTCAAGCTGTTGCAGCGTAGTTTCACTATTCTTGAGTTCATGCAGCCCTAAGACGTGATAATAACCTAGCGCACCAGACGAGGCGGCATAGCTAAAACCATTACCGCTGTGACGACCCTCTTTAGGTCTAAAGTCAGAGTGTGGATCTAGGTTGACAGCGGCAATAGGGTGCTTGAACGTAGCTTTAGCAGCCATCAGCAAACCGTACGCGTTATTGTGGCCACCGCCGATCACAATCGGTTCGAGTCCTGCGCTAAATACTGCTGATAGTACTTGGATGACGCGCTCATCGAGTTGATCAACATGGTTTCTTAATTGTGCTGTTTCGCTGTTTTCTGGCAATGCCAGATCTTCAGTTTTAATTTGGCCTAATACTAGGCACTCATTGCCGCTAAGAAAGCGATTCGATTGTAAATTCAAAAATTGAGCCATAGCACTGTCAAATGCATCCGTCGCACCGCCGCGCCCTAAATTAGCTCGTGGCCCAATATCTTCACCTATCCCTAAAATGACAAAGCGTACACCGCTTGCTTTGGCATGATTTAAGTTGCTGTCTAGCGCTAGGTTGACTTCCGGAAGCACCACGCGTTGACCAAGTTTGGTTTCGCCGTTACGGGTGTTGAGTAAGCTTTGGAGTTTATCTTGGGTGAAAGCAGTGAGATTCAGCATGATGTTATTCTTATTGTTAGCTTTGATGCGATCTAGTTTAAGCTGATAAATTTTGTCTGCAAGTCATACTAATTTTATCCAGTAAACAGATACAAAAAAGCCAGTCACTAGGACTGGCTTTAAAAGCATAATAGCAAAGGCTATATAACGAGATTTTCACTTAATCAATATCTAACGGCTCTGGCGATAGAATGATACCTGTGTTGTCAGCATATACATGGTCACCTGGTAAGAAAGTTACACCACCAAAGTTTACAGGGATCTCTAACTCACCTACCGCATTGCTGTCGGCACCTACAGGGATAGAAGCTAGCGCTTGAATACCGATGTCTAGATCTTCTAGTGCATCAACGTCGCGTACCGTACCGTATACGATAATACCTTCCCAGTTATTCTCTACTGCTTTTGCTGCAATCGTTGCATCAAGTAGCGCGCGGCGAAGTGAGCCACCGCCATCAATTAGTAGAACTTTACCTTCCCCATCTTCTTGAACAGCATCAATGATAAGACCATTGTCTTCGAAACACTTAATGGTGCTAATCGAGCCACCAAAAGAGTTACAACCACCATAATTACTGAACATGGGTTCGACAACATCAACAACATCGATATAAGTGTCACAAAGTTCTGAGGTGTTGTATTCCATAAGAACACTCCTGATAGATAGAGATGCTCAGTATTCCGAGCAAACAAGTAATTGCACTCAGTATATAAGGGATTCTTAAAAAGAAAAGCGTTATCAATCACGCAATTGTCCAATATCAAGCCGTTCGGTTGTGTTGTAGTAATATTTCTTCTTGTTGGCGAATAAGTAAGCTTAAATATGACCCAGGTCATTATATGACGTTTTTTTATTACTTTTTGTGAGTGATTTTGTTAGCATGTTGTCAGTTATTTTGATAAATACTTTAATTTGACCCGCTTTAGGGGCACGGAACCCCCAACTAGCTTAGGGAAGGCATAGGGCCTAAAAAAGGTGCCTTATGGAAGCTGTAAACACGATTGAAATTATTGGCTATGCTGCATCAGTGATGGTTGCGATATCACTCATGATGAAAGACATTATTTGGTTGAGATGCCTTAACTTTACAGGCTGTAGTCTGTTTGTTATTTATGGCGCGTCAATCGAAGCTTGGCCTGTAGCAGGTATGAATGCGTTTGTTGCGTGTATTAATATCTATCACTTATTAAAGCTGTATAGAAACCGCAATAACTCAGAGCTCGCCGCTGAATAACTAGCACAAGCTGAGGCAGCCTAGGACCTCTTGACTGGGCTGCTCAACTCTTCTATGTACATCATAACTTTACCCTACCAGTCCGTTAATGTTATCGCCTCTTAAACTTAAGTCTGTCATAAAAGTTTAGATAAGCTGTCACTATGACGTCATGGAGTTTTCATAGCTTGCCAAGTATATCAAGCGTTGGAGAACATGATGGCTTCAATAACAGTATTAGACCAAAGGCTATACCACTACATAGTACAAACTGGCCAACAGCATGGGCTAAAACCGTTGGCGTTTACTTTGTCAGCTTCTGGAAATGGCCCTGCTTATTTATATCTGGCGGTAGCTTGTGTGTTGGTTGATAGGCAAGTTGATTCATTATTTAATGTTATGCTCGCTGCCTATTTGGTCGAGCTTCCTTTGTATTTCATCCTTAAGAATTTGATCCGTCGACCTCGCCCTTGTCATGCACTTGTTGGTGGTAGCGCAAGTTTAGAGCCTGCAGACAAGTTCAGTTTACCTTCAGGCCACACTGCAGCGGCATTTGTTATGGCAACAAGTATCTACTTTATTTATCCAGAGTTTATTTATTTTGCAGCTTTATGGGCCATTTCGGTTGGTTGTTCCCGCGTTATATTAGGCGTGCACTATCCTCTAGATATCCTAGCAGGCGCATTGCTTGGGATTGTCTCAGTCATACTCAGTCAGCCATTTCTTTAGGAGAATAACTTGCGAATTCTTTATGGAGTACAAGGTACCGGTAATGGTCATTTAAGCCGAGCTAGAGTGATGGCAAAGGCGCTACAAAAACAAGGTGCAAATGTCGATTTCTTTTTTTCCGGCCGCTCAGCAGATCAGTTTTTTGATATGCAATGTTTTGGTCACTATCAAGTTCAATCAGGTTTAACTTTTTCTACTGAAAATGGCCGAGTAAGCGTTGCTAAAACTGCAAAGCAAAATGCATGGCTAGGATTCATCAAGGATGTTAAAAGTTTAGATTTAAGCGGCTATGATTTAGTACTTAATGACTTTGAGCCTGTTTCAGCGTGGGCTGCGAAAAATCAAGGGATCCCGTCAATTGGGATCAGTCATCAAGCTGCATTAAACTTTCCTGTACCTAAGATGGGTGATAGTTGGTTTAACGATATGATGTTGAGCTATTTTGCCCCTGTTGATATTGCGTTAGGTTGTCATTGGCACCATTTTGGTTTTCCTATTTTACCACCCTTTGTAGAAGTTGATGTTGTTGAGCAACAGCTTGCACATCAAATCTTAGTTTATCTGCCATTTGAGTCGCCAGATGAAATCGTTAAATTTCTAGCGCCTTTTAGTGATTATACTTTTTTGGTGTATCACGCAGCCAAACCAACTACCAAGCCTTCGGATCACATACGGTGGCACGGTTTTGATCGCGATGGTTTTAAAGCGGCGATGGCCAGTTGTGGTGGTGTGGTTGGCAATGCCGGATTTGAGCTGGCGAGTGAAGCTCTCACTTTAGGCAAAAAGTTGTTAATAAAGCCACTTCTAGGCCAATTTGAACAATTATCTAATGTGGCAGCATTGGAGTTACTTGGTGCTGCAGAGTGCATGAAAACTTGTCTTGACTCCAATGCTTTACGACGTTGGTTGAAAGCGCCGATGCCTGAGGCTATTGCTTACCCTGAGGTTGGCGATGCACTAGTAAACTGGCTACTAAAAGGTGACTGGAGTCAGCCAGAGCTATTATGCCAGTCGCTCTGGCAAGAGGTGAGTTTACCATTGAGCTGGCAGAAAAAAAGCCCTTAAGCCGATTGTACTTAAATTGATATTCTTACTGAGTCTGCCGACTAAACAGGCTGCGGTATTAAAAGCTAGCTTTAAGGGCGTATAATTACATTATCTATCGCCTGGATCTCTATTAGATAAAACGATTATGCAGCTAAAACCACTGGCAAAGGGACGCTTTCATTCTTTATGGGAGCAAGAACATGATGCAATTGAGCTGATAATGCGCGAGTGCATAACTGAAACCAAAACCGTTGATGCGAACTACAAGTTAATGCAGCAAGGGCAGCAGGTTAATGCATTAATTTTAGTGCCTTATGGCCGGATCTCTATGGGGTATACCGCTAGAAACGGTCGTAGTTTTCAACTTGGTACCATGACTTGTGATTCGCAATTATTTGGCGAGATGGAGTTTTTCACCGACTATTTATGCCAGCTCGATATTATTGCCGAAGAGCCTATTGAGATATCCATTATTAATGGTGATAAGTTACAGCTTGCGTTAGCACGTACTCCAAAATTCGCATTGTTCTTCGCTAGTGCTATCGCCATTGATTACCAAGATACCGTCGATATTTTTACTCGTAGAATGCTGTATCCCATTGCTTACAATATTGCTTATGATCTTTATCACCAGTATCTCAAAGATCAACCTGTTGAAGGGTTTACTAAGTGTTACCTAGAAGCTGAACGCTTTGCTACAACAGATAGAGTGTACCGCAGAGCAGTGAAAAATCTTGAAGAAATGGGGCTAATTAAGCGGGATAAAGAAGGCTTAATTATTGAAGACTTAGAAGGGCTTAAGGCGTTTATTGAATAGCTCCAAGCCTACGTGGGCTTGGAGCTATTTAGCACTTAAGCGACTTTTTGGGTTAATGACATTTGCTGACGGCTAGAAAGCACTAGCATTGCCAGAATTAACGCGTAGATAACCGGAATGGCGTACATCACGGTCTGTAGACCTATAATGCTTTCAAATAGCGAGCTAATAGCAGGGCTAAACATAGCGCCAGCACTTCCACTAATTAAGATGTATGACACATTACGGCTGCTAGCGGTTTTCACAAACGATACACCGTAAGCGATAAAGGCGTTATACAGTGCTGCGCAGGCAAAGCCATAGCCATAAGTTAGGTAACCTATCCAGCTTAAGTTTTCAGTGGTTACGATAAGGCTAGTGATCACAAATGCTAGAGATATCACACCCACTAAAAAATGTTGGATCTTAACGCGAGTCACAATCATTGTAGAGACGAGCGCCCCCACAAGTGCCGCTGACCAATACTGAGTAATGATATTACCCGCCTCTTCGAATGGGATATCAAACTTGGTTTTAACGAACATCGGTGCCCATGTTAGAAAGGTATACAAGGCAAGCATCCCAAGGAATAGACCTATACCGCCGCTAATGATACCAAAGTTCCACTCGGAGTTATCTTTACTTGAATCTTGCTGATCTTGAGCCTCACACAATTCAAAATTAGTAGCTAGCGCAATAGCCGCTGTCGCTAGTGCCACGATACCAACCGCAAGATAGCTGTAACTCCAAGATAATGCATTGCTAAGTGCATAAGTTGTGATTAGTGGAAACACCACGCCAGCGACATTAAATGTCGCATCCTGTACCACTAGCATGGTGCTTTGAATCTTGTCTTTCCAAACCGATACTACAATTGTACCTGCTATACAAAGGCCTACACCGCCACAAAGACCAATAATGGTCATTGCAATCATAACCACGCTAAGTGAACTGGTAAAATGCAAAGCTGCTGCACTAAGGGCAATACTGATATAGCTGAGTAATGTAATGCGTTTGACACCGATTTTTTCAATTAGAAAGAAGGCTGCAATCGTCCCTGCTAATGCACCACCATTTAGTAGTGAAAAGATAGAGGCGACTTCGTTAACGTTAGCCGAAAACTTTTGTGCTATAGGTTCAATCAGCATTCCGAATTGGGTTGCAAAGCCTGCCATCACGAAGTTGGCTAGAAAGCTTAGCAAGGTTAAAGAGATTTTGTTTTGCATCATTTGTTCCTATTCTTGCTATATCACAAGCTTAAATAAAAGCAAAACCGCTGGAAGCAGGGCTTGCAGCGGCTGAGTTGTCTTTACTGACAGGCTGTTTCTAATGCCAGCTCAATCATTTGGTTAAAGGTGAGTTGACGAGCCTCTGCACTGGTTTCTTCGCCCGTTAAGCAGTGGTCAGATACAGTGAGAATCGCTAAAGATTCAAAACCTTTGTGGTGGGCAAGCCCGTATAGGCCGGCGACCTCCATATCTACGCCAAGCACGCCAAAACGTTCAAGTGCTGGGATCATGTCTTCATCTGGGTCGTAGTACATATCACCGCTGAAAACGTTACCCACTTTGACGTTTATCTGTTTTTGTTGGGCAATCATGTATGCTTTGTGCAACAAGTCGAAGGTAGCTGATGTTGCCATTTGGTAGCCACTGCTGCGCTTAGTATTTGTAGGCGAATCTGTGCCGGCTGCTTGGGCTAAAATTACATCGTTTATTTTTACATTGTGCTGAGTTGCCCCAAGGCTACCGACACGAATGATGCGTTTAACACCAAAGTCTGCCACAAGTTCATGGGCATAAAGCACCATAGATGGGATCCCCATACCGTGACCCATAACCGAAATGCGCTGACCTTTATAAAAGCCGGTGTATCCAAGCATATTGCGAATATTCGTTACTTCTACCGCATCTTCTAAAAAGTTTTCTGCTATGTATTTTGCGCGTAGTGGGTCACCAGGCATGATGATTGTTTCAGCGAAATCGCCAAGCTTACCGTTGATATGTGCAGTCATGAGCTATCCTCTTTTTGATTGCCGCTGATAGTAAGTCTCATTGTCACAAGGGGAGAGGACATAAGTCCGCATTGTTAGAAATTGGGGGAATTTTTTGTATTAGTTCACACTAATTGCTTAAGCGTTGTTCAGTTTGATGATAAAGGAGGTGTGCTAGGTAGCGAGATGAGATCACCTCAATAAACTTGATGATCTCATATTGAGCGGTATTGAGTATCGTTAATACTCTAGATGCGCCTATTTGTGATATTTAACTGCCATATCGATTAATGGCTCGCGGCTAGCCTTGGCTGCCCGCAGACGAGCAAGGTATTTTTCCCATAAATCGAGTTGGTGAGTGGCAAGATCGTGCAGCACCTTCCAAGAAAACAAACCTGTATTATGGCCATCATCAAAGGTGATTTTAACGGCGTAATTACCAACCGGGTCAATGGCACTGATATTGACGTTTTTCTTGTGGGTGACCAGTACTGGATTACCGTGACCATGCACTTCTGCTGATGGCGAGTATACGCGCAACATTTCACAGCTTAGCTGGTGGGTCTCACCATTATCGAAAGTCATCTCAAGTTGGCGAGATTTACGTTTTAGCTTAAGCGCTACCACATTAGGTGTGCTGTTATCTTGAGTCATCTATTAACCGACATGATTTTAACGAGTATTAGAAACAGAATAGCGGTTAAGGAGCATATTGTCCTTAACCGCTATCACTAATTTAGCCATTATTTGGCAAAGAGCTTAAGCTGAGCTTATAGGATAAAGCGGCTTAGATCTTCGTCTTGTACTAAGTTATCTAGGTGCGCTTTAACATAGTCTGCATCGATAACTGAAACAGAACCAGACTTGTCAGACGCTTCGTAAGAAAGCTCTTCCATCAAGCGTTCCATTACTGTGTGCAGGCGACGGGCACCGATGTTTTCAGTTCGCTCGTTGACCTGCCAAGCTGCTTCAGCAATGCTATCGATACCATCTTCAGTAAACTCGATGGTCACGCCTTCAGTGCCCATTAAAGCAATATATTGCTCAGTTAGTGATGCGTGTGGTTCAGTTAAGATACGCTTAAAGTCACCGGCTGTGAGTGCATCTAGCTCAACACGGATAGGCAGACGACCTTGAAGTTCAGGGATCAAGTCAGATGGCTTAGACATCTGGAACGCGCCCGATGCGATAAACAAGATATGGTCAGTTTTTACCATGCCGTGTTTAGTGTTAACCGTACAGCCTTCAACAAGAGGAAGTAGGTCACGCTGCACACCTTCACGAGATACATCAGGGCCTGACGATTCGCCACGCTTACAGATTTTATCGATCTCATCTAGGAATACGATACCGTGCTGCTCAACAAGCTCAATTGCTTGTTCTTTTAAGTCTTCTTGATTAACTAGCTTAGACGCTTCTTCTTCAATCAATAGCTTATAAGCTTCTTTGATTGGCATCTTGCGGCGCTTACTCGCACCCGGTCCCATATTTTGGAACATACTTTGTAGCTGGTTAGTCATCTCTTCCATACCTGGAGGAGACATAATCTCAATGCCGGCTTGTGGCGCGGCAATATCGATCTCAATTTCTTTGTCATCTAGCTGACCTTCGCGTAATTTCTTACGGAAGATTTGACGGGTTGCGCTGTCATCAGCTTTTTCGCTATCCCAATCTTCTTTCGGTTTAGGTAGCAATGCATCTAAAATACGCTCTTCTGCAGCTTCTTCTGCGCGGAATTTACACTTCTTAATTTGCTCTTCACGAGTCAATTTAATTGCCGAGTCGGTTAGATCGCGAATGATCTGCTCAACTTCTTTACCCACGTAGCCCACTTCAGTGAACTTGGTCGCTTCAACTTTAATGAAAGGGGCTTTTGCAAGGCGCGCTAAACGGCGAGCGATCTCAGTTTTACCTACACCAGTAGGACCAATCATAAGAATGTTCTTTGGCGTCACTTCTTGACGAAGATCTGCAGCAAGCTGCATACGGCGCCAGCGGTTACGCAGTGCAATGGCAACTGAACGCTTGGCTTTTTGTTGGCCGATAATGTGGCTATCTAGCTCGTGAACAATTTCACGTGGTGTCATTTCAGACATATTCTTTCCTCATGCTTTACAGCATTTTTTACTTAGCGCGTAGGCTTAGTACTTTAATTCTTCAATTGTCTTAAATTGGTTGGTGAATACACAGATGTCACCAGCAATTGTTAGCGATTTTTCAGCAATTTCGAGTGCACTCAAGTCAGTGTTTTCAAGTAGTGCAGTCGCAGCTGATTGGGCAAAGTTGCCACCAGAACCAATCGCGATAAGATCATTTTCAGGCTGAACCACATCACCATTACCGGTAATGATTAATGAAGATTCAGCGTCGGCCACAGCAAGCAAAGCTTCAAGCTTGCGTAGCACTTTATCTGAGCGCCAGTCTTTAGCCATTTCAACGGCTGCGCGCATTAGGTGACCTTGGTGCATTTCAAGCTTAGCTTCGAAACGCTCAAATAGGGTGAATGCATCGGCTGTACCGCCAGCAAAGCCCGCAAGTACCTTGTTGTGGTACAGACGACGAACTTTTCTAGCATTGCCTTTCATAACGGTGTTACCGAGAGAAACTTGGCCATCACCGGCGATAACGACTTGGTTATTTCGGCGTACTGATACGATTGTGGTCACAATAAATCCTCTTCTCTAGCCAGCGGCATTATGCCTGCTGGTTGACGATAATAAAGATATGGGGGTGGTGAATTGAATATCAAGGGGAGCAAAGGTTTGTTGGCATAAAAAAACGCTGCACAGGGCAGCGTTTTTTCTAACAGGAATAGCCTTAACCTTCCCAGAACCAGATTTGGCAACCGTTAGTGCCAGCGTTTTGCAGCACATGGCGTTGTCTTTCAGCATCGCGCTTTTTGTCATAAGGGCCTAATACGACCTTATACCAAACACCGCTACTACCTGTTGCCTTACGCACCTGCGCCTCTAAACCTTGAAAAGCGATAATCGCTTTTAGCTCATTGGCCTGTGACTCTTTTCTAAACGAACCACATTGCATTTGATAAGGACGTTTTGGCTTATTTGATACTTCAGGAAGATCGACTTCGACCTTCTTGTTTTCTAGCTCTTCAAGGTAAGTCCATTCCTCTTTAGGTACAGGAGGAAGTGCATCTGGATCTTTCTTAGCTGGCTTTTTCTTTGGTTGTTCAACCACTGCCGGAGCAGCTGTCGGCTTGTCATTGCTGCTTAATATCCACAGTAAATAACCAAAGCTAGCAATACCTACAAGCGTGATAAGCCCCAGCAAAATTGGAAAGCGTTTAGGTGCTTTTCCTTTTGAGCTCTTTTTGCGAGCGCTGTTCTTACCTTTTCGAGCAGGCTTACGGTTTGCATAATCACGATTTGTCATGAGCTGAAGGTTACATCCGTTCTAATGTTTCTAGACCAAGAAGGTTTAAGCCTTGTTTTAGTGTCTTAGCAGTAAGCTGTGACAATAATAGACGGCTCTTCTTTTGCTCTTCAGATTCAGCGGCTAACACTGGGCAAGCTTCGTAGAAACTTGAGAACGCACCGGCTAGCTCAAATAGGTAACCACAAAGGGCATGCGGTTGGCCTTTGCTAACCATACGTGCCATCACTTCGCCAAACTGAGCAAGCTTAGTGCCTAGGTCTTTCTCTTTTTCATGCTCTAGAATGATTTTCGCATCGCTTAAATCAACGTCTTGAGCACGTTTGAAGATCCCTGCAACACGCGTGTAAGCGTATAGTAGGTATGGCGCTGTGTTACCTTCAAAGCTAAGCATTTGCTCGAAGCTGAAGATGTAGTCACTTGCACGGTTTTTAGATAGATCAGCGTATTTAACTGATGCGATACCGACAACGCGAGCAATCTCGGCTAATTCAGCTTCATCCATATCTGGATTTTTGCTACGAACAAGCTCAAGAGCACGAGTATCGGCTTCCTTCAGTAGGTCAATAAGCTTAACTACGCCACCAGAACGAGTCTTAAATGGACGACCATCTTCGCCATTCATGGTGCCAAAGCCCATGTGTTCGAAGCTCATTTCTTCACGTACAAACTTAGCGGTTTTAGCTAGTTTGAATACTTGTTGAAAGTGCAGCGCCTGACGTAAATCGACAAAGTACAATGCGCGGTCAGCATTAAGTACGTTTGAGCGGTAACGCATTGCCGCTAAATCGCTAGTTGCATATAGGTAACCGCCATCGGCTTTTTGGATAATAACCGGTAGTGGCTCGCCTTCTTTGTTTTTGAATTCGTCTTGGAAAACAACTTTTGCGCCGTTGCTTTCAGACAACAGACCTTGTGCATCAAGGTCGGCAACTACTTGAGCAAGATCGCTGTTGTAAGCACTTTCACCGCGTACATCAGCGCGGGTTAGGCTTACACCTAAACGCTCATATAACTCATGGCAGTGACTTAGCGAGATATCGTTAAATTCACGCCATAGTTTGTTACAGTACTCGTCACCTGATTGCAGCTCAACAACCAATTTACGTGCACGAGTGGCAAATTCTTCTGACTCGTCAAAACGGACTTTAGCGGCGCGGTAGAATGTCTCTAGATCAGACAGTTCCATTTTAGCTTGCTCGCCGTTGGCAGCTTGCAGCTCTTCCATATAAGCAAGCAGCATACCGAACTGAGTACCCCAGTCGCCCACGTGGTTTTGACGAATAACTTTGTGGCCCATAAATTCTAGGGCGCGTACTACGCTGTCACCAATAATGGTTGAACGTAAGTGACCTACGTGCATCTCTTTAGCCAAGTTTGGCGAAGAGTAATCAACAACCACAGTTTGTGGCGCTGGCAGCTCAATACCAAAGGTGTCGCTGTTTAGCGCAGCCATTAACTGGTTTGCTAGCGCATTATCATCGATAAAGAAGTTAATGAAACCAGGGCCTGCAATCTCTACTTTTTCAACATGAGCTGATTCAGGCAGGTTATCGATAAGCAGTTGAGCGAGTTCACGTGGATTTTTGCCCGCAGCTTTAGTTAGCATCATTGCCAAGTTAGTTGCAAAATCACCGTGGCTTTTATCTTTCGTTCGGTCAACTTGAATACGAGCTTCGAAGTCAGCAGGAACAATCCCTTGTTGTTTAAGGGCATTTAAAGATTCAGCGAGTAAAGATTGAGTATGTGATTTCATTGGCGTTTAATCGACACTTACATAAAGAAAAATAATAAGGGGTAACCGACTATTTTAGCCGCTAGTGGCGGTGAATTACTATCCTCTAGCGAAATTTTTCTGCATTGGAGCGAATAAAGTCGATTTAAAGCAAATCTTGTGGGTCTCTATCTATACTCCAGCGACACTTTTTGGCCAGAGGTAATTGCTCTATTTGCGGCAATGCACGTTCAAACTCTGCCTGTAATCGATTCCGGTTTTTTGTTTGAAATAATAACTGACGGCGATATTTACCGGCCTTTCTATCAAGCGGTGCTGGCATTGGGCCAATCACTTCGCACTCATCGTCTTGTGGTAGCAAAGCACCAATCTGATTTAATAGATTGTCGGCATCGATTGCTTGGTGCGCTTCGGCGCGGATTAATATCATGTGCCAAGCTGGTGGCAATAACGCTTGAGTGCGTTCAAATAGCTGATTACGAGCAAACTCACCATAACCTTTATGCATCAGCTCACGCAGCATGGCGTTATCACTTTGATGAGTTTGCAGTAATACTGTGCCCGGTTTTGTGGCGCGGCCGGCGCGACCTGAAACTTGAGTATAAAGTTGGCCGAACCTTTCAGGCGCTCTAAAGTCTGCACTAAATAGTGCGCCATCAACATCAAGCAGGCCGACAAGCGTCACATCTGGAAAGTGGTGTCCTTTAGCCAACATCTGGGTGCCGACCAAAATCTTATACTCGCCTTTGTGAATGGCGTTGAGGTGCCCCTCAAGTGAACCTTTATTGCGAGTGGTATCTCTGTCGATACGCACCACCGGATGATTTGGAAACTCTTTCTCTAAAAATGAGGCTAATTGCTCGGTGCCGACGCCTTGACCGGCAAGCATGGTACTGCCGCAGCTGTGGCATTGTCTTGGAATGGCATATTGATTACTACAGTGGTGACAGCGAATTTCGCCCAAAGCTTGATGCACAGTAAAAAAAGCATCGCAGCGGTCACATTCATGCAGATGACCGCACTCATGGCAAATAAGCGCAGGGGCAAAGCCGCGGCGGTTCAAAAACAAAATTACCTGATTACCGGCATCAAGATGAATACGCATCTCGTTTAATAATGCGTGCGACATACCTGAGCGCAATGGCTGATTACGAATATCGACAATGCCCTGACGCACTTTTTCAGCCGCACCGGCGCGCTTGCCTAAATGTAGGTGCTGGTAACGACCATTTAGTGCATTTTGTAAGGTTTCTAGTGATGGTGTTGCGGTACCTAAAAGCACGGGGATATCTTCTAAGTGACCACGCATAACGGCTAAATCACGGGCATGATAGCCAACACCTTCTTGTTGCTTAAAGCTTGAGTCATGCTCTTCATCTAAGATGATAACGCCGGGATAAAGCATCGGGGTAAACAATGCCGAGCGGGTGCCGATAATAATCGCGGCTTCGCCAGATTTTGCTTGGCGCCAAGCGTCTAATCTTTGATTGTCGGTTAGTCCTGAATGGATCACCGCCACCTTAACGTTGAACCTGCGACGAAAACGGTTAATGGTTTGCGGCGTTAGGCCAATTTCAGGCACCAATACTAAAGCTTGCTTGCCTTGCTTGAGTATTGTTTCAAGCATAGCGAGATAGACTTCGGTCTTGCCCGAACCCGTTACACCTTCTAGTAAAGTGCAGTGATAACCTGTTTGCTGGGTGAGTGTTGCAACAGCAATGGCTTGTTCAGGGTTGAGTCTATGAGGCTCTTCGGTCATCTCAAGCTCGCTACGCCAGCTTAAGTCGATATCGAGCGTACGGTTCTTCTTTTCAATCCAACCTTTATCATCTAAGGCTTTTACGGCGGCTTTACTTAACTCTAAGCTGGTTATTTCGCTCAGCTCTAGATCACGCTCTCGTAAACTATGCAGCAATTTACGCTGCGCTGGTGCGCGGTTTAACTGATTAATATCTGCTTCTTTGCCCGCATCGGTTAGTGTCCAATAAGTAACGCTAGACGCTTTGACTTCGGCGCCTTTACGCAGCGCGACCGGAATAGCTTGCGACAACATTTGTCCCAAGCTGCAGAAGTAATATCGTGCGGCCCATGCGGTCAGCTTATACAGTGATTCAGGTAGCAATGGCTCATTATCTAAAATCGCCACTATCGGTTTTATTTGTTTAGGTGTGAGCGAGCAGCTGTCTGTTACAGCAGTAATTAGGCCTATGAGTTGTTGGCGACCAAAGGGCACTTGAACACGCATGCCTTTTTGAGGCGTAATAGTGATGTGTTCAGGGACTTGATAGCTAAAGTTTTGTCGCATTGGAACGGGAAGGGCGACTTCAACAAACAAAGGCATAGAGTTACAGGCTCGAAAGGATACTGTCTTTAAGTGTACCGAGGCTATTTAGTCAGAGCCAGCGACAATTGATTTAATTGCTGCTAAGCCAAGAGGTTGTTGTAAGTAAGTGAGCACTTTAACCTTAGATGTTGAAGGTTTATTTTTGCGGTATGCTCGCAAGACAACAATGGTTCATAACTTGAAATCATTAATAAAAATCTGCAGCGATAGTCTTTATATAAATGGTCTAAGATGAATAGGCAGCAGGTAAGTATCTGGTTATGTGGTTACTTGATAAAAGCTGATTTAATTGAATCAAGCCATTAAGCTGAACAAGTAAAAATAGCTTTGAATGACAAATAATAAACATCAAAAAACCGTACACAAAAATAACGATAATCTAGAAGTGAGCAAATCGGGATATATGAGATGAAGAAAACAATATTAACGCTAATTGGCTTATTAATGCTGACACCAGCTTATGCGCAGGTGTCTCATGTGAGTATTAATCAAAGTTTGTTTGAGCTTGGCGAAAATCCAAATTTGAAGCTGAATATCGTTTCATCTCATAACAATTTAAAAAAGGTCCAGTTTTCAGTTCGGCAAGCTGATGGGGAAGAGCGTCTAAGTACTCATCCGCTAAATAGCTTTAAAGTGCAAGTTGCTGGGGTGAGTAAGGTAACAGATAAAAATGCGGTACTAATTATTAAAGAGTACCGAGTCAGCCGCTGGTATCAGGTAAAGATCATTAGCTTATTTAACCAAGGTTTGCCAGAGTCCGCTATGGATAGCTATTACACTGCCGACCGTTCAAAGGCGTCCGAGCAAGGTACCCAAGTATCTGAAGCTGTACTTGCTGACAATAAACTTGCTGTAGCATTAGGTTTTGGTGAAGAGCCAAGCATCCAAAAACCTCAGGTGATGGTTCCTGATAATTGTTCGATTACTTTTAATGGTAAAGAAAGCCTTTGGAGAGTTGCAAATCGTCAGGCTAAGTTGTGGGGGCTTAGCGCCTATGGCGCAATGTTAGCTATTTATGAAAGTAACCCTAATGCGTTTAACAAGCAAAGTATTCATGGGCTTAAAGCTGATGCTAAACTGAACTGCCCTTCTAAGGATATTCTAGAAAAACATCAGAATGCTAAGACCGCAGAACAAGAGTTTAGTGCCATGGAATAATGACTAAAGCTGTTTGCGCAAAAGGCGATGAGGCGGCCTTTTTAGCAAGGTTTTGGATTATTAATCTAAGGTGTATTTTGTTGCTTGAATCTAGCATTTAGATGCTGTAGTATTCGCCGCCTAAATAATTTTATTTTAACAGCATGTGGTGTCCGACTTCGGGTTGGAAGAGCGACATGGCCTTTTACTGAGGTAATTCCAATGAAACCAGGCATTCATCCTGATTATGCAGAAATCACTGCAACTTGTACTTGTGGTAACGTTATCAAGATTAACTCTACTGTAGGTAAAGATTTACACCTAGACGTATGTGGTGCATGTCACCCATTCTACACTGGTACCCAGAAAGTTATGGATACTGGCGGACGTATCGACAAGTTCAACAAGCGCTTTGGTGCACTTGGCAAGAAGTAATTATTACTTTTGCAATGAATTTAAAAAAGGCGCCTTTATGGCGCCTTTTTGCTGCCTGAAATAAAGCAAACTGGTTATTTCTTATTTATTATTCATTGTGTTAGTGTCGACATGTTCGTTTAGCCACAAGGGGCGAATAGTGAGTATTGGCTATCGACATTGAGCGGTATGAGGCGAAGCAAGGGGCGGGAAATGAAGTTAATAAAAGTATTAATGTTATTGACTGCTTTGCAGGCTTTTTCATTACAAGCTAGTCAATGTATGCCAACTCAATTTGATGAAACTGTTACCTTAGCGCACATTAATGATGGCGACACGATTACCTTAACCGATGGTCGTTTAGTTCGACTTATTGGTATAGATGCACCCGAAATCGATTTTCAATTCCCCAATCTTTCCCAACCTTATGCGAATAATGCTAAAGCGTTTTTGGCTACCACAGTAAAACCTGGTCAATTATTACAACTCGTATTTGATAAAAGACGCCTCGACCCTTATGGCCGTACTTTAGCTTACGTTTATACCGAGCAACAACAGCATCTACAAGAACTGATGCTAGCCAATGGTTATGCTAAAGCTCGGGTCTATAAAAATGATTACTTTTGGCAATGTTTGAGCACTATTGAGCAGGATGCTCGAGATAATAAAATAGGCTTATGGAGCTTAAAAGCATATCAACCGCTAGCAACTGAGCAGCTGAGCCGAAATAACATTAATCAATGGCTAGAGATCAGAGGAGTGGTCACTGGTTATGAAAGAAAAGGTCAAAATTTTGAGCTTAATATCGATAATAACTTGGTTTTGATGATATCTCAGCAAGATATTGGTAATTTTAGTAACATTCTGACGTTAAAGTTACTTGAAAGTCCGGTAATTGTGCGTGGTAGATTGTATTATTCTTACAGTAAATATCGGCTAAATGCCTCGCATCCATCGCAGATAACCTTAGAAAATCTACCTTAGGAATAATATATAGCGATAAAGTTAAAAAATGAGAGGAACTTATTTGAAATGATCTGAGATTCAAGTATCTTAGCGGCTATCAGCTAACTGTTTTTTGCTCAATTTAGAATTCTACTTAAAGGATCAGTATTGGGTATTAAGTGAACTTTTAGTTGCAGACCTTTCGCTTAGGATATTATTAGTCGCACTCAGGATTAGAAAAAATGGCAGATTTTCGTCAACAAGCCCTCGATTACCACGAATTCCCAGTACCAGGCAAAACAGCTGTTTGCCTAACTAAACCCGCTGAAACTAGCATGGATCTAGCATTAGCATACAGCCCAGGTGTTGCTGAGCCTGTGCGTGAAATTGCGGCTAATCCAGATAATGCTTATCGTTACACAGGTAAAGGTAACACTGTTGCGGTGATCTCTAACGGTACTGCAATCTTAGGCTTAGGTAACTTGGGCCCGCTGGCTTCTAAACCTGTCATGGAAGGTAAAGCTTTACTTTTCAAGCATTTTGCAAACATTGATGCAACAGATATCGAAGTCAAGCACAGAACATCAGAAGAGTTCATCAACACTGTAGAAGCGATTGCCGACACATTTGGTGGTATTAACCTTGAAGATATTAAAGCACCTGAGTGCTTTGAAATTGAAAAAGCTTTGATTGAACTTTGTAATGTTCCTGTATTCCATGACGACCAGCATGGTACTGCAATTGTTACTGCTGCCGGTATGATTAACGCTCTTGAAATCCAAGGCAAGTCTATCGAAGATGCTGTGTTTGTATGTATGGGCGCTGGTGCGGCGGCAATCGCATGTATGACAATGATTGTTAACTGTGGTGCGCAACGTGAAAACGTTTACATGCTCGACAGAAAAGGCGTTATTCATACTCGCCGTGATGATATCAATGAATACAAGGCACTCTTCGCTAACAATACTGACAAGCGTACTTTGCAAGATGTCATTAAAGGTGCAGACGTATTCCTAGGTCTTTCAGGCCCAGACGTATTAGCGGCTGAAGACGTTGCACTAATGGCTGATAAGCCTGTTATTTTTGCATGTTCAAATCCAGATCCAGAGATCAAGCCTGAGCTTGCTCACGATGTGCGCAAAGATCTGATTATGGGTACAGGACGCAGTGACTACCCGAACCAAGTTAACAACGTACTTTGCTTCCCGTTTATTTTCCGTGGCGCACTAGATGTTCGCGCTTCACAAATTAATGATGCAATGAAGATTGCCGCTGTACACGCAATTGCTGCTTTAGCAAAAGAGCCGGTACCAGCAGAAGTATTAGCAGCGTATCCAAATGTCGATTCATTAGAGTTTGGTGCAAACTACGTATTGCCAAAGCCAATTGACTCTCGTTTGCTGCCAAAAGTGGCTAAAGCGGTTGCATTAGCTGCAATTGAATCTGGCGTAGCGACAATAACTGAATTACCTGAAGGCTATATGGAGTCTTAAGGCTTATTTAGTCATAAAAAGGGGCCTAAGGCCCCTTTTTTGTTGCCGACAGTTTTTTGATTACGTATAAATGATATTAATTGAAAATCGCTTTATTGAGCTGCACTTCGCTAAAAACTAAGCAGTGCTAGCCGAATATTAATAAGATCTCGCGGGAAGCGGACAAATGAAATTGACTCGAATGCTAACTAAAAAATTGACTAGCTTTTGGCTTATGTCACTTGCTGGTGTTGCCTTTATCTGTTTTTTGACCGCTATGGTTAGCTTTGTCCAGCTCACGTATACCTTTCAACAGCAAAAAGTGACTGAATTAGAAACTTTAATAGAGCAGCAGTCGAGCCGTCCCGAACGTTGGGGGTACCAAGAATGGCTGCCACCATTATTAAATTCATATAGGGCCCATGCCTTTACGTTGTCTAAAGGTGGCCAGTTGCTCTTTGAATATAAGCCTGCGCAGCATCATAAAGGTGGCGTGAATTACAAAAGCGAATTGGCAAACGGCCAATTGGTAATGAGCCTAACCTTGCCGCAGCCATTTAATAAAAGTGATATTGGCTGGTATGGCATATTGGTTATTTTTATTGGTTGCTTAGCCGTTTGTTTGTTTGTCCGTTTTGGCTTTCGCTGGTTTTCTGCAGAGTTAAATGGCATTGAACATTTAGCTCAACGTTCGAGTTTGATCTTATCTGGTCAACATGACAAAGCGCTGGCGGAAAAAGGTCAAGGCAAGCCGCGCTTGATCAACCGGGCATTAACACATTTACTATTAGAGTTAGATGATGCTCATAAAGAGCGAGCGCGCTTTGATCAGTTTATTCGCTCTAACACGTTTCTTGATGCAGAAACTGGGATCGGTAATAGCCTATTTTTAAAGAACCGTCTCGATGCGTTGAGCAGCAGTTCAGGCATGATTACCCCTGGGGTGTTATATCTGTTTGAAATGGAAGATTTTGACTTATTGGCTAAAGAACTCGCAGAGCACGAAGTTGATGAACTCTTGTTACAGCTGATTGGTGTCGTTAATCAAATCTTAGCAGATAAAGCTAACAGCATTTTTTCACGTCGCTCATACAATCAATTTGCGGTGGTAGTACCGCAAATATCCCAAGTTGAAGCAGATCAATTAGCGGCTAAGTTATTACGTCTTAGTTTAAGCCAGCTTAATTCTTTGGTGACTTTACCTGAGGACTTTCTACATTTAGGTGGCGCTTACTTTAAAGTGGGGGATGACAAAGACGCTTTAGTCGAGGAGGCTGAATTAGCGCTGCGTTCGGCTCAATTTCAGGGAGATAGCAGCTGGTTTATGTATGACAAAGGCGCAGTCGATGGTGATTTGTCAAAAGGTTCGGTGCGATGGCGCAGTTTTATCGAAAACGTATTGGTCAGCAAGCGAGTGTTTTTATTTTCTCAACCGGTTGTCGACAGTGACTTTAATGCGCATCATCAAGAAGTGACCAGTCGTCTGCGTGATACTCATGGAAACTTAGTACGTGCGACTCTATTTTTACCTATGGCGATAAAGTGCGGATTAACGCCGCAGATAGAGCGTCAAGTTGTTGAAATGGTAATGTTCGATGTACTGCCTAAGCATAAAGATAATAGCCTAAAGTTCAGCATTAATTTGAGCTTGGATACCTTAACCAGTCGTGCATTTGTTCGCTGGTTGAAAACCACATTGTTAGAATATCGTCATTTAGCGCCGAGACTAATCTTTGAGGTTAACGAAGATATTTTAGTGAATCATCAGCAGGAACTGAAAGAACCGCTTGATATGCTGACCAAAATGGGCGCAAAAATCTGTGTTGATCGGGTCGGGCAGCAGGTAGTTAGTACTGAATATATGCATCACTACCCAATCTCACTGATAAAGTTGCATCGTTCGATTGTGAATCAGATCCATCTACGCACAGAGAACCAATTATTTGTTCGCAGCTTGATAGCCGGCTTGTTTAGGACTGACGTACAGGTATGTGCTGAAGGTGTTGAACTGCTACAAGAGTGGCAAACATTGCAGATTTTAGGGGTAAGTGCAGGTCAAGGAAGCTTCTTTAGTGAGCCTATAGAAGAGGTATAGTCTGTTTCATATTTGAGTGAGTTTGTTAATTAGGATCTGTAAATTGGCATTTTATCTATAATAATCAGGGATAACTCGCTACACTAGTGGCATAATACGAGTGTTGCGCTATTTAGATAAGAACTCTTAGTGTTTTATAGATAACTTAACCGGTTCACCCTTGGGGAACGTGGGTAATTAGATTAGTTTTTGATAAATTTTAAGGCATGGATTAATGGAAGAGAGCCTACTCGGTAAACTTCAGTTTTGGCGTAAAGCTGCACCGACGCAAAACTTAGGTGTTTATATTTGCGCAGAAAAAATATCTGTCTTTCAAGCGGCTACCGATGAGGTTGCGGCTAAATCTATGACGTTCTCTTTTAATCCCCATGACTGGGAGAATGCTTTCTCTCAGGTTTTAAAAGAGTTCGGTGTTGCCAAGCTTCAGCTAGTGTTAGCAGCTGATTTCTACCAATTGCTATTAGTCGACAAGCCTAATGTCCAAGACGAAGAACTTAACGCCGCTTTGCTTTGGTCTGTCAAAGATATTGTCACCCAGCCTGTTACTGATATCCATTTAGATTATTTCGAATCATCAAAACAAACCACTAATAAAGTGAATGTAGTTGTCACCGAGAAGCCTGTTTTACTGGCAATATTACTCGCGGCGAAAACCGCAGGTTTTGTGACGCAAGGTGTCTCTATTGAAGAGATGGCAATGAGTAATTTATTTGATGATAATCAAGCGCGATTAGTACTAAGTCATCGTGAAGGCCAAGAATTACTGTTAACCGTAGTTAGAAGCGGTGAAGTATTTATGCAGCGTCGAGTTCGTGGTTTCTTGCAAATTGATAAAGTATCAGCTGAAGATTTAGCTTATGGGGTTGCCGACAACTTAAGTTTAGAGCTGCAGCGTTCAATGGATTACTTTGAGAGCCAATTACGTGAAGCCCCGGTTTCTTCCATTGAGCTTGTAATGGATGGTGAGCGAACTCAACTAGCTAATCTGATTAGTGCGAACTTCAATCAAAAAGTTACGGCTTACAATGGGTCATCTGTTGAGGTTGCTTTTGCTCAACTGGCGCTAGCTGAAATCGCGCGAGGTGATGTGTAATGAAATTAAGAGTTAATCTCTATTCAGAGGCGCTATTTCCGCCAGAGCTACGTTTATCATTTTCTAGACTCACTAAGGCTTCTGCAGCTCTAGTGGTGGGTTTATTGCTGGCGACCATGCTTGTATTTGCCCTAAACAGCAGTCTAGAGTCAGACAAAAAACAATTAATGGCTGAAAAGCAGCGCCTTGATTTACAAAAGCAAAATCTAGAGGCGGCTTTGGCGGCACGTGGCCCTAATAAAACTCTAGTTGCCGAAGTTGAATTAAAAGCGCAGCAATTGGAGCTAAAGCAGCAACTATTTGGCAAATTGAGCCAGCAAGAAGTGCTTACAAGCTATGGCTACTCACCGTTAATGACTGATTTAGCGAGTGTAGCCAATAGTCAAATTTGGCTAAACCGAATACAAGTTAATGAAAACCGCTACATCTTTGAGGGCTTTACGGCTTCTCCTGAAAGTGTGCCACTTTGGGTGGAAAGACTTAAAACGACGACAACACTTAAAGGCCATGCGTTTGCCTCTATGACAATGAGTTTAGGTGAAGGTCAACCGTTAGGATTTAAGTTAACCAGCGATGCCAATAGCAGCGATGAGGGGCAAGCTAAATGAAGCAAAAATGGGCCCAATTAGCTGAAAAATTTGACGACTTAAGCCAACGCGAACGTGTATTGGTTGCATTTGTTGTACTGGTTATTGCAGGACTGTTGTTTTATCTACCGTTAGAGTCTGCGTTAAAAGAACACAATAAATTTACCCAGCAAAACCAAAGTATTGAAAGTGAAAATAAAATTTCGGTACAGCAAATAGATTTGTATGAGCAAAGCCTGAAACAGGATCCTGATACTGAATACAGGGAGCGCCTAGCTAATATTAATCATCAAAATGCTGAAATCGATAAGCAGTTATCGTTCCAAATGGTAGATATGGTACCGGCGGATCACATGCCAACGCTATTGGCTGGTTTGCTATCAAAAATTAAAGGCATTGAGCTTAAGTCTTTTAAATCTATAGCTCCGACTCCACTGTTAGAGGTAGGAGAAGAGAAAAAGATGAATCTTTATAGCCATGGTATTCGTCTTGAGTTTGTTGGTGACTATTTTGCTGTGTTGAGATTTGTTGAGGCGGTAGAAAATATGCCGAACAAGCTTTATTGGCGCAGTATGGATTATCGGGTTGATAGTTATCCTAAAGCGGCGGTTTCTTTAGAACTTTATACCTTGAGTATTAATAAGGACTTTATCAGTGTTGCCAAACAAGATTAGTGCGCTATTGATTGCTTTCCTCGCGAGTACTTTAGGTTTTAACCTTAATGCTGCGACGTTGCGCGATCCAACTTTGCCCGGTAACTGGTCGGCTAAAGCTGATGTTGATACAAATTCAGTCGATAACTCATTAGTGCTAAACAGTGTTGTAAAGAAAGACACTACAGCTTTTGCTGTGATAAATAATCAAATTTTCACCGTTGGTGAAAGAGTCAAAGGTGTCAAAATCGTCAAGATAGATGAAGACACAGTGTCGTTAGCTGACGGCCGTAAATTGACGATGTTTCAAGCCATTACAGATTTTAAGGGACAATAATTAAAATGCGCTCAATTACCTATATCACCCCTTTACTGTCATTGATGTTGGTGGCTTGTCAAACCGTTGACCGCCCAGATCCGGTAGAGTCAAAGCAAGCCTTGGCACAATCGCTTTCAGCGAAAGAAACAGCTTCAGCGACTCCGCCGCCAGCAGTGATGCCTGATGAAGTTCAACGTGAATTGTCATCAGATAACCTGTTAGCAGGCTACACTCCAGCACGTCCAACAGAGCGCCGCTTTGACGTATCGGCAAATGATGTTGACGCAAAAGTATTTTTCCCAAGTCTAGCTCAAGGCACGCCTTTAAGTGTTGCGGTACACCCTGATGTGACCGGTAAAATCTCATTATCACTAAAAAGCGTAACCTTGAAAGAGGCATTGCAGGTTGTAGAAGATATTTACGGATATGAAGTCAGTCGTGAAGGCCGCATTTTACGGATTTTCCCAGCGGGTATGCGTACTGAAACTTTCTCGCTGAATTACCTGTACATGGAACGCCAAGGTTTGTCTTTAACTTCGGTAAACTCAGGCCGAATTTCTGACAACAACGATTCAAATTCTAATAGCAGCAGTAACAATAACAATAGTAGTTCTAACAACTCATCTAGCAGCGACTCGAGCTCGAGTAACGGCGATAGCAATGAGCAAACTAACGGTACTTTTATTCGCTCGAAAACCAAGTCAGATTTTTGGGGTGAGTTAAAAGAAACCTTAGTGTCGATTGTTGGTGATACAGGTGGTGGACGCCAAGTTGTTGTGACTCCACAGGCCGGTCTGGTGACGATTCGCGCATATCCAAATGAGATCCGCCAAGTACGTAACTTTATTAAGACCGCAGAAACTCATTTGCAGCGTCAAGTTATCTTAGAAGCAAAGGTGCTTGAAGTCACTTTGTCTGATGGCTATCAGCAAGGGATCCATTGGGAAAGTGTACTGGGCCACGCGGGGAGTACCGATATTTCGTTTGGTACCAGTCCTACGACAGGCCTAAGCGATAACATTACTAGCGTGTTAGGTGGTGTGACTTCGATTAAGTTAGCGGGTTCTGATTTTAGTACCATGATTAGTTTGCTCGACACCCAAGGTGATGTCGATGTGTTATCTAGCCCACGTGTTACCGCTTCTAATAACCAAAAAGCAGTGATTAAAGTGGGTACTGATGAGTACTTTGTTACTGACGTTTCTTCAACAACGGTTGCCGGTAATACACCAGTAACGACTCCAGAAGTTGAGCTAACGCCTTTCTTCTCGGGTATTGCACTCGATGTAACACCACAAATTGATGAGAAAGGAGATGTTTTACTGCATATCCATCCGTCAGTTATCAATATTAAAGAGCAGACTAAGACTATTAAGATTTCTGATAGCACCCTTGAGCTACCGCTAGCGCAGAGTGAAATCCGTGAATCTGATACTGTCATTAAAGCGGCTAGCGGTGATGTGGTTGTGATTGGTGGCTTGATGAAGAGTGAAAACATTGAGCTAGTGTCAAAAGTGCCGTTACTTGGTGATATCCCTTACCTAGGTGAAGCTTTTACCAACCGTGCAAATTCAACTGTGAAAACTGAATTGGTTATTTTGCTGAAGCCAGTCGTTGTTGGTGCAAACACTTGGGAAAGCGAATTAAAACGCTCTCAAGAGCTGCTTGAACGTTGGTACCCTGAGGAGCAATAAGCTTGTATCTGCAGCATTTTGGGTTAACAGAAACCCCGTTTTCTCTTACGCCGAACACGGGTTTTTTCTTTGGACTTGCACCACATGTCGAGGCCTTACAAGTACTGCAAACTGCGCTGCAAACGGGTGAAGGTTTTATCAAGGTAACAGGAGAGGTTGGAACAGGGAAAACGCTCATTTGCCGCAAACTAATGAACGAATTACCACAACGCTTCCATTGCGCTTACTTGCCCAATCCATACTTAACGCCAGATGAATTGCGTTGGGCTGTTGCATTGGAGCTTGGGTTAAAGCATTCAAGTAAGATTGACCAACAGCAGTTAACCAGTTTAATACAGCAACAACTATTAGCGCTTAGTGCTCATGGTCACTCTATTATTTTAGTCCTTGATGAAGCGCAGGCTCTGCCGGATGAAAGTTTGGAAGCACTGCGTTTATTTACTAACTTAGAGACTGAAAGCCGCAAGTTATTGCAAGTTGTACTATTTGCTCAGCCAGAGTTAGATGAGCGTTTGGCGCAAAATAAATTTAGACAACTAAGGCAAAGGATTACTTTTAGCTACTGCTTACGGGCACTTACCCTGAATGAGTCTGCTGCATATATCCAACATAGACTCAGTGTTGCAGGTAGTGAAAGTGGCCGGCTATTTAGCGAGGCAAATGCTAAACGCATCGCTAAAGCGGCAAGAGGTATTCCTAGATTGATTAATGTGTTGTCTCATAAAGCCTTAATGGTTAGTTTTGGTGAAGGCGCCCAGCAAGTTGAAAAACATCATATAGCTGCTTCGATTGCTGACACCAGTGATGCGCTAAGGCATCAATACGACACCGTTAAATGGCTCGTCGCTGCAGCAGTTATTGCAGTCTTTTTTAGTGGGCTTTATTGGTTTAAAGGAGGCGTTGCATGAGTGTCATCAATAAAATGCTCAAAGATTTAGACAAACGCCAGCAGCCACATGGTATTGAAAGTATGGCTGCACCACAAATGGCTGCGCCGGTTAAAACCTTCTCTAAAAAGTCTCTGTTTCTAGCGTGTTCACTGTCATTAATATTCGGTGGAGTTGCGGTATTTTTTGTATCAAATCTAACGCAATCTAAAGATGCGGCAGGCGCTTTAGCCGCAAGCAATATTGCATCTGAATCACCAGTTGGCCTGCAGCCTGTTAGCAAAGTTGATGTGCAATCAAAACCTGCAGGCACAGAAAAGCAAGCAAGTGTAGCGGTAGAAGATAAGCCCATAAAGAGTTCAAATACTCCTGAAAGAGCAGCTGAAGTTATTTTAGAGCCTCAGTTAATTGCGGCGAGTAAATCACTAGCGACAGAGTCAGTAAATACAGCTGATGTAGATATAGATAGTGCTGCAATTGAGCAACTTGATACAAAACCTGAATCAATGCCGCAGAAACCGGTTGCTGTGACTATTCAGGCACCAAAAGCAGAACGCACTCTAGTGGCTGAGGTTGCAGATAAAGCGCCTAGTATTAGCCACCGTGAGTCAGAGCCTACGCTGAATATTTCTCATACAACTAAGCGTAGTAATGAATTGCATAGCAGTAGCAATATGGCTGTTACAGAAGTAAAGCTCTCACCAGAACAGCTAGCGCAAAAGCAGATGCAAATGGCTATGGATGCACAGCAACAAGGATTGCATAGTGAAGCCTTGAACTACTATGAAGCGGCACTAGCGTATTATCCTGCACAGCATAAAGCCAGAAGGCAGGCTGCTGCTTTATATTACGGACAGAATAAGTTAGCCGAAGCGGCAGATTTATTGGAACAAGGTCGATTATTGTTTCCACAGCAATATGAATTTTCGCTATTGTTAGCACGTGTTTTACAAGCAAGCGGCCAAAATCAACAAGCTTTACTTAGTTTAGATGCGATACCCGATTCGAGTGATTTTGCTATTAAAAAGTGGCATCAACAAAGTGATTTAGCGCAAAAGCAAAAAGACTACCCTGTGGCAGAAAAGAGCTTTCGCCAACTGGCACAACAAGAACCAAACCAAGGCCGTTGGTGGATGGGGTTAGGTTACGCCTTGGATGCACAGCAAAAATATGGCGATGCAAAGCTTGCTTATCATCAAGCATTGTTACAAGACAATTTATCCGCACAGGCAAAAGTATACGTCGATAATCGTTTGCTGCAGTTAGGAGCTTACTAGTGAAACCCAAGTTAAAAATGCGATTAGGTGATTTGCTAGTACAAGAGCACATCATTACAGAAGAGCAACTACAGCAGGCATTAAGTGAGCAGCGTAATAGCGGTAAAAAGCTGGGGCGCACGTTAATCGACTTATCTTGTATTACTGAGCAGCAATTACTGCAGTTTTTATCACAGCAGCTCAATATTCCGTTTCTTAATATTAGTAAGCGAGCCATCGACGCCAAAGTGGTAGGTTTGCTGCCTGAAGTTCAAGCTAGGCGTTATCGAGCCCTAGTTGTTGAAGACAATGGTGACAGCGTTCTTGTTGCTATGAGTGATCCGGCCGATCTGCAGGCGATGGATAACATCGAAATGCAGTTAGCGCCAAAGACGATTTCGATCGCTGTAGTGACCGAAGATCAGTTATTAGATGCTTTTGATAATCTTTATCGCCGTACCGACGAGATTGCACAGATCGCAGGCAAGCTTGAAGAAGAGTACGCTGCCGATGAAATATTTGATCTCGGCAGCCTGACTGGCGGCGATAGTGACAACGAAACAACAGTTGTACGACTGCTGCAGTCAATTTTTGAAGACGCAGTACAAATGCGAGCGTCGGATATTCATATTGAGCCAGGCGAAAAATCACTACGTATTCGTCAGCGTATCGATGGTCAGCTGCATGAAAATATCTTACCTGAGGTAAGTATTGCCGCGGCGCTAGTACTGCGTCTTAAGCTGATGGCAGGTCTGGACATATCAGAGAAGCGCTTGCCGCAAGATGGCCGTTTCCATATGGAAATCAAAGGTCACAAGATCGACGTTCGTATGTCAACGATGCCGATTTATCACGGTGAGTCAGTGGTAATGCGTTTGCTCGATCAATCTGCAGGTCTATTAACGCTTAACGAAACCGGTATGCCTGCTGATATGTTGGCGCGGATCCGACGTCAGATCAAACGTCCTCACGGTATGCTATTGGTTACAGGTCCTACAGGTAGCGGTAAAACTACCACTCTTTACGGTGTGTTGAGCGAGCTTAATACTGCCGACCGTAAGATCATTACGGTAGAAGATCCTGTCGAATACCAGTTACCTCGTATTAACCAGGTACAAGTTAACCACAAGATCGGTTTAGACTTCTCTCACGTTTTACGTACTACGTTACGACAAGATCCCGATATTATCATGGTCGGTGAGATGCGCGACCAAGAAACCGTTGAAATTGGTCTTCGTGGCGCATTAACTGGTCACTTTGTATTATCGACTTTGCACACCAATGATGCGGTAACCAGTGCGCTACGACTGCTAGATATGGGCGCCGCAAGCTACTTAGTTGCTAGTGCGCTAAGAGTGATTATTGCTCAGCGACTCGTGCGTCGAGTTTGTCAAAACTGCGCTACGGATTATCAGCTTAGTGCGCAAGACAAAGCTTGGTTGTCAAACGTGAGCCAACTTGATTATTCCAATGCCAGATTTAGAGTCGGTAGTGGTTGTCAAAGCTGCAATGGTAGTGGTTATCGTGGCCGTATTGGTGTTTTCGAAATCTTAGAGTTAGACGAACCCATGATTGAAGCTATGCGAACGGGTAATCCACAGGACTTTACTCGCGCTGCTTATCAAAGCCCTAATTTTACCCCATTGGCAGAGTCCGCTCTCAAATATATGGCACAAGGCATGACCACAATCGAAGAGGTTGCAAAGTTAGTCGAGGATGTCAGTGAGATTACTTTAGAGAGTGAGGCTTAACCATGCCAGCTTATCAGTATCGTGGGCGCAGTGCTCAGGGTGAACAGATAAAAGGAGTCGTTGATGCGAGCTCCGAGAGCGCGGCCGCGGATCAATTGATGTCTCGAGGCGTGATTCCGTTAGAGCTGACGCTGGCAAAAGAGGTTAAAGAATTTAGTTTAAAGACACTTTTTAAAGGCAAAGTGGCTTTAGATGAGTTGCAGATCTTTACTAGGCAAATGTATTCACTGACGCGCTCTGGGATCCCAATATTAAGAGCGATCGCAGGGCTTTCTGAGACAACCCATTCACAGCGTATGAAAGAAGCGTTAGATGATATTTCAGAGCAGTTAACTTCGGGTCGCCCTTTGTCATCAGCGATGAACCAACATCCGGATGTGTTTGATGCCTTGTTTGTTTCTATGGTTCACGTTGGTGAGAACACGGGTAAGCTTGAAGATGCCTTTATTCAGTTATCTGGATACATAGAGCGCGAGCAGGAAACACGGCGTCGTATTAAAGCTGCAATGCGTTACCCTATATTTGTATTGATCGCGATTGCTATCGCCATGGTGATCCTTAATATCATGGTGATCCCTAAATTTGCAGAAATGTTTTCAAGATTTGGTGCAGATCTACCGTGGGCGACTAAGCTTTTGATTAATACATCAAATGTCTTTGTAAATTATTGGCCTGCGATGATTGTAGTATTAGTCGCGAGCTTCGTGGGTATTCGCTATTGGCACAGTACTGAAAAAGGTGAAAAACAGTGGGATAAATGGAAGTTAAATATCCCAGCTGTTGGCAGTATTATCGAGCGTTCAACGCTATCGCGCTATTGCCGCAGTTTTTCAATGATGCTCAGCGCTGGTGTCCCCATGACACAAGCATTAAGCCTCGTAGCTGATGCAGTTGATAACGCCTATATGCATGACAGTATTGTTGGTATGCGCCGCGGTATCGAGGCTGGCGAATCAATGCTAAGAGTATCGAATAACAGTAAGTTGTTTACGCCTCTGGTATTACAAATGGTGGCAGTAGGTGAAGAAACGGGTCAAATAGACCAGCTGTTAAATGACGCTGCTGACTTTTATGAGGGGGAGGTCGATTATGATCTTAAAAACCTTACAGCTAAGTTAGAGCCCATTTTAATCGGTTTTGTCGCCTGTATCGTGCTGGTTTTAGCGCTAGGTATCTATCTACCTATGTGGGACATGCTCAATGTGGTCAAAGGCGGTAGCTAATGCTTGCTGAGACTATTGATACGGCAGGTAAGTGAGATTGCTTAGTCAACAAAAGGCCGAGTCAGAGTTACTCGGTATATATGGCAAGTTGATTGCGTTGATTATTCTATTACTTGTAATGGCTTATATCAGTTTTCATTATTTCGGTAAAATTAATCAAACGGCGCAGCCAAGCATTCAAGTTGAGCATAGCCGTTTATTAAATGTACTAGGTGTAGTTCGCTCACAATGGTTGATGCGCAGTAAGCCAGATATTTTGCAATTAGATTGGTATTCAGACGATATAGATAGTGTTGCATCAACTGGTCAAGTCCGAATGTCTGCAGGCGGTTGGCCTATATTGAATGAGACAAGTGTTGCTGGCTGTCGGCAGTTATTGACTGAATTGTTGGGCCAAGGTTATATGCAACAAATTGAAACGCGATTCAACTCTGATAAAGAAATTTGCCGATATATTGACGAGTCGGGCGAAAGTATTAGCTACCAGAACAGCTCTGGCCGGGTCATTTTTTTGACAGCGACTAACTGAGATTAGCTAAAGAGTGAAATTATCTGTTTTCTAATTTTAACAAACTGATAGAATAGCCACATACAACACTGGGGGTAAAATGAAACAACAGTATCAAAAGGGCTTCTCCCTTATCGAGTTAGTCATTGTAATCGTTATTTTAGGCTTATTAGCTGCGACTGCTATTCCACGTTTTTTGAACGTAACAGATGATGCTGAAGACGCCAGTGTTGACGGTGTGGCTGGTGGACTAAGCACTGCTGTGAGTTTTGTTCGCTCACAATGGGAAGTTGATGGTCGTCGTAACGATACCGTTTTACTGGATGGCACAACAGTCAGCTTAGATACCCGTTTTGGTTACCCAACTGGTGCAACTAATACCGATGCAACTTCGATGACCCAAGACTCTTGTCAGGAAGTATTTGATCTTGTTTTACAAAATGCACCAAGAAGTGTGCTTCCAGGTGTCGATGCGCGTAAAGCGAGATATGTTGTAAGCCTTGCCGATGGTGCCGGTGGTAGCTCTAACACTATTGATGGTGTGCAAGTAGGTGGTCTAGATGTTTGTCTATATTACTTGGCGTCATCACTTAAGTTAGACGCCCAAACAGGTTTCCCTACAGAAACCTTAAATGATTTGAATAATCTTGCTGGTAAAGGGGTGACATACAACCCAGGCTCAGGCCAAGTAGCGAGCTTTATTGAATAAGCTTTATTGAAAAGTTTAGTTTAAAAGTTTGGTTAAAAAGTTTATTAAATTAATTGATAGCGTTTAGCTAACAACAAAGTTGTATGTTGCCGCTGAATTCTATATGTGATCGAGGAAATTTCTATGCAAAAGCAAAATGGTTTTACCCTAATTGAATTAGTGGTTGTGATTATTATTTTGGGTATTCTTGCTGTTACTGCAGCTCCTAAGTTTATCAACCTACAAAGTGATGCTCGTGCATCAACCCTACAGGGGGTTAAAGGTGCAATTCAAGGTGCCAATAGTTTGGTTTTTTCAAAGGCTGCAATTCAAGGTGAAGAAGGTGAATTAGCTGGTACGGTTATTCTAGATGATAAAGGCACTAGTGCTGCCGGTGATGATGTTACTGTTAGCTCTGTTTACGGTTTCTTGAAGAATGCGAAAGCAGATATTATTGTTGCTGTTGATGTTGATACTGAATCAACAAATCCTGAGTGGGTGATTGAAGATAGCCCTTCTGTTCAGACAACATTGACTGATGCTATTGTTGTTTATCCTGCTAATTTTACACCTTCAGATACCGCTAAATGCTGGGTTGAATACCTTGAACCTCAAGCTAAAGGTGGTTTACCACAATACAATGTTGAAGATTCTGGCTGTTAATAAATCGCATAACTTAAGAGAAAATATTAATGCAAAAGCAAAATGGTTTTACACTAATTGAATTAGTAGTTGTGATTATTATTTTGGGTATTTTAGCGGTAACAGCTGCACCGAAGTTTATTAATTTACAAGGTGACGCGCGCCTTTCGTCGATACAAGGCATGAAAGCTGCAATCCAAGGAGCAAATTCGCTTGTATATTCTAAAGCTGCAATAGCTGGTGAAGAGAAAAAAGCTTTTGATGCCGCTCCACCACCTGCAGTTGTTATTGCTCCGGGTGTAACAGCTGTGACTCAATATGGTTATATGCAGGCAACTCAAACAGAACTTCAAAAAGCATTAGACGTAGTATTTGATGCTGGTGAAAATGGTGAGCCAACAGATTCAACTGGTACTGCTGAGTGGATAATTAAGCCAACAGCAGGTTCTCCTAAAGTTGTTGAAATTTGGCAGAGAGATGCACCGTCTGCGTGTAAGTTAACTTACAAAGAAGCTACAAGTTCTGCTGCTCCAGGTTTCTTAGCTTTACCAACTGCTTCAGATTGCTAATTAGCAACCAAATTAAAAGGCCTGCCTAGCAGGCCTTTTTTGTATCTAATGGATTAATACCGGCTTTATTTGCCATACTTATTAAATTGTTAGACACTAACTCCAATGAGTTAGCGCTCCATCCCTTTTGTTTGATTAGCCATAGCGGCTAGTCTTAACACCGCAGTACTGTTCAGGACTGACAATGCACAGAACGCAGCGACACACAGGTTTTACCTTAGTAGAGCTTGTCACCACGATTATTCTTATCGCTATTCTAGCGGTGGTTGTCATTCCTCGGCTATTAACGACCTCAAGCTACAGCGCATTTACCTTACGTTCTGAGTTTATTAGTGAGTTACGTAAAGTGCAGATCATGGCTATGAATAACCAAGACCGCTGTTATCGTCTATCAGTGAGCGATACCGACTATCAAGTCATTCGCCTTAGTGGTCGCTTCAATGGCGGTTGCTCTGGCAACATTTTACGCACGGATGCGCCGCAAGCATTTCAAGGTGGTGCAAGCTTAGCGCTAGTCAGCAATGGTAGTAATCGTTTTAATATTGAGTTTAATTTGCAGGGAGTGCCAATCGTTGCAGGCGTAAGCTGTAATGGGAATTGTATTAGCGTCATTGCTGACGAAACGTTATTTTTAGCGATAGAGTCTGAGGGGTATATCCATGAGGGCTAATCCGCTTGCTATCATGCAAATTAAAACCCAAAAAGCTTTCACCTTAGTCGAGCTAGTAGTGGGAATGGTGGTTATTAGTATCGCCTTTGTACTATTAAGTACCATGTTATTCCCTCAAGCTGAACGCTCAGCTGATACCTTGCACCGAGTTCGTTCTGCAGAGCTAGCACATTCGATCTTGAATGAGATCTGGGGTAAACGATACGATCAAAATACCAATGCCAATGGTGGAGTACCGGCTTGTGGTGCTGCAGCTAAGCCTGCTTTTGGCTTACCTGCAGGAGCTAATTGCACCTCATCGCTAGGCTTAGGCCCTGATACTATTAATGGCGTAACAGAAACGCGAAATGACTATAACGATGTTGATGACTATACCGGCTTAAATATCAATAGCGTGATGCTCAACAGTACGATGACTTACGCAGAACGCTATCGTAATTACCTATTATCAGTTTCAGTTGAATATAATAATCCCGCTAACTTAAATACTAAGCTAGTGACGATTAACGTCACTACACCTAACGGCGAAGTCATGACGTTTAACGCGATCAGGAGTAACTATTAATGCCTGCATCGGTATCTTCAACTGCTAAGTTGCGGTTAAGCACAATAAAGCAATTAAAAAGCAAGGGCTTTACTTTAGTTGAGTTGGTGACGGTTATCATCATTCTCGGCGTTTTAGTCCTAGGTGTGAGCAGCTTTCTTATTTTTGGGACGCGAATATTTATTGATGCAACATCGGTTGATCAAGTGATGAGTCAAAGCCGCTTTGCAATTGAACGGATGACACGCGATATCCGAAATGCAGTGCCTAACAGTATTCGAGTTAGCAATGGTGTACGCACTAACGGTACGGCCTGGCAGTGCATTGAAATGATGCCTATTCAGGCAAGTGCATCTTATATTGAATTACCAATAGTGCCAGCTGATAAATCAAGAGAGGCTAGAGTTATGCCTTCGCGTGCGACGGCTGCATCATTAACTGCAGGGCAATTTTTACTGGTTTACCCATTGAGCCCTGCTGATGTTTATACTTCCATTGCTAACACTAAGACAGATGGTAAATTATTCCGTATTGATGTTGTCACCGCAAATGCAACTAATGATTTGACGGTTAATTTTGGCCGCCAAGTGCGTTTTGCTGCGGCTTCACCGAGGCAGCGTTATTTTGCCGTTCAACAAGCGGTGAGTTACTGCTTTGAGCAGGTAACCGCAGAGCAGAGTTTGCTCAATCGTTATAGCGGATACGGCTTTAATAACCCTGTGAACCAGCCATCCCCAGATAATATGGGTAATGGGGTGTTAATGGCTGAGAATATTGTTAATACAATCGGTATTAATAGCCCGATGGCTTATACCCCCGGTACCTTACAAAATAATGCTATGGTACATCTGAACCCATTGTTTGATGTACAAGGTCAGAGCTTTCAATATCATCATCAAGTGCAGGTGATAAATGTCCCCTAGATTACAAATTACCCACAATACTCGCAAGCAAGTTAGACCTGTAATGCTCAGTGGAAATTATAGGGCTAAGCAGCGCGGTAGCGCCTTGGTTATTGGTGTATTCATTATCACGGTAATGTTTTTATTAGCAGCAGCGCTGATAAATGTACTCAATGATGCTGACCAACAAATTAGTGTAGAAGTATGGGGCACAAGAGCTTTTGCTGCAGCGAATAGCGGCGCAGATCGCAGTTTGGCAACGCTATTTCCTTTAGATGGTAGTAATGGTAGTTGTGATGCTTCTGTGACTTGGGATATCGGTACAGACACTGGCTTAGTTGGTTTTCACGGCTGTACGGTTAGAATGGCATGCTCAACAGTTACGGTTAACTTGCCACCCAATAATATGACCCAATATTTGATAACTAGTACTGCGACTTGTAGTAGCGGCGAATGTAACGCTGGCGTTGAGAGTGATGCGAGTTGTATTCGGGTAAGCCGTCAGGTGGAGGTCGAAGCTCGTGATTAAATGTCGTTTATTTTTGCTTGGTTTATTCCTAAGTTTAAGTGTTCCGTTATGGCTACAACCAGCTTTTGCTTCCGATTGGAGCTCTGTCTTTCAAGAGGGAGTTAATGTCCATCATAAAAATGGCAAAATCGAATTTAAGCATGGCGCATATCTAGATAACGCACCTGTAAATGGTGTGTTACCAGCTAAAAGTGTAACTGATGCACAGGGGCGGTCGTGTTATCCCCGCTCGCCTAATTCGCGAGTGAAATGTACAGCATCAGGTCAATCAGCCGATTTCCCCTCAGGCAGAGTTGGCTTTGAACAATGTAAATCACATAGCAAAGTTGATATTAGTACTGAGTACAACAATAGAGAAATAGATGTTGTAAGTGGTGAATATGGACATATTCATTTAGATGGCGGAAGTAGCCGAAAAATTAAGTTCGTTACCAGCAATGGTATTTATAAAATGAAGCATTTGAAAGCAAGTAGCGGTACATTGCAATTTGCTCCAGGCCAATATTGGATAGAAGAGTTAGAAATTGAAAATGGCGTTAATGTCGTTTTTCCGCCTCTAGGGGCTGGAACGGTTAGTCTATTTGTAAAGAAAGCTTATGAGCATGAAAACCGAAGCCTATCGCAAAGTGCTGAACAGTTGCTGCTATACAACTACGGAGACTTTACGTTAAATGGTTCGACGTACTTCCGAGGTTTTGTTTTTTCAGAAAAAGATATTGAACTCGAAGGCTCATCTTCTGTAGAGGGCGCTGTTTCGGGGAAAAATGAAGTTGAATTAGAAGGTACTAGCCGTGTGATTTTCACTGACACAGCAGGCTACCTAAATGTTACGCCTAATTGTGAAATTGGTCCGCTTCCTAACCCGCCAGTGCCAACTCAATGCCCTAGTGGGCAAGATAATGTTGAAGGTCTCACATACCGTACATACGATACTCGGACTTGGTATCCAGATAGTTATAGCCCTGCTAACCCAGCTGAATTTAGAGAGTTAGTTGAAGACTTTAGAAAAACTCAGTTTCAAATTGGTGAGTCTATTGAAAGCGACTTAGATCAAAAGGGTGACGGTATTAACCCGCATTCCAATTTGAATTCGGACCAAGACTTATATTTAGGTATTTTCGAGGGCTATATTGATGCCCCTGAAACGGGGGAGTATACATTTGCAATCGATGGTGATGATGCCATTGAATTACTGATTGATGGCGAGGTCATAACAGGATTTTATGGTACTCACTCAACCTGTGACTGTACGCGTTACCAAGGTACTGTTTCACTCGAAAAAGGTCCTCATCAAATAGAACTTAGGTTTCATGAAGCTTTTGGTTATGAGGCTTTTAGGCTCTACTGGAAGGCTCCATCAGCAAATAGTTTTACAATCGTACCAGCCGAAAAACTATTGACTTGTCCCACGCCACAATTTGAGTTTGGTCGTGCTGAACTTGCTAATGACGGCACTGCAAATATTAAATTTAATAATAACTACTTAGCGCCTCCAGTGGTTGTAGTGATGCCAACTATTGATGGTAATGATGCCAATGCTGATCGTCCCTCAACACTACGAATTGATACTAGAACGTCTAGTGATGTAGAAGTAAAACAAATGAACTCCGGCAATAACTCTGCTTTGAACAAAAAAATGTCTGAAGTAGATTATTTTGTAATGGAGCCAGGTTATCGCTTTTTAGCAAGAGGAAAAGCTTTACAAGCCGGAACGGTTTCCACTGCTCTATATCAAGGAAAACGATTGCCTAGCGCCGGTCGAGGCTACGAAACAGTTGAGTTTGAGCATGACTTTGGTACACCTCCAGCAATTATCGGCCAAACGTTAACAAATAAAAATAGACGTTTCATTACAACTGCTATCAATAATGTCGATTCAGATGGTGAGGATTTTGATATTGCGATTGAGGCTTCAGAGATTTCTGGGTCAATTTTATTAGAGGAAACGCTTGGATATGTTGCGGGTTTAGGTAAAGGCTTTATGAATATTGGCGGTGAAAGCATTGCCTATGAATTCGCGAATGCTCTTAACCATGGTGCAGGTAACAGTACTCGGACATTAAGTCAGCAGTGTGGATTTAATAACACTTATAAACAAACATATAGCGCGCAACCGATAACCATTGCCACTAAAAATCAACGTAGAGGTGGTGATGGTGGCTGGGTTAGGCGCTGTACTAAAGATAACTTTACTAATCAGGTGAGCTTTGCTTTAGACGAAGATCAAGAACTTGATAATGACAGAAGTCACTTAGCAGAAAGCATCGGTTACTTTGCTTTTGAATATACAGCCGAGCCGCCAGCAGTGAATCATTATCGGATCCGCTTTGATTCTGGAGCGTTAAGTTGCGCTGCTAAATCGGTAACGGTACAAGCATGTGCGGATGACAATTGTAGCTCGTTGCTGAGTGATCCTGCTTATGTGACTTTGATTAAAAATAGTAGCGACTATACTAGTACTAATTTTAATGGCAGCACAGCTCTTGAAGTGTGGCACCCACAGGGGGGCGTAGTAACCTTAGGCTTAGGTAATACAGTGCCAAGTGCTAGCTATCGTTGTTATATCGATGGTAGTTTGGTGGCCAATAGTCAGTGTCAGCTTAATTTTGAAAATAGTGGCATTTACTTTGATATTGATGATTCAACCTCCTGTAAAAATACCAGTGATTTTGAGTTGTTTGCAGTTAAGAAAGATGAAACCACCCAACAGTGCGTGCCGTTATTTGCTAATCAGACTAAGCCCATTTCATTGGCATTTAATTACATCACGCCAGATGCTAGCGGGATAAATGCAGCGGCTAAACTCACTATTAATAGCCTCAACTCACCAACGGCAAGTAAAGAGATTGCTGGTGGAGCGACCCAAGAGTTGCAAGTGCACTTTGATGCTAATGGTAAGGCACTGCTCAATGTTAACTACCCAGAAGCGGGTAAAGTTGAGCTTGCTGCAACACTAACTGAAACGATTAAGTCTCCAGATGGCTCAACAAGTGAAACGTTAGTGCTTACTCATAGTGAGCAATTTGTGGCAAAGCCTGATGGCTTTCACTTCTTTAACCCATCGGGTAATAATGGCTGTACAGGAGCAAGTTGTACTAAGTTCGCTATGGCGGGTGATGATTTTGCTATGAGCGTAAAAGCGGTTTGTGGTGTTGATGATTCAACGCCTTATAAAGATCGCCAAGCGCTTAATAACTTTCAATTTACTGACTTAACAATCAAACCTGTATTGCAAGCTCCGTTAGTGAGTAATGGCGATCCCGAAGACGGCGGTCTTGGAGGCATAGGCCAAAACAAAATTAATTTTACTAAGACCAATAGTGCACCTTTTGCAATAACTGACCAAACTTATTCAGAGGTGGGAGCGATTAGTTTTGCGCTAGATGGCGACATTAATTACCTTGGTGCAACCATTGCTGAGGCAAACTCGACCAGTGACCTATTTGGCCGGTTTACGCCTTATTTCTTAACGGTTGAAGCTAATACTCCACAGCTTCAAGCTCAGTGCTATAGCTTTACCTACATGGATCAGCCTTTTGGTTTTCAGCCAGGCTCTGAGCCTACTATCGCCGTAAAAGGCATGAACAAAGCTGGCGCTGAAACGGGTAATTATCAAATTGGTGAGTGGTGGCGTTACCGCGGTAATCAATGGACTAATCGTAGCTATAACGATACTTCCGGTGCGACCTCGGTGAATGGTGCTGCGCTTGCTGTACAAGATGTGTCGCCGCTTTCAGAGCAAGTCGATTACTATCCAACTGACCCTGCGAACAGTATTCAGCGAGCTTATTTGAGTGGCACCCAACTTAGTTATCCGCGCACACAATCTTTAGCTGTTCCTTTTAACGGTAAGTTTGATTTAGAGCTGAATAAAGCAGATGTCACTGATAGCGATGGTATTTGCTACCGAGATCCTGCTGCTGTTGGTAATGGTTGCATCAATTTTTCGTTTAGTGATATTGGTGAAGCTGATACCAATAGTGGAACGAATGCGTTTGCATTACGTTATGGCCGAATGGTGTTGGCCAATGCCTATGGCCCATCGTCTGAAGAGCTGCGCCTTACGGTGAATACGCAATTTGTGAATAGCAGCGAAGAGTGGGAAAACAATAGTGCTGATAATTGCTCGGTATTTAATACCACTAGTGCGGCTGAGTCTGCAGATATTGGTTTGTACCTTACACCAGATACAGGGCTTGAAGCGGTAGAAGGGTTTACCCAAACAGGTGGCACAAATAAGTCTGGTGCAATTGGACTTGGTAATAGCTTTATCTATTTTCCTGCGCCTAATGCTGACGGTGAAGTAGGCTTGCAGCACCATGTCGATAAATGGCTGCAATGGTATTGGCAATATGACTCTAGTAGCGTATTGCAAGACCCAAGAGCAACCGCTTATTTTGGCACCTACCGAGGCCATGACCGTATTATTTACTGGCGAGAAGTTAATTAAATGTCAGTATTTAGGGGCGAGACAAGTTATTGACTCGCTCTTTAGCGGTTATATCGCAAAAAATACAGTTTCATTAGCAATTGTTAACCTCTGCGGTCTTGTGGATTTTAAGAAGCGTGATAAAGTTACCTGATTTCTTTTTTCTACGATTCCACATAGACAGGCTGGTTACATGTTCAAGAAGCTACGCGGCATTTTTTCTAATGATCTTTCGATCGATTTGGGTACAGCAAATACGCTAATTTACGTCCGTGAAGAAGGCATTGTACTAAACGAACCATCAGTGGTTGCTATTCGTGGAGAGCGAAGCGGTTCTGGTCAGAAGTCGGTTGCGGCCGTCGGCACAGAAGCTAAGCAAATGCTTGGTCGTACACCAGGCAACATTCAAGCTATTCGTCCAATGAAAGACGGCGTTATTGCTGACTTTTATGTTACAGAAAAAATGCTACAGCATTTTATCAAGCAAGTTCACAACAACAGCGTATTCCGTCCAAGCCCACGCGTATTAGTTTGTGTGCCAGTAGGCGCAACACAAGTTGAGCGTCGTGCAATTCGCGAATCAGCAATGGGCGCAGGTGCACGTGAAGTGTACTTAATTGAAGAGCCTATGGCGGCAGCAATTGGCGCAGGCTTACCAGTATCTGAAGCAACAGGTTCTATGGTTGTTGATATCGGTGGTGGTACTACTGAAGTTGCTATCATCTCATTAAACGGTGTGGTTTATTCATCGTCAGTTCGTATCGGTGGTGACAAGTTTGATGATGCTATCATCAACTATGTGCGTCGTAACTACGGTAGCTTAATCGGTGAAGCAACAGCTGAACGTATCAAGCACACAATCGGTACAGCCTACCCAGGTGATGAAGTACTTGAAATTGAAGTACGCGGTCGTAACCTTGCAGAAGGTGTACCACGTAGCTTTACCCTAAACAGCAATGAAATTTTAGAAGCATTACAAGAACCTCTTTCAGGTATTGTTAGTGCGGTTATGGTTGCGTTAGAGCAATCGCCTCCAGAGTTAGCGTCAGATATTTCTGAGCGCGGTATGGTACTTACTGGTGGTGGTGCATTAATTCGTGATCTAGATAGACTGTTAATGCAAGAAACTGGTATTCCAGTCATGATCGCTGAAGACCCACTAACGTGTGTGGCTCGCGGTGGTGGTAGAGCTTTAGAGATGATCGACATGCATGGCGGCGACCTGTTCTCAGAAGAAAACTAACCACGGTTAAAAAGGGCGGTTTATACCGCCCTAGTTTGTTATGAAGCCTATTTTTGCTCGCGGAATATCCAACCAATTTAGACTAACACTGGCAGTTATCATGTCAGTGATTTTGCTTGTCGCCAATGACAGGCTTGAGCCTGTGCGTAATTCCCTTTCTTCACTGTTAAGCCCGCTACAGTACGTTGCTAATATTCCCGGTGCGTTGTTGGATCTTTCTGCTGAAAGTTTAGCGACTCGCAATATGTTAGCTAAGCAAAATAAAGAGTTACTGCGTCACCAACTGTTGATGAGCGAACGTTTACAACGTTTCGAGCACCTGCGCCAAGAAAACGATCGTTTACGTGGCTTACTTGGTTCGCCAGTCCATATGGACGCTAAGAAAGTCGTTGCTGAAGTCATGGAAGTGGCTAGCGATCCGTTTCGTCAATATGTTGTGCTCAACCATGGCACTCGCAGCGGTGTGTTTGTCGGCCAGCCGGTAGTTGATGCACAAGGTGTTGTAGGTCAAGTCGTGCAGGTTAGTGAGCTAACTAGCCGAGTATTGCTACTGTCAGATACGACTCATGGCATTCCGGTGAGGATTACCCGTAACGACGTGCGCTTATTAGCTGTCGGTACTGGAGTGTTGGACGAGCTAGAACTTAAACATGTGGCTAAGAGTACTGACGTACGTGTTGGTGATTTACTCGTATCATCAGGTTTAGGTAAGCGTTTTCCTGAAGGCTACCCAGTTGCACGTGTAATGAGTGTCGAGAAAGACGACGGTAAGAGTTACGCAACCGTAGTCGCTCAGCCTCTAGCGGCACTAGATAGAATTCGTTATTTATTGTTACTTTGGCCAGATATTGAGTCAGACGATGCAGAGCTCACGCCACCAGAAGGTGTTGAAGAAGCAGTGAAAGCGAGTCAAGAGGTCGCATCATGAGTTTACATGTGGCAAATGGTCGCTGGGTGGTTTGGCTAAGCCTATTAGCGGCAATGTTATTTCAAATCATGCCACTGCCAGATTTGGTAGAAGCTTGGCGTCCAGATTGGTTGTTGCTGGTTATTATTTATTGGGCGATGGCATTGCCCCATAGATACAATATTTTAACCGCCTGGGTGCTCGGGGTAATGCTCGATATATTGCTGGGAGCGACCTTAGGTATTCGTGCGTTTGCTATGTCAGTGGTGGTTTACGTTGTTGTGCTGCATTTTCAACGCCTACGTAACTTCCCTATGTGGCAACAAGCATTAGTTGTCGCCATGCAGGTCGCACTTTATAACTTGGTGGTTTTCTGGGTGCAGTTTGTTACCGACAGCGCTGTATTTGATATTAGTTTGTTCTATCCAGCGATTTCGAGCTTAGTGATGTGGCCATGGATCTTCTGGATTTTACGCAGAGTTAGACGCCTTTATAAAGTGCGATAACCAGTAATCTCAACATTTGTACAAACTTGTTTGGCTCGATGAATCAAGCCGTCAGTTAGTTTAGTTAAAATCGAAAGGTACTTATTATGAAGTTAGTCCTTGCCTCGGCTTCACCGCGCCGTAAAGAGTTATTAGGCCAGTTAGGTTTTTTAAATACCAATAGCCCTGCGCCGTTCGAGTTTGAGATTTTAGCGGCAGATATCGATGAAAGTCATCGGGCAGGTGAGTCTGCACAAGCCTTTGTAGAGCGATTAGCGCAAGAAAAGGCACTCGCTGGTTTAGCGTTATACGGCAATGATAAAAATGCTGTGGTGCTAGGTTCTGACACCATAGTCGTTCAAGGTGAGACGATTTTAGGCAAGCCAACAGATGAAGCTAATGCCGCTGAAATATTGGCAAGCTTATCAGGTAAACGTCATCAAGTGATGACAGCAGTCGCGCTAACTGATGGAACCAAAACGGTTAGTCGTTTAGTGACCACTCAAGTGCAGTTTTGCCGCTTGACTGAAGCTGATATTTTAGCCTATATCGCAACGGGCGAGCCAATGGATAAAGCCGGTGCATACGGGATCCAAGGTTTGGGTGGAAATTTTGTTGAAGCTATCGATGGCAGTTATTCCGCGGTAGTAGGGTTACCTTTGGTAGAAACCCGAGCGTTGTTGTGTGAGATGCAAGTTTTATAGCAATAAATAGAGTCATAAATAGGCCTTACCCGCCCAGCTATATAACACATTGAAAGCAGACTATTACTGATAAACGAATCAATATTGGCTCATTTATCAGATCACAATCTACGCCAAATCCTTTTTTAATTTAGTTTCCCTAAGTGGGGTGTGTTGTGAGTAGAAGTCGATTCGCGCAAAGCAGAGTGCAGAAAAAAATAGGCTCTGAACTCTTAATCAATGTAACACCTACAGAAGCTCGAGTGGCATTAGTGGAGCATGGTGTTTTACAAGAAGTCCATATTGAACGACGCATGAAGCGTGGTTTAGTGGGCAATATTTATAAAGGTAAAGTTAGCCGTGTACTGCCTGGTATGCAGGCTGCGTTTGTTGATATCGGTTTAGATAAAGCTGCATTTTTGCATGCTTCAGATATTGTGCCGCACACAGAGTGCGTTGCCGACGTAGAAAAAGGCAACTTTGTAGTGCGTGATATCGCTGAACTTGTTAGACAAGGCCAAGATATTATGGTGCAGGTGGTTAAAGACCCGCTTGGCACTAAAGGTGCGCGTTTAACCACTGACATCACTCTTCCATCTCGTTATTTAGTGTTTATGCCCGGCTCTAGCCATGTAGGTGTATCACAGCGTATTGAGTCTGAATCAGTGCGTGCTCGCTTGAAAAAAATTACCCAGCCATTTGTTGATGATGACGGCGGATTTATTATTCGCACCGCGGCAGAAAGTGCCGGTGAAGATGAATTGATCCAAGATGCTGGATTTTTAAGACGTGTATGGGCAAAAGTCAGTGAGCGCCGTAAGCGCCGTGGTGTATCTTTGTTATACCAAGACTTAGCGTTACCAGTACGAATTGTGCGTGATTTTGTTGGCACTGAGCTGGATCAAATTCAAGTTGATTCAGCGCAGACCTATGAAGAGTTGCAGCAATTTGCGCAAGAGTTTATGCCTGAGATCGCTGAAAAGCTTGAGCACTACAATGGTCCGATCCCTATTTTTGACCTATATGATGTTGAAAACGAAGTGCAACGCGCGCTTGGTCGTAAAGTTGAGCTTAAATCTGGCGGCTATTTGATCATAGATCAAACTGAAGCCATGACCACTGTTGATATCAATACTGGCGCTTTTGTTGGCCATCGTAATCTCGAAGAAACTATTTTTAACACCAACCTAGAAGCAACGCATGCGATTGCTCGTCAATTACGTTTGCGTAATTTGGGTGGCATTATCATTATCGACTTTATCGATATGCTCAATAATGATCATAAGAAACGTGTGCTTGCCAGCTTAGAAAGCGCTTTAGCTCACGATCGTGTTAAAACCAATATCAGTGGTTTCTCAGGTTTAGGTTTAGTCGAAATGACACGTAAGCGTACTCGAGAAAGCCTAGAGCATGTGCTTTGTGGCGAATGCCCTGCATGCCAAGGCACTGGCAATTTAAAGACTGTTGAAACCGTATCTTATGAGATTTTTAGAGAGATCATTCGATTAAATCGTGGCTACGATGCTGATGAGTTTCTAGTGTATTGCTCGCCAGCTGTTTACCAAAGCTTGAAAGGCGACGAAAGCCATCTATTGGGTGAGCTTGAAGTTTATATTGGTAAGCGAGTTAGGCTACAGAGTGAACCTATGTATGCGCAGAATAAATTTGATGTGGTGATAATGTAGTGCCATCGGATACCTGTGCGCCGAAAAAGCGCTCTTTTAGTTTCATACGTTTTAGCTGGCAATTTCTCGCCATTATTTTAGTGCTGTTTGCATTAATGGTGAGTTTATTCAGAGGCTTGTTGCCGCAGCTTGATCAGGTTCGTATGGAGCTGATTCATTTCGTAAAATCAGAATATAACGTAAAGGTCGAAGTCGGTCAGCTTGCGGCTGAGTGGCAGGCATATGGTCCTGCGTTAACGGTTAAACATTTTGTGTTGCCAGCGCAAGATAACCTCCCCGTGACTTTGCTGTTTAATCAAGTGCATGTGAAATTTGATTTTTGGCAGAGCATAGTCACTGCTTCACCACAAATTGAAAATGTGATTTTTGATGGTGTGAATGTGGCATTGGATTTAGATCATTTAAAAGCGATTGAGCCCTCTGCATCAAATACCGCAATGCAAACCGACTGGCTCTACAAATTGTTATTGGAGCAGCTCGATCGTTTTTCTATCACTGACGCTCGTTTTCAGTTGCTCAGTAGACAGCATGATTACCGTCCCATCTATATTAAAGATTTAAAGTGGCGAAATACTTCAGGGCTCCACCGAGCTGAAGGTAAAGTGTATCTGGATGAAGAAGCTTCAGAGGTCGAACAGCTAACTTTAAGTGTGGATATTAAGGGGAATGGTTACCGACCGGAGTCATTAAAAGGACAGTTCTATTTAGCTGCCAGTTCTCTGGATATTGGCGAATGGGCTTCAAGACAACCTAATCCTTTTGATAATAGTAAGCGACTACCACTCGAAGGGGTCGTTAATCTGCAAGCTTGGGCAGGTTTCTCAAATCGAGCTATTGATGGCGTAACGGTGCAGTTTCAGCCAAGCTGGTTAGAGTGGAGTTTAAATAAACAGCCACAGCGTTTTACGATTGAATCAGGGGCTATGGTTTGGCGTCCAAATCAACAAGGCTGGCTGCTTAATAGTCAAAACCTTGATTTTTCAACTAATGGCGAGTCTTGGCCTGCACTGCAGTTAATTGCACAAAAAAGTGATAGTGGCGTAGATGCTAATTTAAATCAATTGGCATTCGATAAACTGTTACCGTTATTGCCGTTGATCCCTGGCGTCGAACTGGCGGGATTGAAGACGTGGCAGTCATTAAATCCTAGTGGAGAAATCAGCGATGTGCGTGCGCATTGGGATAAATTATTAGCCCAACCAGAAGTGTCTTTTCACCTAGAACAAGTCGGTTGGAAACCTAACGATTCCATACTGGGAATTGCTGCGATTGATGCGCAGATTAGCCTTGTAGGCGATTCGCTAGTATTTGCTTTGCCTAAGCAAGATTACAATTTAGATTTTAATGGGGCATTTGCAGCACCTATAGCATTGCAAGCCGATGCCTTTAACGGTGAGTTCAACTTAGCCGATCAGGCTTTATCACTACCAAAAGTACATTTTAGTAATGCGGATTTAGATGTAAAAGCTGGGGTAAGGCTAGAATTTTCAGATGCGGTACACATGGCATTGCTGGCCAATGTGGAGCTGCATGATGTCGCCAATATACACGAGTATTTTCCATTAAATGGCATGAGTAGCTCTTTAGTTAGCTACTTAACTGAAGCGCTTCAAGCGGGTAACACCGATGATGCGGTAGTGTTGTGGCATGGTGCATTTACTGACTACCCCTATGCCAATCATGATGGCCTTTTTCAGGCGGGCTTCACTTTAGCAAATGCAACCTTTGAGTTTGAACCAAGTTGGCCTGCAGTTGATCAACTAAACCTTTCTGCACTATTTGAAAACGATGCAATGGATCTTTGGATCAATCAAGGTCAGCTGTTGGGGGTAAACGCTAGCGGCGCTTATATTGGCATTCCAGCTCTGGGAGAAAAGAGCTTATTGCAGGTTAAGCTAGATCTTGCAACTCAAGCTGAGGCGGCGAATGAAGTCATTCAAAAATCACCGCTAGTCGATTCCGTTGGTGCGACGTTAGATGTAGTACAGGTTTCTGGTGATATCACTGGCCAAATTGATCTGAGCATTCCACTCTATGATGGTGAGAGCGAAGTGATTAAAGGCACGGTTAATTTTAAAGATACACCTGTGTATATTACTGAACCGGGGATCCAGCTAGACAGGGTTAATGGGCAACTGCAATTTGTGAACGACGTAGTGAGTGGTTCAGGTTTTACTGCGGCAATGTACCAGCAACCGCTGCAATTTAGTTTTCACACCGAAAGTATGAATAAAAACTACGGTGTCACTGTTGAGCTAGATGGACAATGGCAATTAACAGATCTACCTGAAGAGCTGCAAAACCCCTTAAGCTATTATTATACCGGCCAAGCAGATTGGAGCGGCGATTTAAGGTTGATTTTTGATCCTATAGGCTATCGTATTCAAGCCAGAGTTGAGTCAGATCTATTAGGGGCAAACCTGCTGTTACCAGAGCCTTTTACCAAAGGCAAAGATGAGCCAAGAAAGTTAGTCGCAGAGCTTATTGGCGACAACAAACAGGCGTCGCTGGGTATAAAATTAGCTAATCAAATGGAGTTTTGGGGAGGCTTTGATGCTGACTCAGGCAACGCATTAGCCCATTATGATATTTTACTTGGGCGACTATTTAAGCCTGGTGATCAGTTACGTAAAAGCAAGGGGCACTTGCAAATCGATATTGATAATACCGAGTTTTCCCCTTGGTTACCGATAATCGAAGGCTTTGTGGCTCAGGGGAAGTCTGAGTTATCGGTATCAGATAGTGAACAGGCCAAGCCTGCGAGTTTTTTCCCAGCTCTAGCATCTATTGATGCTGACTTTAATGATCTTAATCTGATGGGGCAGCCTTTGGCTGATCTGCATTTTAGTGCTCAGCCAACAGAACATGCTTGGCGCTTTGATATTACATCGAAAGAGTTTGATGGCCGTATTGATTTTTACCCTGACTGGGTCAATCAAGGTCTGAAAATTGTTGCATCTAAGTTCCATATGTCACCTGAGACGCGCACTGAAGAAACAGCGCATTATAAGTCTGATACGATTATGGCAAACCTGCCACCTCTGGCTGTCGACGTTGATGATTTTTCACTTTATGGTAAATCCTTAGGTCATTTAGTACTGCAAGGTACGCCGCAAGCAAGTTCGTATCAGATCCAAACGGTATCGATTACCACACCAAATGTGGTGCTAAAAGGTAAAGGCGATTGGGATATGACAGAAGGAAAGAATATGACTTCTTTCCAATTGAATCTCGACGCGACTAAGTTTGATTATCTATCACAGCAGTTAGGCATAGATCCCGGCCTAAAGGATGCGCCGACAGCAGTAAAAGCAGATATTTCATGGACGGGAGCGCCATATTCCTTCTCACTTGAGACATTAAATGGCGACGTTAGCTTTGATTTAGGTAAAGGGCATTTGTCGGAAGTGAGTGATAAAGGGGCACGAATCTTCTCATTGTTTAGTCTTGATTCCTTGTTACGTAAACTTTCGTTGGACTTCTCTGACGTATTTGGTAAAGGGCTATATTTTGACTCTTTCGGTGGTACGCTAAAGATTGATAACGGGGTAGTAAAAACCACTGATACTGAGATGAACGCGGTAGCGGGTAATATGAAAGTACGTGGTTATACTGACTTAATGAGCGAAAGCTTAAATTATGATATTCGTTTTGTACCGCAGTTGGCCTCAAGTGTACCGACAGTAGTATTACTCAGCACCGGTGGTTGGACATTTGGCTTAGGTGCGTTTGCGTTAACTAAGGTTTTGGAGCCTGTGATAGAAGTTATCTCAGAGATCCGCTTTAGATTAACTGGCACCATGTCAGAACCTAAACTCGAAGAGCTTGAGCGTAAGAGTAAAGAGATTGAAATCCCTGAATCTATCCTACCTAAAAAAGAGTTACCGCCAAACGGCCAGCCTCTGCAGACTCCAAGTGTGAAGGCGGACGATAGTGCTGGAGTTGAAGTGCAGGCCGTAACTCCGCAGTCTTCATTGCCAAAAGAGAGCCAAAAAGCCAGTATTAACGCTGATAATAAAGGTCTAAGTACTCATACCACAGACACTCAGACTGAAGATACTCAAGCATTAGCAGTTGAAATACTGGATACTCAAGTCAAAGATGTAAAAGCGGATGTAAAAACATTAGCTACGCCTGCAGCTTTGCCAAGCGTCTCGGTAGAAGATAATCATCAACAGGGAGAGTCTAATGCAAGTCAGCCTACTGCAATGTCAAAGCAGTCGCAGCGTACCCGACAATCTAGCGTTTATCGAGTCGCAGCTTAAACTGCTAACCAAAAAGGATTCAGCGCAACTTGTGGTACTGCCTGAATGCTGCCTGTTATTTGGTGGTCAAGAAAGCCAGCAGTTACAGTATGCAACTCGCGAACAAGACAGTAGCCTAAAACAAGACTTATCGCAGTTAGCGATTGAGTATCAGGTAGTTTTGGTTGCAGGTAGCATCCCTATTTTGGCTGAAGATGGTCGCGTTTATAATCGCTGCTATGTTTTTAATACTGATGGTAGCGTTTTAGGTCAATACGATAAACTGCACCTGTTTGATGTGGAAGTTAGCGACGGCACTAAGCAGTATCGCGAAAGTGACGCATTTTGCCCGGGCGATCGTATTGTGGTTGTTGATACGCCAATGGGTAAACTGGGTTTGGCGATTTGTTATGACATTCGCTTTGCTGATCTCTTTCGTGCATTGCGCGAAGCTGGCGCTGAGATGATAGCGCTGCCGGCTGCATTTACTAAAGTCACTGGTGAAGCACACTGGCAAGTACTCTTGCAAGCGCGGGCGATTGAAAGCCAATGCTTTGTGTTTGGTGCTGCGCAATGGGGGCTGCACAACGGGGGGAGCCGTGAAACTTGGGGGCAAAGTATGGTCGTTAGCCCTTGGGGAGAAGTTGTTGCACAAAAGCGCGAAGGTACTGGCTGGCTTCAGGCTGATATTGATTTGCAAAGCGTACAAGATATTCGTGCAAGAATGCCGGTGATGACCCACAATCGATTTGTATCACCACAGCTTAAATAGACTAATAAATTTAAGGTAAATGTAAGCTCGCCCTGAGTGGGTTTAGATTTTCCACAGTATTTTATCGAAATAATATTAAGAGAGAATAGATGTCACTTTTAACTCAAGTTGGACAAAGCCTATTACAAGATGGGCTAGCATTAGATGATCTACAGAGCTATTTAAAGCGTATCCATGAGCATCAAATTGACTTCTCTGATCTCTATTTTCAAGGCAGTCGCCATGAGTCTTGGGTATTGGAAGATGGCATTGTTAAAGACGGCAGCTTTCATATTGAACGCGGTGTTGGTGTTCGCGCTATCACTGGCGAGAAAACTGGCTTTGCTTACGCTGACGAAATTACACCAGTAGCATTAGAGGCAGCGGCGACAGCTGCACGTGGTATCGCAACTGCAGGTGGTAATGCGCAGGTTAATGCTTGGAAAAAGCAGGATAACAAGGCGCTTTACATCAGCTCGGATCCAATCGCTGCGATGGAAGAAGTGAAAAAGATTGAGCTATTGAAGCAGGCGGATGTTTATATTCGTAGCTTAGACAGCCGTATTATTCAGGTGGTTGTGAGCTTATCTGGCGTACATGAAGAGATTCTAGTGGCGGCAAGTGACGGCACATTAGCTGCTGATATTCGTCCGTTAGTGCGTTTTAACTGTAGCGTTATTCTAGAAGAAGACGGTAAGCGTGAACGTGGTGCATCAGGTGGCGGTGGTCGTCATGACTACAGTGTATTGCTTGAGGATGCCGATGATGGTCTACCCTATTGCTTTGCCTTTGCTCGCGAAGCGGTGCGCCAAGCGCAAGTGAACTTACATGCGATTGATGCGCCAGCAGGTGAAATGCCGGTAGTACTTGGTGCGGGTTGGCCGGGCGTACTGCTACATGAAGCTGTGGGTCACGGTCTTGAGGGTGACTTTAACCGTAAGGGCAGCAGTGCCTTTAGCGGTAAAGTGGGCCAAAAAGTGGCGTCAGAGTTAGTTACCGTTGTTGATGACGGCACCATGGCCAACCGCCGTGGCTCATTAACGATTGATGACGAAGGTGTACCAACGCAAAAGACGGTACTGATTGAAAACGGCATCTTAAAAGGCTACATGCAAGACAAGCTTAATGCTGGCTTGATGGGCGAGCAATCAACCGGTAATGGTCGCCGTGAGTCATATGCTCACCTGCCTATGCCGCGTATGACCAATACTTATATGGAAGCCGGTGAGTCAGATCCTGCCGAGATCATCAAGTCGGTTAAGAAAGGGATTTACGCGCCTAACTTCGGTGGTGGTCAAGTGGACATTACTTCTGGTAAGTTCGTGTTCTCTGCTTCTGAAGCTTATTTGATTGAAGATGGTGAAATTACCCAAGCGATTAAAGGTGCAACCTTAATCGGTAATGGTCCTGAGTCAATGAGTCAGATCTCAATGGTAGGTAATGATCTCGCCTTGGATAAAGGTGTTGGGGTTTGTGGTAAAGACGGTCAAAGCGTACCAGTTGGTGTCGGTCAGCCAACATTGAAGCTAGATAAGTTAACCGTTGGCGGTACCGCTTAATTGCAAGCTGGTTAAGCATTCAGCTTTACTTACGAGTACTTTTTAGCAAACCCGTTCAAGTTTTATATTGAGCGGCGTAAAGCAAAAAATTCAGTTTAGTCTAGGATTTAGCGATAGGAGTTTCGCCTAAATCCTAGCTTGCTATATTTAGCAATGATAGTATTCACCAACGGAATTAGAGTAAAAGCTCTAGAGGTGCTAATGAAACGTTTGCTGTGTGCGATTTTACTTACTTTGCCGTTAACTGCCCAAGCTAAGACTATGGCATTTGATGAGGCGTGGCAGCAGCTGATGAAAGTCAGCGATAAACTGCAAGCGGGGGCGCAAGAAGTTAACCGCGCAGAAGCTGAACGCGAAGCCGGTGAAGATATGAATTTGCCGTCGATTAACTTGACTGGTAGCTACACTCGCTTAGAAAAACCGATTGAGTTGGATCTACGCGATCTCAATCCTTTAGCCTCACTTGATCCTGCTACATTGCCACCTGCACTTGGCGGAGCATTGGCCGGGATCCCTGGCTCCTTATTTGTTACCCCTTTCACTGAGCAAGATATTTTCCGCTCTAGCTTACAAGCTATGTGGCCGATTTATACCGGCGGCAAAATCTCTGCAGCTCAGGGGATCCATGAAGCTCACGTTGCCGAAAAAGAGCAGCAACTAAAACTCACCAGTCGTGAACTGTTTTTACAGCTTGTCGATCGCTACTACGCAGTTGCTGTAACTCAAGCACTCGCAAACACTCAAGCTGAGTTGGTTGATTCACTGACCTTACACGCATCGCATGCTCAAAAGCTGGAACAACAAGGGCAAATCGCTAAAGTTGAGCGCCTCAACGCCCAAGTCGCATTAGAAAATGCTCGTGTCAGTTACGGTAGTGCGAAACGTCAATCTGAAATGGCAATGATCGCATTATCACGCATGCTGCATGAAAGAGAAGTCGACACTACATCGCCACTGTTTATGCTAAATAGCTCACCTTCGTTACCGCAGTTAGCCCAGCTAACGATGAAGCAACACCCTGCACTAAAGCTGCTTGAAGCAAAAGAAGCTCAAGCTCAAGGTCTAGTAGATGTTGAAAAGGGCAGTTATCTACCAACAGTATTCCTCTACGGTAACTATACCTTGTATGAAGATGACAGCCTGTTTGCCCAAATTGAACCTGATTGGATGTTAGGGGTTGGCTTCACTATGCCGTTACTTAGCCGAGATGGCCGCAGTGGCAAAGTAGAAGCGGCGCAAAGTGCACTCCTACAAGCCAGATATACCAAAGCGCAGACTCAACAAGATCTGAACTTACTGCTTGATCAAAGTTATCGGCAGATGTTGCAAGCTCAAGAGGAAGTATTGTCGCTCAATACGTCTATGAGCTTGGCTGAAGAGAATAAACGTCTTAGAGATATCGCCTTTAAGCAGGGATTATCGACGTCAATTGAAAAGGTCGATGCTGAACTTAAATTGAATGCGGTAGCGACGCAGCAATTAGGCGCGCAGTATCGATATGTACAGGCATATGCAAGACTGATGGCGATTAGCGGTCAGCTAGATGAATTTATAGGTAGAAGTATCATGCAAGGGGAAGCGAATGCGTTCTAACCGTATTTTAGCCGCAGCGGCATTAATCATATTAGTTGGTGCCTTGGTATATGGATTAATCCTAGCTTACACGCCTAAGCCGCAGCTACTGCAAGGCCAAATTGAAGCGCGTGAATATAACGTCTCTTCTAAAGTACCAGGACGTGTAGAAGAAGTGCTGGTTAGACGTGGTGACAAGGTTAATGAGGGCGACCTACTTTATGCCATTTACAGCCCAGAGCTAAAAGCTAAGCTAATGCAAGCTGAAGGCGGCCGAGATGCGGCACTAGCAATGCAGCAAGAGGCAGACAACGGCGCGCGTAAGCAACAAATTGCAGCGTCTAAAGAGCAATGGCTCAAGGCGCAAGCGGCAGCAAAATTAGCGCGTACTACCTTTGACCGGGTAGAAGTCTTGTTTAACGAAGGCGTGCTAGCAAGACAGAAGCGTGATGAAGCCTTTACTCAGTGGCAAGCGGCTAAATACACCGAGCAAGCAGCACTGGCTATGTATCAAATGGCCGATGAAGGTGCACGAGTGGAAACCAAAGCCGCTGCTGCAGGTAATGCTCGCATGGCAGAAGGTGCAGTTAACGAAGTCACAGCGATTTTGGCTGATAGCCAAATGCGTTCACCTAAAACCGGTGAGATCAGCGAAGTATTGTTACAAGCTGGTGAGCTAGCACCAAGTGGTTTCCCTGTGGTGAGCTTAATTGATATGAGCGATGCTTGGGCGGTGTTCCAAGTACGTGAAGATCAATTAAAGCAGTTTAAGCAAGGTGATGTCCTCAAGCTGAATATTCCTGCACTTGAGCAGCAAGTCGAATTTACCGTAAGCCATATTTCGGTGATGGGTGATTTTGCGACTTGGCGTGCAACTGAAAGTGGTCATGACTTTGATATGCGTACTTTCCAGGTTGAGTTACGTCCTAATAAGCCTATTGCAGATTTACGTGTAGGCATGTCGGTGTTATTCACGCTTTAAGAGCTGAGAGGGCAAGGCTTTGATAAAGGCGCTCAAACGAGAGTTCACCGCCCTGCAAGACGATCCTTGGCAGCTGGCGTTAATAAGCTATATTCCGCTAATCAGCATTATTGCTCTTTGGTTACTTTTTAGTGCGGGGCTGCCGAGGCAGTTACCCGTGGCAGTGGTTGATTTAGATAACAGTCAAACCAGCCGCGCATTAGCGCGGCAGCTGCAAGCTAATCCGGTCACTAAACCAATTAGTTATACAGGGATCCCGAGCGCCGAGGCGGCAATGCAGCAAGGTGAAGTTTATGCTTTGCTAGTGCTGCCTTATGGTCTCAAACGTGATTTATTAACCTCAAAAACACCTACCATAGATATTCGATATAACAGCCAATTCTTGCTGGTGGGTAAGTTATTATCAAGCCAGTTACAGGCCAGTATGGCTGATGGCTTAAAGCCCTTAGGCGAACTTAAATTGCTTGCGGCAGGGGTGCCAATGCAAAGAGTGGCGGTTAATTTAAACCCGGTGAGTAGCCAAACCACCGCACTGTTTAACCGCAACAATAACTATGTGGGCTTTTTAGTGCCGCCGGTTCTCATTGCGCTGTTGCAGCTGGTGGCTATGATGGTGTTTGCCAATAGCCTAAACCGCGAACTTCGCTGGAACACCACTGCGCAGTGGTATGAATTAGGCGTATGGAAAGTGGTTGGCGCTAAAATATTATTTTACACGCCATTAGTCTTGCTCCATGGCGGCTTTATTCTCGCGCTTATTTACTTGTATCTTGGCTTACCCATTGCTGGCAGTATCGCTGTACTTTTGATTGCTCAAACCGTCATGTTACTTGCGGTATGGTTAATGGTATTAGCCATCTTCTTTGCCCTTAAAGATAGCGCGCGAGTGATAAGTTTTTGTACTGCGATGTTTGCACCTGCCTTTGCATTTATGGGGGTGACATTTCCGACCCATGAAATGCCACAACTCGCCCAGTGGTGGCGAGTGATTATGCCAACGAGTCACTATATTGAAACCCATATTGCGGTCGTCAGTTACGGTCAAAGCCTGATTGCCAGTTTGCCGCAAATACTCAGTTATTGGGGCTTTCTGTTGTTATTAATCCCTATCAGTATTTTTGCCAAAAAAGGCTTTCCAGCTGTTAATGAACAGGCTGAAATTAGCCCCATGATTAAGGGGCAATAACAATGAGCTTCTTACAACTTATTTGGGCTGAACTTAAAGCCGTATTAGCAGATAAAACAATCGTCATCACTGTATTTGGTGGAGTGCTGTTTTATTCAATTTTGTATCCATTACCGTATTTGCACCAAGTGCCGACCGAGCAGCAATTAGTGGTGATAGACCATGATCATTCATCCCTTAGTCGCCAGCTGATCCGCCATGCTGATGCTAGCCCTAAGATTAAGGTGATTGCAGAGCTGGGTTCAATAGATGAAGCGAAGCGCTGGATTGAAACCGGCCGAGCCCACGGTTTGCTAGTGATCCCAGCAGATTTTAGACGTGACTTGCTATTAGGAAGTGGCGTGACCTTAAGTTATGGCGGTGATGCCAGTTACTTTTTAATTTACTCGGCGGTGGCAGAAGGGCTGATTTCTGCAGGTATTGATGCCGGCAAGAATATTCAGCGTTTAGGTATGTTAGCTAAAGGCGAAAACGCAACAGCGGTGGAGCAGAGCCTTAATGTGGTTAAACTCAATAGTATTCCAGCGTTTAACCCAAGCTTAGGCTATACCCCATATATTGTACCGGGGCTGTTTTTACTTATCCTGCACCAAACCTTGTTGATTGGCACTAGCATTCTTGGCGCAAGCCAGTGGCGAGATAAAGGCTATTGGCGTGATGTTAGTCCGTTTAAACTCATTTGTGGTCGCATGGCGGCGTTTATGGTGATTTATAGCCTGCTCAGCAGTTACTACGTGGGGTATTGTTACTATTGGTATGATGTTAGCTTGCAAGCAAGCATTGGCCAAGTTGCGCTATTGATGTTGCCATTCCTCTTGGCGACTACGGCAGCAGGGATCGCCTTTAGCAGCCTGTTTACCCGCCGTGATCTGCCCACCCAAGTATTACTGCTGGTATCTATGCCGATATTGTTTGTGTCGGGTTTTGTGTGGCCAACAGCGCTGATTCCTGAGGCTGTGGTGGCTGTTTCGCAAATTGTACCGGCAGTACCGGGGATTATGGCCATGTTAGAGCTAAATCAAATGGGCGCATCGTGGCAGAGCATTATGCCGCAATGGCTGCAATTGTGGGCGATGGTTATAGTGTTCTTTAGCTTGGCTTATTGGGGCACATCTAAGCGTTTAAAACCTGCAAGTTAACACTCCATTTAGCTAGCTGATACTGATGCGAATAGACAGGTATACGCTGAAGCTTGAGTTAAGGGTTTATCTGAGAATAATACTTTGATAAATCGGGAAGCTACACCTGGCTATATCTCGGTAGATAAACATTAAAAAGCCCGTGTTCATTATGTTGAACACGGGCTTTTTATTTTTTAGCGACTCAATCGCTTTAGCAATAGCAATTAAGGTTGCGGGGCTGATAGCTCCACGCTAAATGAAATGCCTGATTTTATCGCTTTCGGTGTTTCAACTTTTAGTGAGACTAAGCTAGTTTTAGTTGGTTCATCAGTACTGGTCGGGTCAATATCATTGGTCAACACAAAGCTTGTACTACTGCCACCATGGCTATTGCGGTTTTGCACTTCATAAGGGTCTGCATCAAGCTCACCTTTACTTGCTGTGGTGGTCAAGTTTGTGCCAGCAGGCATGATTTGGTTGGCGCTATCGAAGAAGCGCACATCAAAAATTGAAAAACCTCCTGCTGGGATAGCTACTGTGGTGATTTCTTGCTGGCCATCGGTATAGATAAGTTTGCCATCTTGATGGATTTCAAAATGCGCAGTAGAGCCTGACATTGTCATGATAAGCGCTTTACGGATGTAGGTTTTGTTGGCTTGGTTTTCACCACATAAATTACCAGTGCATTGTGGGCCGTTAAACTTACCGTCAGCGGTTTGATAGCTGGAGCTTGAAGCTGTATTAAAATAGGGTTCACCCGCTGTGTGAGTGAATGACTCATCGTCATCACGGAAAGCATCGCCTAAATCACTAAAGCCTTGAGAATGATATGTCTCAATATCCATACCATTGCCTGAACATGCAACCGCATCTCCATTAGCTTTTAAACAGGCTGATGCAATAGCGCCACCATCTTCGTCATCAAAGATGTTATTACCGTTAGTATCGAAGAAGGTCTCATGGCCTAAAGCGTAGGCTAAAACAGTGATGCGGTGATCGGGTACGCGCGGATTCGCAGCTGTCCACTCAACGCTGCAAGTGCCTGCAACCGTTACACAACTAGGCTGAATTTGACCACCTTCTGAGGTGAAGTTTATGGTGGTGTCATCTGGCGCCGGGTTACCAAAACTGTCTGAAGCATAAGCCGTAATAGAGACTTTTTCACCATTGTGGTTGCCTGCTTCAGGATTAAATAAGCTGCTCGATAAGCTAAAACCTAGTTGTTGTGGTAAACCTGTATTGATTGTTAGCTGTTCAGACTGGGTGGTTACTGACTCGCCATCGCTGTTTGTCGCAGTTGCTAATACGCGCACCGGCGTTGGCATCGTGCCTGACAGTACGGTCGCGCTAACAAGACCTGCCGAGTTACTAGTATTGCTGCTAGTAATGCTGTCATTGGCGAATGTGATGCCGCCCACGGTAGTATCAAGCGAAAAATCAACCGTTTGCTGAGCAATCGGTTGACCATTGGCATCGGCCACTTTAAAGGTGATTAGAGATGACTCACTTGAACCTGTACCGCCAGCACCTTTAATTCGGATTGAAGTTGGCTCCGCTGACACAAAGCTTAAATTCGCTAAAGTTTGGCTCGCGAGAGAGAAATCTAAGATCGCTGAAACGGTCTGGTTACCGGCAACCACAGACGCTGTAATTTGGTCATCGCGTTGACTATTACCACTGCAGCTAGTGTTTTGGAACGTCGAGCTTGCTGTACCTGAAAGGGTAGTGACTGGTGAGTCGATGCTAGCATCGTTGCTAAGCACGCAGCTAGAACTAAAGGTTACGCTGGTTGGAGTTTGCAAAGGCGTATAGGTGCCATCATCGTTCTTAGTGGCTAAGTCCGCAGTGACACCAAATGTACCACCTGCGCTAACGGTTTTGTCACCTGGCAGTGTTGTGGCTAATTCGTTTTCAGTAAAAGTCTTACGGTCGTCTGAAAAGTGACCGATAACAATCACGCCATCGTCGCTAACTGCATCTTTAGCTAGTACTTCATATAAGCCAGAGCTTTGGTAGGTTTTACCATCACTTTCTAGGGTCACGGAAAAGTTTGCTGCGCCAAGTTCGGTTTCGCTAGCGGTATAGCTAACTTGAGCAATACCATTGTCTTTGGTTAGTGCTGAACTTGGATTTAAACTGGCGTTACCGGCTGTAAAGGTCGCCATTTTACCCGCGACGCCTTGGCCTTGTTCATCTAAAAAGGTTGCCTGTAGCTGTACGGTTTCTTCTGCTTTAAACTGGGTAACGACAGTTGTGCCGTTGATAATAGCGCTATTTAAAGTGAATTTAGGCTCTGACGGAGAAGTGGTCGCAGTGAATTCAAAATTGCGAGTCGCACTAGCGTTGTTTTCGCCTTCAGAAAAACTTGCGGTTAAGGTTCCAGCGCCTTCTGCACCAGAAGAGTTACTCACAATAACTTCAGCTTGGCCATTTGAATTCGTTAGTTTATCGGTGACTGATAGCTCACCAAACGTTGTTGCAAAGTTGATTATCTTGCCACTGCGATTACTGTTGTCTTGCTTAAGGTGAGCAACAGCACAAAAAGTACCATTGGCGTCAAAGCTGAGTGAGTTAGTTGGCTCTGCACATTTTCCATCAACAACAGTTTTATAGCTTAACGACAGGCTATAAGTGCCGCCGTTGTCGGTATCACTGTTGTCATCTGATGCGCCATTACAGCCACCTAATATTGATAGACAAAATAAAGATAAAGGCAGGCTAGCCAATTTTGAGGGCAGGCGCATGTGCATATTCCTTGTGCTACAAATTTGTACAGGATTTTAGAAAAGAACCATAGAATGGCTGATTAATAGCCATAAAAAAGCTCCCTAAGCCTGTTAAAGACTTAGGGAGCTATTGTGTAGTTATATAGCGTTGATGTCTATATATGTAACGATTAATCTTTGATCTCGTTACGTAAATATTTACTTAATTCTTTAGCTGTCTTAGACGCTTCAATATCAGCATTTTTAGAAAGCTCTTTTTTAGTTTGACGGACTAACTGACGTAGCTTTTGTCTGTCAAATTCAGGGTGCTGCTCAATAAGCGCTTGTACAGCAGAGTCGCCTTCAGCAATTAACTGATCGCGAGTCTTATCTGCAACGTTAGTTTTAGCACTTTCATTACTGTTTTGGTTCAGTACGTTCTTAATCGCGACCTCAAGTTCTTCGAGATCTACGTAACGCATTAGCTTGCCAATGTACTGAATATGACGACGGTGCGCTTCGGTATTAATCTTGATTGTTTTAGCTTTCAAGACATTATCGTAAAGCGTTTCGTCAAGATTTAGCTTTTCTACTTGGCTCTTACTAAGTGCTACTAATCTATTGCCATATTCTTGATAGATGGCGATTTCGCGTTTAGCGTCCGCTCTACTTTCGTAGTTGTCATCTTTGTCATAAGGCTGGTGGAAGTGTTCTGAGTCACCGACAATCTTCATATCTACAATCTCTTACAAATTCTGTGCTAATAATAACATCTAAACTTGGTTATTTCCTTTCCTATTTTTGACCCTAGCCCGCTTTCTTATGAGTTTTAGCGCTTGTTTAGCGGTTATTTTTCTAGCAATTGCTAAAGTCCTTATACTTGCTATAGCGGGATTATTTAATGTGATTGGCATTTGGGTTTGTTATGCTAGCGCCATTGCCGACAATTAAAGAGTAGAGCTGTGTCTTCACCTAGCATTGATATTGAATTGGATTCCTTGAAAGACGCTGTGTCAATGGCGCTGGAATACGCAAAAACATTGGGCACTTCTGGTGCCGAAGTAGCCATTAGCAAGCAGCAAGGCTTGTCAGTTTCAACTCGAATGAAAGAAGTTGAAACTGTTGAATTTAACAAAGATGGTGCCTTAGGTATTACCGTTTTCAGGGATGGCTGCAAAGGTAGCTCATCTACATCAGACTTGAGCAAGGCCGCCATTGAACTCGCAGTTAAAGCCGCTGATGACATAGCGCGCTTCACCTCTGCCGATGAATTTAATGGTCTGGCTGAAAGGTCGTTAATGGCGACACAGTTTCCAGATCTTGATTTATACCACCCTGAAGATATTTCACCTGAAGAGTTAACTCGCCTTGCTGTATTAGCTGAAGAAGCGGCGCTAGATACTGACAAACGTGTACAAACCTCTGATGGTGCCAGTGCTAACGCTCACTCAAGCGTGAAGGTTTATGGTAATAGCCACGGTTTCTTAAATGGTTTCTGTAGTTCTCGTTACAGCCTTAGCTGTGTCGCGATTGGTGAGCACGAAGGCGGTATGCAACGTGACTATGACTATACCGTTGCGCGTAAATTTAATGAGATGTGTGCACCTGAGTTAATTGGTCGTAAAGCGGCTGAGAAAACTGCGGGTCGACTTGGTGGTCGAAAGATTGCCACAACTCAGCTACCTGTGCTGTTTTCGCCTGAAATCGCTACCGGTTTAATGGGCCATTTAGTCGGTGCGATTAGTGGTGGTAGCCTGTATCGTAAGTCGAGCTTCCTACTGGATGCGATTGATACTCAAGTTTTCCCAGACTGGTTCAGCATCCATGAAGATCCATTACTTGTAGGGGCATTGGCAAGTGCGGCTTACGACAGTGAAGGGGTAGCGACTCAAGCACGTGATATTATCGATAACGGTCGTTTGGCAACATATTTAACGACCAGCTATTCCGCACGTAAACTTGGCATCGCTAACACAGGTCATGCGGGTGGGATTTATAACTGGACGCTATCTACAACAGGGCAAACCTTTGATCAGTTAGTTAAAGAGATGGGCACTGGCTTGATTGTGACTGAAGTAATGGGCCAAGGCGTTAACACTGTAACTGGTGATTACTCTCGTGGTGCAGCGGGTTTCTATGTTGAAAATGGTGTGATTTTGTACCCAGTTGAAGAGATCACCATCGCCGGTAATCTTAAAGATATGTACAAGAATATCGTTGCTGTGGCTAAAGATAGAGATCTGCGTTCATCAATTCGTACTGGTGGGATCTTAATGGATAAGATGAAGATCGCTGGTAACTAAGTAGCTTCATGCTGATAGTTAAATGCAGATAAAGGCTTCCTTCGGGAAGCCTTTTTTATTGGCTAAAATTTAGGTTTGATAATTTTATTCTGATTGGCATTAAAGGCCATAAGTAATTGGATCTTAAATGTTTGGCTAGGATCCCTGTTATGAGCAATGGGATCTTTTACTTAGAAAATTAAATTAACACTTGAACATGCGAAAAATCATATATATTATTTTTCGTATATACGATATTTCGTACATTTAATATATCGAGAAATTGAGATGACACCTTTAACGTTTTTTAAGGCGCTGGCCGATGACACACGACTACGCAGTTTATTGCTGATCCAGGCTGAATCAGAACTGTGTGTTTGTGAGCTAATGACGGCACTTGACGAGATCCAACCAAAAATCTCACGCCATTTAGCACAATTGCGCAAACTAGGTTTGCTGGTTGATAGACGTCAGGGTCAGTGGATTTTTTACTGCATTAATCCACAGCTGCCTAGTTGGGCTAGTGAGATTATGCAAACTTTGGCTAAGGAGCAGGCCAATCTTATTAGCGAAAATTTAACTAACTTACAGCAGATGGGTGACCGTCCTGAAAGAGTTAAAAACTGCTGCTAACTGCTAAGCACTCATGTTGTAACTGAGTGCCACCATCATTGTTATAGGCCAAAGATTATGGGTATTTTCGAACGTTATTTAAGTGTGTGGGTGGGCTTAGCCATCCTCGCAGGTGTGTTTCTAGGTAATTTATCTCCAGATACGTTTGCGGTGGTTGCTGGGCTGGAATACGCCCACGTTAACCTAGTGATAGCTGTACTGATCTGGGTAATGATCTATCCAATGATGGTGCAAATTGACTTTTCAGCAGTCAAAGATGTGGGTAAAAGCCCCAAAGGCTTAGTGCTGACTTTAGTACTTAACTGGTTAATTAAGCCTTTTACAATGGCGGCATTAGGTTGGTTATTCTTCAGGGTTTTCTTTGTCGATTTAGTTGACCCTGCCACGGCCAGTGAATATATCGCCGGAATGATCCTGCTTGGCGTTGCACCTTGTACTGCAATGGTCTTTGTCTGGAGCCAACTTACCAAGGGCGATCCGAATTACACCTTAGTGCAAGTATCGGTTAACGACTTAATTATGGTTGTCGCTTTTGCGCCAATTACCGCATTACTGCTAGGTGTTAGCGACATTCAGGTACCTTGGGCCACCTTGTTATCTTCTGTGGGTTTATATGTTGTTCTGCCACTGGTTGCAGGTGCCGTTACTCGCCATTTATTACAGAAAAAGGGCGATGATTCTCAGTTAAATGCATTTGTTGCTAAGTTAAAGCCTTGGTCTATGGTGGGCTTGTTAGCCACTGTGGTGCTGCTATTTGGTTTTCAAGCAGAAACCATTATTGCCCAGCCGCAAAACATTGCGTTGATAGCAATCCCGTTATTAATTCAGACCTACGGTATTTTCTTCATTGCATTTTATGCTGCTAAGAAAATGAAACTGACTCATAAAGTGGCTGCGCCAGCTTGCATGATTGCCACATCTAATTTTTTTGAGCTAGCGGTAGCGGTAGCCATTTCATTGTTTGGTTTACATTCTGGCGCTGCGCTCGCGACCGTAGTCGGTGTGTTGGTTGAAGTGCCGGTAATGCTGTCATTGGTGGCTATTGCTAATCGCAGTCGTCATCTGTTTGCCGAAGATGAAGCAAGCAGTTAAGTAATAGCAAGTAATAGGGGCTATATCTTGCAAGTATTGAACTTAATATTTGCAAAGTTAGCTCTGCAAATATGTTCAGTAATAACCCTTGAGCAAGATAGATGTAAGCAAAACAGTTAACTTAAACTCAGAACAGATTAAGAGATGACTATGACAATCAAAATTGGTATCAATGGCTTCGGTAGAATGGGGCGTTTAGCATTAAGATCGGCTTGGCATAATAGCGATGTTGAATTTGTACAGATCAACGATCCAGCTGGTGATGCAAATACACTAGCACACCTATTAACTTTTGACTCAGTGCATGGTCGTTGGTCAGAAGAAGCAACGGCAGACGGCTCTGATATCGTAATTGGAAGTCAGCGTATTACCACTACGCGCAATAAAGCGATCTCAGAGACTGATTGGTCTAGCTGCGATGTGGTGATTGAAGCTTCTGGCGTGATGAAAACCAAAGCATTACTGCAAGCTTACTTAGATCAAGGTGTTAAAAGAGTCGTTGTTACCGCGCCAGTAAAAGAAGACGGGGTGCTTAATGTCGTGATGGGCGTGAATCACGATCTTTATGATAAGGCGATTCACCCGATCGTGACGGCAGCTTCTTGCACCACTAACTGTTTGGCACCTGTGGTAAAAGTGATCCACGAGAAGATCGGTATCAAGCACGGTTCAATGACCACTATCCATGACATCACCAATACCCAGACGATCCTTGATGCGCCGCATAAAGATCTACGTCGTGCCCGTGCCTGTGGCTTAAGTTTGATCCCAACAACGACTGGTAGCGCAACGGCGATTACCCATATTTTTCCTGAGCTAAAAGGCAAGCTAAATGGCCATGCAGTGCGTGTGCCGCTAGCGAATGCCTCGATTACCGACTGCGTGTTTGAGCTACATCGTGATACTACGGAAGCAGAGGTGAATCAATTGCTACGTGAAGCTGCTGAGGGCGAGTTAAAAGGCATTTTAGGTTATGAAGAGCGCCCATTGGTGTCGGTTGATTATAAAACCGATCCGCGCTCCAGTATTATCGATGCACCTTCGACTATGGTTGTTAACGGCACACAAGTGAAGTTGTATGTTTGGTACGACAACGAGTGGGGCTATGCTAACCGTACTGCCGAGCTTGCCATTATGGTAGGTAAGATGGATCAGGCTTAAATAGAAGGTCCTAGGAAGAGCAGGTTCTAGATCCTAGAAAAAATAACAAAAGCCAATACGGTGCAAGCTGGGAGATAGCGTTCTAGTCGTGACTAAGCTATCTCCTCTTATCCTGTATAGCAAAATCGTAAGTAATTGGTTTAGTTGGTTTGATCGTGCTAACAAAACTTCGTTTATTGCCTGAGAGTATTAAGCAGTAGTTG
>NZ_JBFRNX010000031.1:0-1414 GCF_041471165.1 Shewanella sp. 10N.261.52.F9
AAAACCCATCAGGGTTGTATGGTTAAGCCTCACGAGTCATTAGTACAAGTTAGCTCAACGCCTCACAACGCTTACACACCTTGCCTATCAACGTCCTAGTCTCGAACGGCTCTTTAGAGGAATTAAATTCCTAGGGATGACTCATCTTAGGACTCGCTTCCCGCTTAGATGCTTTCAGCGGTTATCGATTCCGAACGTAGCTACCGGGCAATGCTATTGGCATAACAACCCGAACACCAGCGGTTCGTCCACTCCGGTCCTCTCGTACTAGGAGCAGCTTCCTTCAATCATCCAACGCCCACGGCAGATAGGGACCGAACTGTCTCACGACGTTCTGAACCCAGCTCGCGTACCACTTTAAATGGCGAACAGCCATACCCTTGGGACCGACTTCAGCCCCAGGATGTGATGAGCCGACATCGAGGTGCCAAACACCGCCGTCGATATGAACTCTTGGGCGGTATCAGCCTGTTATCCCCGGAGTACCTTTTATCCGTTGAGCGATGGCCCTTCCATACAGAACCACCGGATCACTATGACCTACTTTCGTACCTGCTCGACGTGTATGTCTCGCAGTTAAGCTGGCTTATGCCATTGCACTAACCGTACGATGTCCGACCGTACTTAGCCAACCTTCGTGCTCCTCCGTTACTCTTTGGGAGGAGACCGCCCCAGTCAAACTACCCACCAGGCACTGTCCCGAACCCCGATTCAGGGGCCGCGGTTAGAACATCAAAACTACAAGGGTGGTATTTCAAGATTGACTCCACACCATCTAGCGACGATGCTTCAAAGTCTCCCACCTATCCTACACATGTAGGTTCAATGTTCAGTGCCAAGCTATAGTAAAGGTTCACGGGGTCTTTCCGTCTAGCCGCGGGTATACGGCATCTTCACCGCAATTTCAACTTCACTGAGTCTCGGCTGGAGACAGCGTGGCCATCATTACGCCATTCGTGCAGGTCGGAACTTACCCGACAAGGAATTTCGCTACCTTAGGACCGTTATAGTTACGGCCGCCGTTTACCGGGGCTTCGATCATGAGCTTCTCCGAAGATAACCCAATCAATTAACCTTCCGGCACCGGGCAGGCGTCATACCGTATACTTCCTCTTGCGAGTTTGCACAGTACTGTGTTTTTGATAAACAGTTGCAGCCACCTGGTATCTGCGACTCTCGGCAGCTTAGGGAGCAAGTCCCATCACCGCTAAGAGCGTACCTTCTCCCGAAGTTACGGTACCATTTTGCCTAGTTCCTTCAGCCGAGTTCTCTCAAGCGCCTTGGTATTCTCTACCCGACCACCTGTGTCGGTTTGGGGTACGATTCCTACTAACCTGAAGCTTAGAAGATTTTCCTGGAAGCATGGCATCAACTACTTCAGTCCCTTAGGACCTCGTCATCAGTTCTCAGCCTT
>NZ_JBFRNX010000031.1:2168-3820 GCF_041471165.1 Shewanella sp. 10N.261.52.F9
ACAGCCTACAACCTTAAACGCGGACAACCAACGCCGCGCTAGCCTAGCCTTCTCCGTCTCTCCATCGCAGTTAGCAGAAGTACGGGAATATTAACCCGTTTCCCATCGACTACGCCTTTCGGCCTCGCCTTAGGGGTCGACTCACCCTGCCCCGATTAACGTTGGACAGGAACCCTTGGTCTTTCGGCGAGGAGGTTTTTCACCCCCTTTATCGTTACTCATGTCAGCATTCGCACTTCTGATACCTCCAGTGTGGGTTACCCCTTCACCTTCAACGGCTTACAGAACGCTCCTCTACCGCACTAGAACAAGTCTAGTACCCATAGCTTCGGTGTATTGCTTAGCCCCGTTAAATCTTCCGCGCAGGCCGACTCGACTAGTGAGCTATTACGCTTTCTTTAAATGATGGCTGCTTCTAAGCCAACATCCTAGCTGTCTAAGCCTTCCCACATCGTTTCCCACTTAGCAATAACTTTGGGACCTTAGCTGATGGTCTGGGTTGTTTCCCTTTTCACGACGGACGTTAGCACCCGCCGTGTGTCTCCCGTATAGTACTCATTGGTATTCGGAGTTTGCAAAGGGTTGGTAAGTCGGGATGACCCCCTAGCCTTAACAGTGCTCTACCCCCAATGGTATTCGTACGAGGCGCTACCTAAATAGCTTTCGAGGAGAACCAGATATCTCCCGGTTTGATTGGCCTTTCACCCCCAGCCACAAGTCATCACCGCATTTTTCAACATACGTGTGTTCGGTCCTCCAATTGATGTTACTCAATCTTCAACCTGCCCATGGCTAGATCACCGGGTTTCGGGTCTACACCTTGCAACTAAACGCGCAGTTAACACTCGGTTTCCCTACGGCTCCGCTATTCGCTTAACCTTGCTACAAAATGTAAGTCGCTGACCCATTATACAAAAGGTACGCAGTCACGGTCTCAAGAACCGCTCCCACTGCTTGTACGTATACGGTTTCAGGTTCTATTTCACTCCCCTCACAGGGGTTCTTTTCGCCTTTCCCTCACGGTACTGGTTCACTATCGGTCAGTCAGGAGTATTTAGCCTTGGAGGATGGTCCCCCCATGTTCAGACAAGATGTCACGTGTCCCGTCCTACTCGTTTTCACATAAAGTTAGTTTTCATGTACGGGGCTATCACCCTGTGCCGCTGCGCTTTCCAACGCATTCCACTAACACCCTCTATGCTTAAGGGCTAATCCCCGTTCGCTCGCCGCTACTAGGGGAATCTCGGTTGATTTCTTTTCCTCCGGGTACTTAGATGTTTCAGTTCCCCGGGTTCGCCTCATTAACCTATGTATTCAGTTAATGATACTAGCTTATGCTAGTGGGTTTCCCCATTCGGACATCGTTAGCTCAAATGCTTGTTACTAGCTCGCCAACGCTTTTCGCAAGTTACTACGTCCTTCATCGCCTCTGACTGCCAAGGCATCCACCATATACGCTTAGTCACTTAACCATACAACCCAAATAAGTCTCTATGAGATTATCCGTTGTTTTATCAGGGTAGATAAAACAGCCGTATCGTAACTAATGGTTTCTACTTTCGCCAAAATTAGAATTTTTTACTTGAAGTCGTTAAACAACAAGCCAAGACACTTAATGTTAAGTGTTTTAGAACTCAATTTTTTAATTTCGC
>NZ_JBFRNX010000032.1:0-115022 GCF_041471165.1 Shewanella sp. 10N.261.52.F9
CGACCTTGGCCACTAAACACCGTTACTGTTAATGGGTCATTGTCGGCATCAGCAATCAGCCCGGCTGTCACTAAATCAATCGTCACTGGCGTATCGCTAGCCGTTGCTTGTGCGTAATCACTGGCTGTTGGCACATTATTAAGCACTAACGGGTTAGCATCATCAACATTGATAACGATACTCGCTAACGCCACACCGCCCTGGCCGTCACTCACCTCATACACCGCGCTGTCTGTGCCAATGAACCCATTTGGCTCATAATTAACGATGTTACCGCTTAAACTAAAGCGAGTACTGTCGCCCTGATTAATACCAGTCACTCGCACTGTACCGCCATCAGCGTCCGCAATTGAAGCGTTCAAATCAATCGCCAAAGCTGTTTCACTGTCTGTATTCGCCAGCACATTTTGCGCCGTAGGCGGCACATTATCCGTTACATTAATCGCAACCAAAATACGGTCTATTGTTGTACTCTACACCACCATCAGTTAATTTTCCTTTTGCAACGACCTCTGCTCCCATTGCATCAAAAAAAGGAGTTAACTCGCTAAAGAAGCACTTTGCGAAAAGGTTCTTTGGTAAAATATCGACTGAAAGAATAGCATCTAAAACTATATAGTTATGGTACATGAAAATATTTTTAGAGGAGCTATAACTTGTTAATATATACAAGGACTCCCCTTTCGGGAATTAAATATCTTGCTTGTTTTTGCTCGATAATGTGCCTTTAATAAAATCATTATCTACAATAATATACAAAAAATGGCCGAGCATAGCGCCAGTTTGCGACTTAAATTCATAAAGCCCAACTTTATCAACCTCTGAGTGCATTCTAGATAGCTCTGTAGGAGTTACTTCTACGTCATTGAATTTCTCTATGTAGTCACAATAAAACTCTAATCGTTCCTTAGGCACGCCCTCATAAAAGTTAACTATGACCTCAGGGCTGCTTACTCCGTATGGGTTATCACTATCTGAAAAATTGTCTTTGTAACGTTTTGACAAGACTTTATCGAGTCTACCGGATTGATTTTTGTCATCACTATAGAGCTTATTAAAGTCATCTAAGAAGTCGAAAAAAATGAGTAGCGCAATTTGTTTCCGGTTTGAAGGTTTAGTGTGACCGTTCTCCCAGCGAGACAATGTTATTTCATCAAGAGAGCTAAAGGACTCATGGACAGTTTGAATACGAGTGACCAGTTCAGCTTGTGTATAATTCATCCTTTCGCGATATCGCTTTATATAATCACCAAACATAGTTCATCCTCCGTTCAAGTTAAACCTGAGCATAAGTCGTTAATAAACTGTTGCAAACAAATCATTACAGTGCCTTTAGTGACTAGCAAAGCTAGCCATTATTAACTCTTTTCAGCTCAAGTCAATATGAGCAATTTCCGTTGTCTGAGCACAAAATTGGTAAATACATAGCGATGCATAGGCGGTAAGCTAAGTCCTCCCAATGTTACAAACTCTACGAGTTGAGCAAGAATGCCTATACTCAAGCTGTTGTTTAATTATATTTAAAAAGTCCGCTTAGCACATTAAAACCACAAAAAATAATAAATGCTATGTTGGTTACCTGCTTTTCAAAAGAAAATAGCGTTAGACATGAGAGAAGTGAATTACTTTTGGGCGGCACATGGAAAACGAACTATTTGCACACTTTGTTAGAGATTATAGAAAACGTAACAATTTAACTCAAAATCGACTGGTCCAAATCGTTACATCAGCCTCTGATGAGTTTTATGGCTTAGATACAGTAACCATAAGCCGGTGGGAAAATAACGTTACCAGCCCACAACTTTATCGAAAACTCAAAGTCGCAGATATTTTGGGGGTTGATTGGTATTCCCACACACTAGATAAACTGGATTTAAATAATGATAAACACATAGAAAATGATGATATTTTTTCGACCATAAAGGAAAAAATACCTTTAATGATCAATATTGATGAAGCTAGCTTTATAAATATAAGTGATCTTTCCGAACTAAAGGGTAAAGCGATTTGGCAAAGTATCAATGAGTTTATTTTCAAATTAAAAGAAGATTACTTTATCAATTTGGATTCTAGCGTTACAACATCTCTATACCTAAGCAATACTGGGCTTACAGGATACTACTCGGTTTGCCTAATGTGTAATAGGGATTTTTGGCAATATTTAGGGGAATCAAATCACCTACTTCCTCTTGTAAGTAATTGCAAAAATGATGAATGCAAGGATTCGTTGATTATTGGTGGTTACTATGGTCTCACTAAAAGCGTCAGTATTATTTGTCTTGCCACAATGATTAACGAGATTGTCAACTTAAATGTAAAGAGAGTCGCAATCATTTGCAAAAGTAAGCAACAGAAAGTAATTGCTGAAAACCTTGGTTTCAAAGAGTACAAAACAAAATCTGAATGTAATTTAGGAAAGTTTTTAAGCATTATGTACGCCGAAGTTGATCTTTTAAAATCATCGGGTCTTTTTTATCAATTGTTTATAAAAAAACAATTTCTTTAGAGGTTTACGTATGTTCAATATACTCATAATCGAAGACGATGATTTTATCAGAAATGTTTACCAAGCCTCGCTTGAAAATTTATCAAATGACATTACCGTTTATTGTGCAAACAATGGTGAAGTAGGTATTGAGCTATTAAAAAACATAAAGATTGACTTTATCATTCTAGATCTAATGATGGAGAAAGGAGATGGTGTTTATGTATTAAGGAATCTATCATCAATTGCCAACTCTCCATCAGTGATACTTTGCAGTTCTGTAGAAACTGGAATGCTATCCTCTATTAGTGAATTAGCAGCGATGTACAATGTAAATATACTCGGCATGGTGAAAAAGCCAGAATTACCAATTACATTAATTTACAATGCCATTACTGAGTCTAAAGGTTCTAGTAATATAGATGATGACATAAGCGATAAACATGATAAAACAGAGTCATCATCGCTTTTAGACATAAAGGAATATGTTCACAACAACCTTAATACTGCTTTAAGTGTGTTTTATCAGCCACAAATATGTTTGAAAAGTAAAGGTATTGTTGGTTTCGAATCTTTAGTCAGGTTGATGCACCCTAAATATGGTGTATTACTTCCTTATCAGTTTTTACCTTATTTGGACTCCGACGAGTTTGAGGAGCTTACATGGCAAGTCGTTAATAAAACCTTTAGACAACAAAAGTTGTTGAGAAAAAAAGGTTACAACCTTAATAGTTCAATTAATATACCACCGAAGATAATGGAAAATATAACATTTCCGGAAAAAATTCAAAAACTGGCGTTAAACTATGACTTGCCGCAAAAGTCGATTGTTTTAGAAATGCTAGAAGGAACAAATGTTGACAATAAAACATTATTAGATGTCTGTACAAGGCTTAGATTAAAAGGTTTTAACCTATCTATCGATGACTTTGGTGAAAATCAATCATCTTTTGATAGATTTAAACGTTTTCCTTTTAATGAAATTAAGATAGACCGTAAGTTTATAGTTAACCTAACTCAAGATGATAAAAAAGTTGCTATCGTAAGTTCATTAATAAAGCTAGGAAAAGAACTAAACATTCCTGTGATAGCCGAAGGTGTAGAGACTGACAAGGTGTTAGAAAAGTTAACTAATTTAGGATGTGACTTGGTCCAGGGCTATCTCATTTCTCCACCGGTAAATGACATAGAATTCATTGAATTACTGAATGCAATATAAGGAATTTGGAATGAAAGCAACTAGTATTGAATCTATAGTTAATAACTTTTCTGAAGTAACAAGTATAGATGATAGAGTAATATTAGCTGAGTTATTTAATCTGTATTTTATTACATTATTAGATGATTACTCCAAACTAACTAATGCACTTAACGATGACGATATAAACTCAATATCAGCCGTTAAACATAAGATGATTGGCGCAACCAACACAATAGGGATAGAACCAATACTTATTTTTTTGTCCCATGATAATGAATATTTGCAGGCTAACATTGTTCATTTGGAATGCTTAATAGATCAATACACAACTCTATTTAAGTTACATTTAGAGAACGTTTAGGCGAGGTCAGATGAAACTAATCAATATTTTCAAGAAAGTAAAGATGTCTCTCGGGGTATCCCTTATTCTGTTGATTTTTATAACATTCTATCAATTCCTGTCGCTACAAGCGCAAAACAACAACATAAAAATTCACTACAAGGTTATTGAAAAGGCCCGAGGTATATACAAGTTACGCCATGAACTTGAAGATGGATTGAACAGTCATTCTGTGAGTATTGATAAAGTTGAGAAGAACCTAGGACAACTCAAAACGATAGAATTCAATAGCCGTGAAAGACTCTTTTTGAGTAATGAAATATTGTCTTCTGTTTCATCGCTTAACAATGAAATAAAAGACCTTAAAGTGACAGCACTATTGAAAATAGCCTCATTCAAAGAAACACAGAGAGAAAGGGATAAAGAAAAATCCAGAATGATCTCTAGTGCTAAAAACACATATAAAAAAGCACTTTTTTTAAACAGGCTTGAAAACCGTTCTTATGAGAACGTAAATGGAATTTTATTATTTATATCAAACATCAGACAGTTAGACCGAGAATATCAGCTAATAGATAACAAAGAAGAAATTCAAAAGGTTAGGTCTGAAATTGATATCCTTTTCAAGAATGCGCTCACATTAGTCGGAAAGCAAGATTCTAGTGCTCAAAAAGGTTTATGGTTAGAAACAAAAAATGAGCTAAACCACTTCAGATTACATTTGAACTATTTTGTAACTAAGAATGAAAATCTTAAATCTGAAAAGATTGAACTCGTTTCCTATATCGAAACAACATCTGCAAAATTTAAGCAATCTGTAGATACAATACAGCGATTACTTGAAGGACGAAGTAACCTTATTCAGCTACTCACTTATCCATTATTAATCCTAGGATTAATATTTATATTAAACACAGCAATATTAATATCAATTTTTAAAAAGTTAAACGTACAAAAAGAAACGTTAAACATTAAGACTGAAGAAAAATCCAAATTTTTAGCTGCCATGAGCCATGAGATCCGAACGCCTTTGAATGGTGTTATTGGCACAGTTGAGTTAATTAAAGACAATAAAATTTCTGATTATCAATTGAAAATAATAAAACTTTCTAGCCAAACACTAAAAAATCATATTGATAACATTTTAGATATATCAAAAATCGAATCAGGAAATATGGAAACCTCTTCAACCACTAGGCTATTAAGTAGTGTATTTCAAGATCTTAAGATAATGCTAACTCTACTAGCAAAAGAAAAAAATTGTGATATTAAAATTAGAAACAGTATTTTTCAAGATGACATAGAGCTAACTCTAGACCATGTAAAATTAAAACAGATACTGATTAATATTGTAAGCAATAGTATTAAGTATGGAGATAATTTCAAATCAGAAAAATTTGTAGAGATAGAATACTATTATGTTTTAAAAAACAACCATATTGGCGAACTATTTATAAAAGTAATCGATAATGGTGTAGGAATGAATCAGGCGGAAGTAAATTATTACTCAAAGCCATTTAAACAATTTTCAACTAACTATGATATTGCAAGTTCTGGGTTAGGGGCAAATGTAGCAAAGGAATTTGTACATCTAATGAACGGCAGCTTTTCAATATCTTCAGAAAAGTTTATAGGGAGCGAAGTTAATCTAGTATTGCCTTTTGTTATCAAACAGGCCCATGAAGCGGTAAGCGATCTAGCTCAAACTAAAAAGAAAGAGTTAATTACCGCTACCATTAAGAAAAAGGTACTCACTATCTTGATTATTGAAGATCATCCGTTTAATCGCTACGTGTTAGAACAACAGCTTATGCAGTTAGGACACCAATATTTAAGTGCAGACAATGGGGTTGAAGCCGTTGATTTAATATCAAAAAGTAAGGAAATCGATTTAGTCATTACTGATATCAATATGCCAGAGATGAATGGTGTCGAATTTGCTCATTACGTAAGAGAAGAATTAAAGCTACACACACCGATTATTGCGCTAACAGCAGATGCGCTGAAACATGATCATGAAATATTTTTGCAAAACGGTATACATAGTGTTCTGACCAAGCCTATCTCGGCAACAGAGCTTAGTGAGGCGATACAAGAACATACTAAATAGTCAACACCGCACCATAAAACCAAATTAGATTTTATGGTGCTGCTAAGCACAAATAACTTATATTACGCGTAAATGGCTAACGTTATTTGGTAACTGTTTTTATGCTAGTTTTACGTTAATTAGTTTAATTTAACCTCGTTTCATCCAGCCTTGGCCTCCTTTCGGTAAGCATGTAATAAAGGTTCGGTGTAACCAGACGGTTGCTGCTTACCTTTAAAAATCAAATCGCAAGCAGCCCTAAAGGCGATACCCTCAAAACCTGGTGCCATATTGATATATTCACTATCAGTTTGATTTTGCTTATCAACCACTAACGCCATCTTTTTAAGTGATGCCATCACCTCATCTTTAGTGCAAACACCGTGGTGTATCCAATTAGCAAGGTATTGCGATGAAATACGTAAAGTCGCCCTGTCTTCCATCAAACCAACATTATTAATATCAAGCACCTTTGAGCAACCTACGCCTTGATCAATCCAGCGAACCACATAACCTAAAATACCTTGGGCATTATTATCGAGCTCAAACTGCTTTTGCTCGTGAGTCAGTTCGCTCAACTCTTGCATTAAAGGCAGGGTTAATAAGTCATCTAGACTTGCTCGCTTACGCTGCATTAACTCTTGCTGCACATCAGTCACTTTCACTTGATGATAGTGGGTTGAATGTAGAACCGCGCCATTGGGTGATGGCACCCAAGCCGTATTAGCACCCGCTTTGGGATGACCTATTTTTTGCTCTAGCATGGCTGCCATTTCGTCTGGCATCGGCCACATACCCTTACCTATCTGGGCAAGACCTTGTAAGCCACACTCAAGTCCAATATCAACATTCCAGTCTTCATAAGCTTTAATCCATGCTTGTTGTTTCATCACTGATTTTGCAACGAATGGACCAGCTAGCATAGACGTATGAATTTCATCACCGGTTCTGTCCAAAAACCCGGTATTAATAAACACCACTCGTTCACGCGCGGCGCGAATACACTCTTTCAGGTTCACTGTGGTGCGGCGCTCTTCATCCATAATGCCGACTTTGATGGTGTTGCGTGGCAGTTTGAACGCGTCTTCTATTCGGGTAAACAGCTCACAGGTAAATGCCGCTTCTTCAGGACCATGCATTTTTGGTTTAACAATATTTATCGACCCTTTGCGGCTATTACTGCGCTGGTTATTATTACCCTTTAGATCGTGGATAGCTGCAAAAACTGTCACCATGCCATCCAAAAAGCCCTCAGGCACTTCGTCACCGTTTTTATCAAGTACTGCATCGTTAGTCATCAAGTGACCTACGTTACGCACAAACAGTAGACTACGTCCGGGCAAAACAATACTCTTACCGTCTGCGGCGCAATACACTCTGTCGTCGTTAAGCTCACGCGTTATTTTTTTACCGTTCTTATTTAGGTTTGCGCTGAGGTTACCCTGCATCAGACCTAACCAATTACGATAGATCTCGACTTTATCTTCAGCATCAACCGCCGCAACTGAATCCTCACAATCCATAATGGTGGTGACAGCCGCTTCCACCAATAAATCTTTAACCCCAGCCGAGTCGGTTTGCCCAATGACACTTGAGCGGTCAATTTGGATTTCTATATGCAATCCATTATTGACTAGAAGTACTGCACTTGGGCTTGCAGGACCTCCATTAAAGCCGACAAATCGCTGTGGATGCAGTAACCCTGTTTGAGTGCCATCGTTAAATTTAACTTGTAGCTTTTGATCTTCAATAAAGTATTGCGTAACGTCTGCATGAGAACCGACAGCTAAAGGCGCTGCGGTATCTAAATGCTTTTTAGCGAAAGCAATCACTTTAGTGCCGCGGATTGGATTATAAGTTTTGCTTATCTCAGCGCCGTCATCGACAGAAATAGCATCTGTGCCATAGAGCGCATCATATAAACTGCCCCAGCGAGCGTTGGCTGCATTGAGCGCAAAACGGGCATTTTTAACCGGCACCACTAACTGAGGGCCCGCTTGAGAGGTAATTTCAGTGTCAATGTTTTCTGTGGTTATGGCAAACGGCTCACCCTCTTTAACCAAGTAACCAATGTCGGCTAAAAAGGCTTTATAGTCTGACAATACAAATGGTTTGCCTGCGTTACCTTGATGCCATTCATCTATTTGCTGTTGGATCTGTTCACGCTTTTGCAGTAAGGCCCTATTGACGGGACCTAATTGATTAACGATCTCTTCAAACTTACGCCAAAAGATTTGTGAACTAATCCCTGTACCAGGGCAAATTTCACTATCCACTAATTCCCAAAGTGATTTAGCAATTTGTAATCCACCGACTCGGATCCTTGCAGTCATAATATGCCCTTGTTTATCTAATTAGAGAGGTAAGTAATGGCGAACCATTGCCTTAATCCAACTACGTTATCGTTAACTAGCCTATACCACGCCAACATTATTTATGAAATTTATACTATTTATATCCAGCATTCACCATAGTTATCAAAAATGCATTTTTTGCGTAAATAAACAACAACGCTGTAAATTTGTTACTTTAATAAGCCTTCACGACCAAAACTGTCAGCAGTTTGTGTGATCAATTGACGCATCCACTTATGTGCAGGGTTATGCTGTAGTAGTGGGCTCCAGGCCATGGTAAGTGCGATAGGCTGAATGATAAACGGCGGCGGAACTATGCAAACTCGCTCGTTATTCTCGTGCTGCTTTGCCATTTTACTTGGTATGGTTGCGATCAAATCTTGTTGCTCTGCCAACAAACAAGCAGCTTGATAATGGCGAGTGAACACGGTGATGCGTCGCTGTACACCTATTTTTGTTAAGGCCTCATCAACCCAACCTAACCTTTGCACATCGCCTGGGTCCATTCCCACTCCCACACCCATGCCGGTTTTACTGACCCAAACATGATTCGCTTTTAAATAGCTGTCTAATGAAAACTTATCTAGAACCGGATTTGTTTTACTAATCAGACAACTAAAGTCATCACTCCATAACACTTTTTGATGAAACGACTGCGGAATACTATCGAAGCGGTTGATCACCATATCTACTCGACCTTGCTCTACATCGGGGAAGCTCACATCACTTGGGGTCATAATATCGAGGATCACATTAGGCGCTTCAGTACGCAACCTTGCGATAAGTGGTGGGATTAACGTAGCTTCTGCGTAGTCGCTAGCCATGACTCTGAACACTTGCTCACTTTGTGCGGCGTTAAACTCAGCTCGAGGTTGCACCGCTTTTTCTAAGCCAATGATTAGCTCACTAATTGTAGGCTGTAGCTCCTGTGCTCGCTCTGTAGGTGTCATGCCTTGGCTGGTTCTGATCAGTAAGGGGTCGTCAAATAAAGTGCGTAGTCTTTTTAAGCCATTACTCATAGCTGGCTGGCTGATCCCCAGTTGATCTGCCGCCTTTGTAACATTTTTTTCACGTAGCAACACGTCAAGATAAACTAATAAATTCAGATCGATACGAGATATATTCATAAAACAAATACCGGATATAGAAACTATAAATTAGACTTATTTAAACAAATCTTACTAATATTTTCAACGTAATCAATCGCCGCTAATCATATTGTTAAAGGAATAGACACATGACAAATTACAGAACAAACATCGATGAAGCTGCTACCTTGATTAATGGTGAAGGTAGTGCATGGAATGCAATCAACCCAGAGTCTGTAGCCCGTATGCGTCTACAAAACCGTTTTAAAACGGGTTTGGATATTGCTAAATACACTGCAAAAATTATGCGTGAAGATATGGACAACTACGACAAAGACTCGTCGCAGTACACCCAATCTTTAGGTTGCTGGCATGGATTTATTGGTCAGCAAAAAATGATCTCTATTAAAAAGCACTTGCTTACCACTAAGCGTCGTTATCTTTACCTTTCGGGTTGGATGGTTGCAGCACTGCGCAGTGAGTTTGGTCCCCTTCCAGACCAATCAATGCATGAAAAGACATCTGTAGCCTCGCTCATCAAAGAGCTGTATACCTTCTTGCGCCAAGCTGATGCCCGTGAACTCGGTGGTCTATTTCGCCAGTTAGATGCTGCAGCTGAATCAGAAAAAACGGCAATCCAAGCAAAAATTGATAACTTCGAAACCCATGTTGTACCAATTATTGCTGATATCGATGCCGGTTTTGGTAATGAAGAAGCGACTTACCTGATGGCTAAGCAGATGATCGAAGCCGGTGCATGCTGTATTCAGCTTGAAAACCAAGTGTCTGACGTTAAGCAATGTGGTCACCAGGACGGTAAAGTTACCGTACCCCACGTTGAGTTCTTAGCAAAAATCAACGCTGTTCGTTATGCATTCCTAGAACTAGGCATTGATGATGGTGTCATTGTGGCGCGTACAGATTCATTAGGCGCAGGCCTAACGCAAAAGATTGCCGTAACCAATGAAGCTGGCGATTTAGGCGACCAATACAACTCATTCTTACAAGTTGAAGCGGTAGATGCAGCCAATCTTGCTAATGGTGATGTGGTATTTCAGCAAAATGGCCAACTTGTTAAGCCATCACGTTTACCAAACGGCTTATTCCAGTTCCGTGCTGGCACAGGTGAAGAACGTTGTGTACTTGACTGCATTACGTCACTACAAAACGGCGCTGACTTACTGTGGATTGAAACAGAAAAGCCGCACGTTGCACAGATTGGCGCAATGGTAAACAAGATCCGTGAAACCATTCCGAACGCAAAGCTGGTTTACAACAACTCGCCATCGTTTAACTGGACGCTAAACTTCCGTCAGCAAGTTTTCGATTTAATGAATGAAGCAGGTCAAGACGTATCCGCTTATGACCGTGACAAGCTAATGAGCGTGGACTACGACAATACCGAGCTAGCTGTACAAGCTGATGAAAAAATTCGTACCTTCCAAGCTGATGCTGCACGTGAAGCCGGTATTTTCCATCACTTGATTACACTACCGACTTACCATACTGCTGCGCTATCGACTGATAACTTAGCGAAAGAGTATTTCGGCGACCAAGGCATGCTTGGTTATGTAGCCAATGTTCAGCGTAAAGAGATCCGCCAAGGTATCGCCTGTGTTAAACACCAAAACATGGCAGGTTCAGATATGGGTGATGATCACAAAGAGTACTTCTCTGGTGACCAAGCACTAAAAGCATCTGGTAAAGATAACACCATGAACCAATTTAGCTAAGTCGTCATTTAATCTTGAGTTTTTGAAGTGGACTTAAGTATTTAATGAGCTAATTATGAAAGGCCTGCTAGTAAGCAGGCCTTTTTACTATATGTGGCCTCTTCCTACTTAGATTGACGTTTTCCTTCTATAAAAAAGATATTTTAAGGTCTTGTAAAACAATAATTTATTGCAATAAAAATACCCGTCATTCTATTTGTATTGAAATTATTCAAACCAAACATATCACTTAATAACAATTAGATTTGTATTAACCAACAAAATAAATGTTTAACATATTTTATTGGGTTGCAATAAAAACTGTGACTAACTTAACGTTAGTGGCTATGTGTATCAAAACGTATCAATGACTACTTGTGATTGTAGCATGAGGACGTTAGTCTGCGGCGCATGTACCTGTAGCCAGACTAAACCATGCGATTAAATACCTTTTCAATCTTCCCCCAGCTTCACTTATTATGCTTTTTGCTAGTTCTTAGGATTTTTAAACATAGCACTGTTACAATTTTTCTCGATTCACCTAAGTCATTCGCAACAAAGCAAACACCAAATCTAACCGCAAATTGTTGCTTGTCATCAACTAAAAACAACGGTTTCACTCTAGTGGAGCTGGTCGTTGTTATTATGCTTTTAGGGGTTATTACGGTACTTGCTGTGCCTAAGTTTACAGGTTTTGGCCAAGAAGCTAGGATCTCACAACTTAAAAGCTTGGCTGCGAACATAAACAGTCAAAACCAGCTTGTTTACAGCAAAAGTGTACTCGACAATATTGAACAGCTTGAAGGCTGCAGCTATCAATGTGGTGGACACCCTAATTGGGATGTCATGGCTGGAGAATATTTTGTTGATGTTTCCGGAACTCGCCTATACGTGAGTCTAGGCTATCCACTGCCACCACTTTCTTATAGTCCTGCTGTCGAGCCTAATTATAGAATAGCATTTGGCTTACCAGAATCAGACTTTGCGTTCACTCAGGTTTGGCATCATGGTTCAGCAACCGCTATAGTCCCTGCTCAATTGCGCCATAAACTCAATGAAATTAAAGATGGTCGTTTTCAGTGCCATATTGAATATACTTCACCAACACCCACAACGAGGTACAAACTGCAGGTTTACTCACAAAATTGCTAATCTCTACAAATCATTTTGATTAGAGCGAGAAAGCATCACTTTAGTGCGCCCTAAACACAATACTGTGAAACTATATTTCAATGAAAGCAGTTCAGTACAATCTTATTTAGCAGAAGATGTAGCTTAAAAGTTATAAACAAATTACTAAATGAACAATGGCTTATAGTTAAGTGTGAGCTTACGCTCAATAACAAAATAACCTCTTTAAGCCTAGTAAAACGCCGCTTGTTAAGACTAAGAACAATCGATAGTCTTCGCACTTTTGCAAACTCAGACAGATTGTATGCGCGCACAAAACAAGCCTATAAGCGGCTTTACAATAATTGAACTGGTTATGGTCATCGTTATACTTGCGATAATCGCTGTAATCGCTTTACCCAAGTTACTAGCTTTAGGAAGAGACGCACAAATTGCTCAGCTTCAAAATATCGCGAGTAAAGTGAATGCTCAAAGCAAAATGATTTATACAAAGAGCGCGATCGAGAACATCCATACTCTTGCAGGCTGTTCTCTATTTTCTAAACATCCACATTGTCATCGTCTATTTGGTGAATACTATATTGAAGTGGGTGGTACTAAAGTCTTTGTTAGCAATGGCTACCCGCTTGCGCCAATTAAGACCAACAATATCATCAATAATAACTATCGCAGTGCTTTTGGTTTACCTAAGGAGGAATTCCTGATCGCTAGGGCTTCACTTCTCAGTTCCACCACTGCAGTGATCGTACCGATTAAATGGCAGAATAAATTAGCTGATATACGCAATCGACGCTTTCATTGTCATATTGAGTACCGTCAGCCGACTAAACAGCGTGAATACTCAGTCGAAGTGTTTAGCCAAGACTGTTGAACCTAAAATTATAAATAATTGAAAACCAATAAAAAGCCAGAACTAAGTTCTGGCTTTTTATTATATCGCGCAAATAAATGCTTGTTTACTTCTCAGTCCAGCGATCCATCCAACCAAGTACATTGTCGTACCATTGCTCTAAATTGTCTGGGTTTAGGATCCAATGATTTTCATCTGGGTAAATTAATAACTCAGATGGAATGCCATTACGCTGCATGTAAGTAAACGCCGCTAAACCTTGACCATAAGGAACACGGAAGTCTTTTTCACCATGGATAACAAGCATTGGTGTTTGCCAGTTTTCAACATAGTTTACTGGGTTAAACTTCTCATACAGCTCTTTGTTTTTATCGTATGTGCCACCAAACTCAAACTCTGGGAACCAAAGTTCTTCAGTTACGTAGTACATAGAGCGCATATCAAATAAGCCAGCATGGTTAACCAGACACTTAAAGCCGTCATTCCAGTTACCTTGGATCCAGTTCATCATGTAACCACCATAAGAACCGCCCAATGCACAGGCATTATCGCCGTCTAACCATTTTTGCTGCTTAGTCACAGCTGCTAGACCTTTTTGCAGATCTTCAAGCGGCTTACCGCCCCAATCTTGGGTGATTGAATCGGTAAATGCTTGTCCGTAGCCTGTAGAGCCGTGGAAGTCGATCATCACCACACCGTAACCGGCACCCGCCCATAACTGTGGATTCCAGCGACTGCTGAACGAGTTACCAAACGAGCCTTGTGGACCGCCGTGCACTAAGAAGGCAATTGGGTACTTCTCGCCCGCTTTGTAATTAGCAGGTTTGATCCAGTAACCGTAAACCTCTTCGTTATTCCAGCCTTTAAAGCTAAATTGCTGATACTCACCAAACTTAACCTTAGCAAGCTTATCTTTGTTGATGTCAGTAATGCGATTGACGTCCTGACCATCAAGGTTCATGGTGTAAAGATCGCCCGGCTCAACCAATGACTTATGGCTAAAGATAATCTTGTCGTTATTTACACCAACAATGCTGTTGCTACCTTCGTTATAGATAGTCTTTACATCACCAAATTGAGTGTTAACTTCAAAAATAGACACTTGGCCAACATCTTGCGCGGTAACATATAAGGTCTTATTGTCTTTACCAAATGCTAATGAGCTTGGGCTACGATCCCATAACGGCGCCACTTCTTTCTCTTGGCCTGTTACAGTGTCGCGCAGCATAATGCGGTAACGGTCAGCTTCAAAACCGGGCTTCGTCATCGCAAAGTACGCTAAGTAGCGACCGTCAGCAGAATACGTAGGGTGTGCATCCCACGCTTTATTCGCTTCAGTTAAGTTCTCAGCCTTGCCACCAGCCACGCTCACTTTCCATAAATCGTAGTTGGTGATCCAAGCTTGGTCTTTACCTGGTGCTTTAGCGGTATAAACCACATGCTTACCATCTGGCGTAAAGGTTACTTCTTCCATGCCCGAGAATGGCTTAGGCGGCGTTTCAGTATCAAGACCTGCGGTTACATCAACTGCATCAGTGACTTTAGTGCCATTTAATTGGGCGACAAACAGGTGGCTTCTTGAATGGTCGCTCCATGTATCCCAGTGACGCACCATTAACTGTTTATATTCGCGGCCCGTGGTGTCACGCTCAGCGTCTTCGGTAAACTTGTCTTTAGAACAAGCAAGATCTTTACACTCAGGGAACACACGCATGTTCACAACGGCTTGTTTACCATCTTGTGATAATTTAAAGCCTTCAACATCCAGAGGGAAATCGGTAACTTGAATCGCTTCACCGCCATCAAGTGCCAACTTGTAGATCTGACTTGAACCATCGCGCGCAGCTAAAAAATAGATACTGTTATCATTTGGACCAAAGGTCACGCTATGCTCAGTACCGGCTGCACTGGTGATCTGTTTTGCTTGAGCTGTAGAGCTTAAATCTTGCAGATAAAGGTCGGTTGTCGACTCTCCTTCTGCATCAATATTTTTCACGGCATAAACAATTTTTGTGCCGTCATTAGACAATACTGCTGAATGCAGCTTATTCATTTTAACTAAGTCTTGAACGGTAAAAGGCTTTGGAGATGCGGCTTGTGCGCTAAAAACCATGCCTGCAGACGCAAGCGCCATTATGATTGCAGTTTTTTTCATCGTAATTATCTTATTGTTATCGTTAATGGTGGTTATCGTTTTCAGTTCAATTTGTAACACACTGATTTATTTGTCAGTTGACCAGCACATTAGCCAAAATAGAGGGCTTAGGCAATATGCCTAAGCCTTTCTAGCAAAACCGACTGCAACAAATTATTTCAGTCGACTTAACGAATGGGCTAAATAGCAAGCCAAAAATTAAGCTTATCCTTGTAACTTAACCTTCCAAATTGCTGGACCGGTTTCATGGGCATTAACCCCGTCAGAATCAACCGCCACAGTTACGGGCATATCTTTTACATCAAACTCGTAAATTGCTTCCATGCCTAAGTCTTCAAACGCCACAACGCGTGCTTTCTTAATAGCCTTAGAAACGAGGTAAGCAGCGCCGCCTACAGCCATTAAATAACAAGACTTATGTTGTTTTATTGATTCAACCGTTGCAGGACCGCGCTCAGCTTTACCAATCATGCCCATAAGACCTGTTTTCTCAAGCATTAGCTCAGTAAACTTATCCATACGTGTTGCGGTTGTAGGACCTGCTGGGCCAACAACTTCATCACCAACCGGATCAACTGGACCCACGTAATAGATAAACTTACCTTTAAAGTCGACACCCTCAGGCAGACCTTCACCACTTTCTATTAGGCTTTGAATGCGTTTATGGGCCGCGTCACGACCTGTTAGCATTTTGCCGTTCAGCAATAAGGTGTCGCCACTCTTCCACTCTTGCATTTCGGCTTGAGTCACTGTGTTTAAATCAACACGGCGAACACTCTCACCCACTTCCCAAGTGATTTCCGGCCAATCTTCAAGTGAAGGTGGGCTAAGATCCGCAGGACCTGTACCGTCTAAATGGAAATGAACATGACGTGTAGCCGCACAATTAGGGATCATCACAACAGGCTTAGACGCAGCATGTGTTGGAGCAGATTTGATTTTGATATCAAGTACAGTAGTTACGCCGCCAAGACCTTGCGCGCCAATACCTAATTTATTTGAACGTTCAAAAATCTCTAAACGTAGTTTTTCATCTGTGGTCTCAGCCCCGCGAGCTTGTAGTTCATGGATATCAACGGGATCCATTAATGACTCTTTTGCCATTACAGCCGCTTTTTCCGCTGTACCGCCAATACCTATACCCAGCATACCCGGTGGACACCAACCCGCGCCCATTGTTGGTAGAGTCTTCTCTACCCAAGCAGCAATATCATCAGATGGGTTTAACATCACCATCTTAGATTTGTTTTCAGAACCGCCACCTTTAGCAGCAATAGCCACGTCAACATGGTTACCAGGCACCATCTCAACATGCACAACTGATGGCGTATTGTCTTTGGTATTCTTACGGCCACCAGCAGGATCGGCAACAATTGACGCACGAAGTGGGTTATCAGGATTGGTATAAGCGCGACGTACACCCTCATCAACCATTTCCTGTACGGTCATATCGGTTTTATCCCACTGAACGCCCATACCGATTTTAACGAAACAGGTTACAATACCCGTGTCTTGGCATAGCGGACGTTTACCTTCTGCAGACATACGTGAGTTGATAAGAATTTGCGCAATTGCATCTTTAGCGGCAGCACTTTGCTCACGTTCGTAAGCTTCGCTCATCGCATCAACAAAGTCTTTTGGGTGATAATAAGAGATATATTGTAGGGCATCAGCAACGCTTTCAATAAGATCGGCTTGCTTGATTACAGGGACTTCTTTGCTCACAGACACTTCCTTTTTAGCAGACACTTATAAATTGGCTGAAGTCACACGCAATGTTTAGTTGTTCAATTGCTCGGTGTTAATGACTTCAGTCGCCATTAAAGCTCACGTATTTTGTTTTTATTACTTGTGTAAGCAATATGATACTCTTTCGCGAGTTTTAGTTAAACATCACATTTTAGATAGGGTTAATAGATGAACAAATTGACGCAAAAAGCTGTTTTCACCAAGCGTCTTGATTGGAATTTGAGCACAACTGAAGTATTTGCGCTTTTTGAGGATACTCAGTGGGCAATTTTACTCGATTCCGCCAATGCAGATCACTGTGATGCAAAATATGATGTGATCTGTGCCGAACCTATTGCCACTATAGTAACTAAGCTTGAAACAACCACTGTTATTTACTCTCGTAACAGACAGCCCCTTTTTCCTATTGGACAATACAATCAAGCCTGCCAAGTTGAAACTCAGCTATATAACAATACTGATATTTCACCATTTACGCTGTTAAACCAATTACTAAAAGAGCTTTACCCAGAATCTAAAACCAGCTCATTGCCTTTTAGCGCTGGGGCGATGGGCAGTTTTAGTTATGATTTAGGTCGGGGTATTGAGTCTTTACCAATTATCGCAACAAACGATATTGCCTTACCTGAACTCAATGTAGGTTTTTATGACTGGGCGCTTATTTTTGACTATCAGGATAGCTGCTGGCATTTAGTTCATTATCTATCTGAGCAAGCAATGATAGAACTTGAAGTACGGCTGAATAAACTCACAGATACTTTTCAAGATGAATACCTAACTGAAAAAACTAACTGCACATTTAAATTGACTAGTCAGTGGCATAACCAATTCACAAAATTAGAATATCAGCAGCGTTTTGAGCAAGTACAAAAATATCTGTTAAGTGGTGACTGTTACCAGATAAACCTAACTCAACGCTTCAGTGCCGAGTATCAAGGTAATGAATGGCAAGCCTACAAAGCTCTTCGAGAGACTAATGGCGCACCATTTTCAGCGTTTATGCGATTGCCGCAACATGCATTACTATCTATCTCGCCTGAACGCTTTATTCAGCATCAAGATACTAAAGTGCAAACCAAACCGATCAAAGGCACTATGCCAAGATCTAACGAACCAGAGCGTGATATTGAGCTTGCGCAGCAATTACGTATTTCTGAAAAAGATCGTTCAGAAAACCTCATGATTGTTGACCTCCTTCGTAATGATATTGGCAAGGTTGCGGTCGCTGGTAGCGTTTCAGTACCTAGTTTATTCGACGTAGAAAGCTTTCCTGCCGTCCATCACCTAGTGAGTACTGTTACGGCAACGCTAAAACCAGAACTTAGCCCAACCGATTTATTAAAGGCCTGCTTCCCCGGAGGCTCAATTACCGGCGCACCTAAGATCCGTGCCATGTCGATAATTGAGGAGCTTGAACCCTCAAGAAGAAGTCTCTATTGTGGTTCTATTGGGTATATCAGCCAAGATGGCAATATGGATACCAGTATCACCATTCGCACATTAGTAGCAGAACGAGCAATAGTACAAGGCACGAATATAACCACAGGGATCATTCATTGCTGGGCTGGTGGTGGAATTGTCGCTGATTCCAAGCTTGAGTCTGAGTATCAAGAGACATTTGATAAGGTTAGCCGGATTTTACCAGTACTATCAAACATGGATAGTGCTTCATAACTAAAAGCCGTAATGGGTTAATTCTTAGCTGATAAGTTCCACATATTGGCTAGTATCATCAGTACTTACTACATAATAGGAATATAGCAATGGATTTGGCAGAGTTTAGGGCTCGATATAGTTTGAACACTTTGCCAATGCTGGACTTAATCGACGCTAACCCTAGCGACAACAAATTACGCCAAGCAGCTGTATTAATCGCTATATATGAAATCGATAACCAATTACAGCTTATCCTAACTAAACGGCCACCCCATCTCAGAGCACATCCAGGACAAATTAGCTTCCCAGGTGGTAAAGTTGAACATACGGATGCAAATTATCAAGCTACTGCGTTAAGAGAAGCCGAAGAGGAGATTGGTCTGGTAGCCAGTAATGTTGAGGTCATAGGCGCATTACCGGCACATAAAACATTTACAGGCTTTGAAATCACGCCTTTTGTGGCGATTGTTAAACGTAGTTTTGTGCCCGTTATTGATCCCGGTGAAGTCGATGAATACTTTACCGTACCGCTATCTTTCCTATTAAAACAATATAATCGTCATACACAGAGATTTGAGCGCAGAGGTATAAGTTACCCAGTTCACTTCATTCCATATAAAAAGCATTTTATTTGGGGAGCAACCGCAGCGATGATTGATTTACTTTGTAGGCAGCTGAGTCCCAGCCCACGATAAGCCTTATTTATAGATTGCTCTGCTAAGTGATAAATATGAAGAAATCTTGAGTACTCAGGGAATTCACTACACTACAAAGCGAATATACAAACCAGCAGCCAACGAACATAAAAATAATAACGGAATATTTACCCACCAGCCGAGTCTACTATGTTGGGCGATATAGAAGTTAAATGCTAGATTGACAAAACTAAGTCCCGCACAGATCCAAATGATATGTTCTAGTAAAACGGTTTTACTAGGATCCCATTCAAGCCTAATTTCAGCACCATGACTTTGGTAATAACCAATTGCGGTGTCTGGACGCGCTTGGTCAAATAGCATTAGTGCATAAATAGCCAAAGACCAGCCGATTATCGATAGTGCCGACAGTATAAATTGGAACAATTTTGCTCTATTCATGCAAGCCATCCGTAGTTTTTGTCATGATTGTCGTCAGAATAACAATTTAGGCACCAAGATACCCTACTTTCCACTTGAGAAAAGTGTTTATACAGGTAATATAAACCTCCAAATTATTTAAAAAAACGTTTCGTTGGAGAACTAAGCAACAATGAGCATTACATCTGTCGCTTCTGTGTTTAAAGGTGACTTTGCGATTGGTTCGCAAATCACAGTGCGTGGCTGGGTTAGATCCCGTCGCGATTCTAAAGCTGGGATCTCATTCCTAGCTGTTTATGATGGTTCATGTTTCGATCCTATTCAGGGTGTTGTGCCAAATAATCTAGAAAATTACACCAACGAAGTGTTAAAGCTTACTGCTGGTTGCTCTGTTGTAATGACTGGTGAAGTTGTTGAATCTCCAGGCCAAGGCCAAGCATTCGAGATGCAAGTGACTAAGGTTGAGGTTGCTGGCTTGGTTGAAGATCCAGACACCTACCCAATGGCAGCTAAGCGTCACTCGATTGAACATTTACGTGAGCTTGCTCACCTACGTCCACGCACTAACATTATTGGTGCAGTTGCACGTGTTCGTAACTGTTTATCTCAAGCGATTCACCGCTTTTATAACGAACAAGGTTATATCTGGGTCTCTACACCACTTATCACAGCATCTGATACAGAAGGCGCTGGTGAGATGTTCCGTGTATCAACTTTAGATCTTGAGAACTTACCACGTACTGACAAAGGTACTGTTGATTACGGTGAAGACTTCTTTGGTAAAGAGTCTTTCCTAACGGTATCAGGTCAGTTGAACGCAGAAACTTACGCGTGTGCATTATCAAAAGTTTATACTTTTGGCCCTACATTCCGTGCAGAGAACTCAAACACTAGCCGTCACTTAGCAGAATTTTGGATGGTTGAGCCTGAAGTGGCCTTTGCTAATCTAGATGATGCAGCAAAACTTGCTGAAGATATGCTTAAGTACTGTTTTAAAGCCGTACTAGAAGAGCGTCGTGACGATCTTGAGTTCTTTGCACAACGTGTAGAGAAAACCGCTATTTCTCGTCTAGAAAACTTCGTAACCAGTGATTTCGCGCAAATCGATTACTCTGATGCTATCGAAATTCTTAAAGCTTGTGATAAAGACTTTGAGTACGACGTTGAATGGGGTATCGACTTACATTCAGAGCATGAGCGCTACCTTGCAGAAGAGCACTTCAAGGCACCAGTTGTTGTTAAGAACTACCCGAAAGACATTAAAGCATTCTACATGCGCTTAAATGACGACGGTAAAACTGTAGCAGCAATGGACGTTCTAGCTCCAGGGATCGGTGAAATCATCGGTGGCGCACAGCGTGAAGAGCGTTTAGACGTACTTGACGCGCGCCTTGCTGAAATGGAACTGAGCCAAGAAGATTACTGGTGGTACCGTGACTTACGTCGTTATGGCACAGTGCCACACGCAGGTTTCGGTCTAGGTTTCGAGCGTTTGGTATCTTACGTAACAGGTGTTTCTAACATCCGTGACGTTATTCCATTCCCACGTTCGCCTAAGTCTGCAAACTTCTAGTTATTTTTGGCTAACTAAGGTTAGCGTCTAATGATTGTAAAAGCCTCTCATATGAGAGGCTTTTTTGTAGGATATAATCCTGTCAAATTAGGCCGCTAACATCAATGAATAGACTAATCGTTTAATCCTCGGCGAATAAGTAAATTATCAATATTGGGCTGCTTACCTGTGTAGTTGATATAATCTTGCATTAAATCTTGGCTATTTCCTTTTGAAAGAATCGCTTCTCGGAATTTATTACCATTTTCAAGAGAAAGCCCTCCATTACTATCCATATAAGAAAAAGCATCTGCCGCTAGTACTTCTGTCCATAAATAAGCGTAATAACCTGCTGAATAGCCGCCGCTAAAACTGTGACTAAAATAACTGGTTTTATACCTTGCTGGCACCGTCGCATAATCAATACCGTGCTTAGCCAATACTTTATGCTCAAAGTCTGAAACGTTTTCAATCGGCGTGTCTACGCTAATCGAGTGCCACTCAAGGTCAAGAAGTGCAGCAGCAAGGTACTCTGTTGTATCATGGCCTTGATTAAACTTATGTGATTTAAGCACTTTATCTAGCAGCGGTTTAGGGATAGGCTCACCTGTTTGATAATGTTTTGCGTAATGTGAGATAACCACAGGGTTGATATCCCAGTCCTCGTTAAACTGAGATGGGAACTCTACAAAATCTCTTGCCGTAGCAGTACCCGCAACACTTGGGTATTCAACCTTAGAAAACAGCCCATGGACTGCGTGACCAAACTCGTGAAACATGGTGGTTACTTCATCAAAAGTCATCAATGTCGGACTGCCAACAGAAGGCTTTGGAATATTTAGAGCGTTGTAAACAACAGGTCGATTACCTAACAAACCAGATTGAGTTACAAATTCGTCCATCCAAGCGCCGCCGTTTTTACCTGGCCTTGCATAGGGAGCTAAATAGAAAAGACCAATGGAGCTTGCGTCTTTATCGAACACTTCAAATGCCTTAACATCGTCATTCCAAACAGGTAGATCAGGACGAGGCTTGAACTCTATGCCATAAAGCTTATGCATCGCATAGAACAATCCATCATTAAGAACACGATTAAATTCAAAGTAAGGTTTCAACTGGCTTTCATCGAGATCAAATTTTTGTTGGCGTACTTTTTCAGCGTAAAAAGCCCAGTCCCAAGGCTGCAGTTTAAAGCTTGTCCCTTGCATGACTCTTTGTTGTTTGGTGATTTCTTGTTGTATATCTTGCGATTCTAACTCCGCTTTAGCGATGGCCTTTGGTACCAAGGAATCTAAGATCTCAAATACTGCAGCCGGTTTTTGTGCCATCTGATCGGCAACCGCATAAGCAGCCCACGTTTGGTAACCGAGTAATGTCGCTTTCTCCGCGCGAAGTTTCGCTATCTCGATAGCTAAAGGTCCATTAACATCTATCGCGCGATTAGCTGATGCATGCCATATTTGTTGACGTAACTCGCGGTTAGTTAATTGCGATAATATCGGCTGCCTTGTGGTGTTAACGAGGGTTATCATATACCCCGTTTTTCCTGCCGATGTAGCCGCTCGCTTAAGCGCCGCTATATCGTCAACAGAGAGTCCATCTAGCTGTCCAATATCACTAACCATAATCGCGTCATTTTCAAATGACTTGAGAACATTCTGTGAATATTCAGCAGTTTTATTGGCTAGCGCTGCATTGATAATACGAACTCGAGCTTGCTCATCGATGGAAAGCTTAGCGCCTGCTCGAACAAATTTATTATAGTAAATAGCTGTTAGTCGTTGCTGCTCTCGCGTTAATAATTGCTTTTTATAAACAGTTTCAATTCTAGAAAAGAGAGCTTGATTAAGATAAATATTGTCGGTATGCCGCGTCAGCTCTGGAGTAATTTGAGCTTGGATCTTCTGCATCTCATCATCAGAGTTTAATCCTAATAAGCCAAAAAAAATCCGCGAGACTTGATTCAGCTCTTGGCCCGAGGCTTCCATTGCTACAATGGTATTATCAAAATTGGCCAAGGATGGATTATTAATGATCGCATCTATCTGTTCATCATGCAGTTGCATACCCACTTTAAAAGCTGGTAAATAATCACTGTTATTAATTTTATCGAATTGGGGAGCGTGGTCTTGTAACGGACTTGGATAAAGCAACACGTTTTGGATTGGTATTACTGCAGTTTGGACCGCATTAGTTAGGTTTAGCTTCCTAGCCTTAACCGCATCAGTTGACTCTACAGTGCAGCCAGATAATACAAATGACATCCCTGTAGCCAGGGCAATCCCCAGGGTGATATGATTTTTACGCATATAGATCTCCTTCTTTTTTGAGTTATTCTGTCGTTATATTTCTTCTGATTACGCTCTCATAACTGACTCATTAGTAACGGGACACATCATGTATTCCCGTCCTAAAAATCAACTTAAGTAAGAACCCGTTTATGGGTTATTCCAGTGTTTAATGTGTGAAAGGCGTTTGCGCCACTTGTTGAAAATCCAGCGCCATGGTGATACTTAGCGCTGTTATGGTAAGAATTGAAAAACCAAAAACTTGTCTCGCCCACGTCTGTAAGTTAATTCCTTGCCGATAACCTTTTAGCGCCATCGCCAGCCACCATAAGCTGGTAGCACAAGTAACGGCCATAAAGGTTATTCCGGTATACCCAGTTAATGGCAGTAAGCTACTGACCAAAGCAAAAACTGCTATATAAAGCACAATATGCAATTTAGCTGTGGTCATGCCTTTAGCTATGGGTAAAACGGGGATTTTTGCAGCAAGGTAGTCGTCATATCGGAAAATAGCTATCGCATATGAATGCGGCATCTGCCAAAGACTAAACATCACTAACAAGATAACCGCGCCAATATCCAACTTACCTGTAACCGCGCAGTAGCCAACTACTGGAGGCACAGCCCCAGAGAAACTGCCGACTAATGTGCCGTAGACCGAACGACGTTTCATGTACAGGCTATAGAAACCCACATAAACTAGGTAACCGACGGCAGCAAACAATAAAGCGGTTGCATTGGTGAAATACGCCAAAGCCCAAAATCCTGCTACACCAAGTAAGCCAGCCAATGCCAATATGCTACCTAACGACGCCTCGCCAGTAGCAGTCACCCGATTACACGTACGCTGCATTTTTACGTCGATATCTCGGTCAATACAGTTATTCACCGCGCAACCTGACGCTACGACTAAAGACAATCCGATTAGAGTTGCCAGCATCAAGCCCACATTGACATCCCCTTTTGCTGCCAGCAAAAAGCCTCCAGCAACAGAAATTAAATTTCCAAGAATGATCCCAGGCTTAGTGATTTGGACATAACCTAATAGATTCGCCTTATAGCGAGTTAATACAGCTGGTGGCGTAGTCAACGGTGTTGATATCAACTGACTTATATTTTTCATTATCAATTTCTCGCTACATCATCAATGCATTCGCAGCGTAGATAATCCACACTGACAAGCCTACGACCATGACAATAACCAAGGCAGTAAATAGGAATGAGAATGTATTGAGGCGACCCTTTGTCGAAAAATCCAAATGCAAAAAGTACTTTAGATGCACAACGATTTGTACGATAGCCGTTACAAGCACAACCGCAATGGTGATCTGCTTATCAAATGGCGCCTTCATCACCGACCAAAAAGGAATGGCGGTTAAGATGATCGACAGCACAAAGCCGATTAAGTAGGACTTAATCTCCATATAAATTGAATCAACTTGCTCGATATTATTCAACTTTGATTGGCTCATGAAATAACCCCTAATAAATACACAAGCGTAAAGACGCAGATCCAAACAATATCCAGAAAGTGCCAAAACAGACTTAAACAATTTAAGCGGGTAATACTGCGATTATTTAGACCGGTTTTTAGTATTTCGACCATCATAATGGCCATCCAAATTAGCCCAGCAGTAACATGTAAACCATGCAAGCCAACTAGCGCAAAAAATGAGGATAAAAACGCACTCCGCTGGGGACCATGGCCAGCCATAATCAAATGGTGAAACTCATACACCTCCATACCAATAAATACGCAGCCCAACGCAAAAGTCACTAACAACCAACTTAAGGTGGCTATACGCTTATTGCGTTTGGCACAAATAAAAGCGAACCCAAAGGTAATACTGCTAAATAACAGGGAGAGGGTTTCAAATAACACAAAGTTCAATTCAAATATGTCTTTACCTGACACACCGCCATCTGTATTCATGTACAGCACTGCATACGTTGCAAATACTGACGCAAATAAAATGCAATCCGTCATCAAGTAAAGCCAAAAGCCAAACAGTTTTGTATCATCGCTATCATGATGCTCAACCGGATCAGCAGATAACACTTGTTGCGTCATACGCTCCGTTGCGATCTCCATATTCATACAGCCCCCTTTGCTACGGCATCTAAATGCGCAGCCTCAATTGCGGTGATCTCATCACCTTGAACGTAATAATCGTGTCCATTGCTATAAGCTCTAACGAGGAAAACGATAAAGGCGCCCATCAAACCAGCAATAGCTAGCCAGAGAATGTGCCACACAGCAGCAAAACCAGCGGCGGTCAGTGCGAGCGCGATTAACACACCACAAGCGGTATTTTTTGGCATATGGATTGGTTGGTATTGTGCGTAACGCTGGTAAGCGATGCCTTTTTCTTTCATATCTGTAAATGCATCAATATCAGAAACCGTTGGGGTTACTGCAAAATTATAGAACTGAGGCGGTGAAGCTGTTGACCATTCAAGTGTATGCCCGTTCCAAGGATCACCAGTAGTATCAAGGTTTTGCTCGCGGTCACGAAAGCTCACATAGAGCTGAACAAACTGCAAAACAATACCAGCAAAAATGATAAACGCGCCCACTGCGGCAAAGTAGATCCAAAAATTCCAATCCGGGTTATCGGTGTAGCTAATTCGACGTGTCATACCTAAGAAACCAAGGACATACAAAGGCATAAAAGCAACGTAAAAACCAACTTGCCAACACCAGAATGAGGCCTTTCCTAAACGTTCATTTAAGGTAAAGCCCATTGCTTTTGGGAACCAATAAGCAAATCCGGCTAAATAGCCAAACACAGCGCCGCCCACAATAGTGTTATGAAAATGCGCAATCAAAAACAGACTATTGTGCAATACATAATCAGCGCCCGGCAGTGCTAGCAGCACACCAGTCATGCCGCCAATGGTAAAGGTGGTCATAAAACCTAAGGTCCATAACACGGGTACTGTCACTCGGAGACGGCCACGATAAATGGTAAATAACCAGTTAAATAACTTCACCCCAGTCGGTACAGCAATAACCATGGTCATCACCCCAAAAAAGGCATTGACATTAGCGCTAGACCCCATAGTAAAGAAGTGATGTAACCAAACAATAAAGCCTAAAATAGAGATAGCACCGCTCGCCCAAACCATAGACTTATAGCCAAATAAACGTTTTGAGGTAAAGGTCGAAATTATTTCAGAGAAAATACCAAAGGCCGGTAAAATAAGAATATAGACCTCAGGGTGTCCCCATGCCCAAAATAAGTTGATGTACATCATGGCGTTACCGCCACCGGCATTGGTGAAAAAGTGAAAATCCATATAACGATCAAGCGTTAGCATTGCCAACAACGCCGTCAAAATTGGAAATGAGGCCACAATTAAGATGTTGGCCCAAGTGCAGGTCCAAGTGAAAATAGGCATTTGCATCAATTTCATGCCCGGAGCACGCATTTTCAATACTGTGGCAATAAAGTTGACGCCTGTAAGGGTCGTTCCTATGCCGGAGATCTGCAGCGCCCAGATATAATAATCAACTCCGACTCCTGGACTAAATGCCAATTCAGACAAAGGTGGATAAGCTACCCAGCCCGTTTTGGCAAACTCACCTAAACCCAGTGAGATATTGATCAAAACCGCACCAGAGGCGGTGAGCCAGAAACTTAAATTGTTTAAAAATGGGAAGGCCACATCACGAGCACCAATTTGTAGTGGCACCACTAGGTTCATCAGACCAATCATAAATGGCATAGCCATAAAAATGATCATAATCACCCCATGAGCAGTGAAGATTTGATCATAGTGCTCTGGTGGTAAGTACCCCGCCGCGCCGTTAGTGGCAAGCGCCTGCTGGGTTCGCATCATAATGGCATCAGAAAATCCTCTGATCAGCATGACCATAGCCAATACGATGTACATAATCCCTAAACGTTTATGGTCAACAGAAGTGAACCAATCATTCCATAGCACGTTCCACTTTTTATATTTAGTAATAAGACCTGCAATCACAATCCCAATAACGGCTACGGCTGCTAATGTCACCATAATAATAGGTTCGTGATACGGTATAGACTCTAAAGTGAGCTTTCCAAAAATAGACATGGTTACTTTGACTCCCCATGTTTAGCGGGCATATGCCCTGAATGTTGTGACATATCCATGCTGGGTTCCATGTACATATATTGCATAACGATATGGTTGAACATGCCTTTACTCGCGTGGCCATAATATTGAACGGGATTGTTTTCACTCGGTTTAGCCAACAGCTGGTAACTTTGCTCGTCCAGTTTTAGATCATGACCTTTCACCTTAGCAACCCAAGCATCGAACTCTTCAGGAGTCGCTGTGGCTATCGCTTTAAATTTCATTCCTGCGAAACCAGCACCACTGTAATTGGCAGAAATACCATTGAATGTCCCAGCTTCGTTGGCGATTAAATGCAGCTGAGTTGCCATACCCGCCATTGAATAAATTTGACTACCTAGTTGCGGAATGAAAAATGAGTTCATCGCGGTATCAGAAGTTATTTTAAAATTAACCGGAACATTGGCAGGAAAAGCCAATTCATTAACAGAAGCGATCCCCAGTTCAGGGTAGATAAATAACCATTTCCAATTAAGCGAAACCACTTCTACCTCAATGGGCGTAGCTTCGTGTTTTAATGGTTTGTAGGGATCAAGTTCATGGGTGGATACCCAAGTAATGACGCCTAAAATTACAACAATAACTATGGGGACGAACCACACGACAGTTTCTATCAGTGTTGAATGAGCCCATTTAGGCGTGTATATCTCGTGATCTCGACCGTCGCGATATTTCCATGCAAAAAACAACGTCATGAAAATAACCGGAATGACAACAATCAACATTAGCAGCGTGGCAATAACAATGAGGTTTTTCTCATCGATACCTATTTGTCCCTTAGGATCTAACACGCCGCCTGCGCAGCCACTAAGCAATATCGAAAATATTGCCAAAGTCGCTTTACTCAAACTTTTAATAAACAAAGGAAGATTCCTCTAACCTTAAAGCTTTATCTCTCTGTAGACAGGACAACACTTGCACTACAGCATTGGCTATTATCTTTATCACGCAGTTATAGCCATGCTTAATACGCACAGGTATGACCATGTATATTTATGATTTTATTTGATAATAGCTATGTGCTAAAAAACAAAAAGCCAAAGCGACTCTTAATCTTTTATCAACAAATTAAAGGTGTGTTTCTAAATAATAGAATTTACAAACACTGAGAAAAGTAAGGTGGAGCGCGGCAACCGTGTGCGACAGCCACTTGTGAGGAAGTTGGGGCAAGGTGCGTAATTGGCGTTTGCTTGTGGATCAGGAGATCGTTCAGCAGTTTATGAATATAGCGAACGAGGCGCCATAATTGTTCGACAACGATTGGGTTAGTCAGCAGTAAACTGGCAAAACTAACGCCCAAACATTCTAAAATAAAGCTGTCACCTAGCGCGATTAATTCACTAACATCAACCAATGCGCCAAGACTTTCTGAGAATAAAAGTAAAATCAGCCCATTTACAAACAGGGAATAACTAACTTTTTTTACATTAGATTCTTCTGTCAAGCGTGACAATGTCGTAATCCATTGCTGTGAAGAAGTTAATTTCAAACAATATCCTGCTTATTGAGTGCCGTTGATAAATGCGAGCAATTCGTTAATGCACTTGTAAAAATTGCACACTATACAGTCAACATTTCATTATTTAAGAGAGTAAGTACGAATCAAACTCATTAACCGTACCCTCGTAAATGTGGAGAGTAGCAAGAAGCAATCACAAAATGAAAGTCACTTTCTGCTTAAAATGCTTATTTATATTAAATAAACCTTAATAAACACACTCAAGATCCAACTCGTTAACGGATTTAACAAAATAAAAACTACTCAGCTCTCAAAAAAACCGACCAACCAGACCTAGGTCACCCCAAGCAACCAGCACAAGTCGACCACCTCACACTTTAATGAATTAACGCTCAAATAATAGCGCTCCATTACCTAGGCATTTAACAGATTAAGAACTTAAAACGATTTCAGCGACAGCTAAAAATCAATCAAAAATTGTGAGGTACATCACTTATTAAGCAGTTTTGGGTCAATTTGTCTAAGGGGATATTATTTTGATGATCCAGCTCAACTGCTTTAAACCTGCTTTGTGTACTATCCCACAAAGGTCCGTAAAGCTTGACGCATATCAAGAACCATCGCATTTATGAGGCCTAGACTGTTTTGGTTGAGCAAATTCCTTATAAATAAAAAAAGGTTTAACCATGGAAACACATGAAGCCCTTTATCAGCAAGGTTTAGCGCGAATAGAACAACTTCGCCAGCTAGAACCACGTGGTAGTGAAACGCTACAGCAAAAAATGCAACAAAACGGCATAACCCGTCGCGACTTTATGAAATGGAGCGCTGCAGTCACTGCTATGCTCGCTTTGCCATTGCCTTTTAGCACTTTGGTCGCTGAAGCTGCGGAGCTTGCTGATAGAGTGCCACTCGTTTGGTTACACCTCGCTGAATGTACTGGTTGTTCCGAATCTTTGATCCGTACCGATAGCCCCAATCTCGATACCCTTATCTTTAAACATGTTTCACTCGAATACCACGAAACCTTGATGGCCGCTGCGGGCTGGCAAGCAGAAGAAAACCTTGAGCATGCGCTAAAAGCCTATAAAGGCAATTACCTGCTTGCGGTTGAAGGTGCTGTACCAACCGCTAATAACGGTGCCTACTTAACGGTAGGCTGTAAAGGCCATACTGGATTACACATAGTTAAAGAAGCCGCAGAAGGTGCGGCAGCGATTATCTCTGTCGGCACCTGCGCCGCCTTTGGTGGTATTCAAGCAGCAGCACCGAATCCAACTGGTGCCAAAGGTGTTTACGAAGTTGTCGATAAAACCGTGATTAACTTAGGCGGTTGTCCACCGAGTGAAAAGAATATTGTCGGCACACTGATGTACTTCATTATGTTCGGCAAGCTCCCTGCCCTTGATATGTTTAATCGTCCTAAGTGGGCTTATGGGGCGCGCGTACATGATAACTGCGAGCGCCGGGGCCGCTTTGATGCCGGCGAATTTGTAGAAGAGTTTGGCGATCAAGGCGCTAAAGATGGTTATTGCTTATATAAAGTCGGCTGTAAGGGCCCGTACACCTATAACAACTGCCCTACAGAGCGATTCAATCACCACACCAGCTGGCCCGTGCTTGCAGGCCATGGCTGTATTGGCTGCTCAGAGCCAAGTTTCTGGGATGATATGGCTGACTTTGAAAAACCTTTAGGCAGACAATTACTGCATGGTTTAGATGCCACCAGTGACACCATAGGCGCAGTTATTTTGGGTGCCACCGCAGTGGGAATTGGCGCGCATGCTGTCGCCAGTATTTTTGCCAAGCCTGAAGAGGAATAATCATGAGCAAACGTGTAGTAATCGATCCTATCACTCGTATTGAAGGTCACCTTCGTGTAGAAGTCGAAGTTGACGAAAATAATGTCATTCAAAAAGCTTGGTCTTCTTCAACGTTATGGCGCGGTATTGAAGTGATTCTCAAAGGCCGTACGCCTATGGATGTCGGGCTAATCGTGCAGCGTATTTGTGGTGTCTGTACCTATTCTCACTACCGCTGCGGTACTGAAGCCGTTGAGCATGCGTTAGGGGTAAAAATTCCACTTAACGCAAAGTATTTACGTAGCTTGATGCAAACATCCTTGTATATGCACGACCATATTGTGCATTTCTATCACTTACATGGCCTTGACTGGGTAGATGTGGTTTCAGCGTTAAGTGCAGACCCAGCATTAGCCGCCCAAGAAGCAATGAAGTACACCGAAAACCCTATTGCTGCAGGTGAAGGCGATCTCAGAGCGGTACAACAAAGGGTTAAAGGCTTAGTTGAAACCGGCAAGCTTGGTCCTTTTGCTAATGCTTATTGGGGTAATGGAACTTATAAGTTCACACCAGAACAAAACCTCATTGCGCTATCTCATTATCTAAAAGCACTTGAAGTTCAACGCGTCGCTGCAGAGATGCTTGCTATCTTTGGCGGTAAATCACCGCACCCACAATCAATCGTAGTGGGTGGTGTGACGTCTGTCCGAGATATGTTAAGCCCCGCTCGCTTACAAGAGTGGAAACAAAAACATGAAATGGTGCATGACTTCATAATTCGCGCTTATAAAGCGGATATTGTTATGGCTGCAGCGGCATTTGGTAGCGAGCCGAGTGTACTGGGTGGCGTCAATATCAAAAACTTCTTAGCTTGTGACGACTTTTTACTTGGAGATAACCAGTACCTGTTTAACCAAGGTGTGATCATGAATGGCGATCTTGCCAATGTCAGCGATCTTAACCCAGACATGATTAAGGAAGATGCTACCCACGCTTGGTATAAAGCGGATGCACCGCAGCATCCATATGATGGAACAACCGTCCCTGATTACACTGGTTTTGTTGAGCGCGACACCGTATACGGCAAGCTGCCTACCGTTGATGGCGACGGCAAGTACACTTGGGTTAAATCACCGAGATACAATGGGGAACCTGTTGAAGTTGGGCCTTTAGCTTGTCTATTAGTTAGCTATGCCCGTGGCAATCAAGTCGTCGTTGATGCAGTCAATGGCTTACTTGAAGCAACTGGCTTACCCGTTGAAGCACTGTTTACCACCTTAGGCCGTACAGCTGCGCGTATGCTACAGACCGTCATTGTCGCTGAAGAAGGGTTAAAGACTTTCGACGCCATGCTAACCAACATGCAGTCTGATGAAGCGACCTACGTTAAACCTGAGATTGACTCAAGCAAAGAGTATGTTGGCCACGCCATGATTGAGGCGCCGCGCGGCATGCTTAGTCATTGGATCCGTATCAAAGGCGGTAAAGTTGAAAACTATCAAGCAGTCGTACCCACCACTTGGAATGCTGGACCTGTCGACGCACAAGGCAAAATGGGTCCTTATGAAGCATCGCTGATTGGTTTGAAACTTGAAGATCCAACTAAGCCTTTAGAAGTTATCCGCATCATTCACTCTTTTGACCCTTGCATGGCATGTGCAGTACACGTCATGGATTACAAAGGCCAAAACTTAGGTGAATTTAAAATTGATCCCAACGGATTTTAACCAAGGGGGATAGCATGACAACTCAATCTGCGCCCTACCATAGAGAACTGATCTTTGGTGCAGCAATAAGGATATTCCATTGGCTAAGAGCATTAGCCATTTTGGTACTCATCATCACAGGATTTTATATATCCTGGCCATTTTTAGTGGCTCCTGATAACTCTGATGTATTAGTACAAGGCTATATCCGCGCTGCGCATCAAGTTTTTGGTTTTTTACTGGTAGCTATCACCATAGTACGTGCTTATCTATTCTTTTTTGGTAAAAGCGACATCGAACGCCGCTCCTTTAAAGATGTGATGAGTGTAAAGAGCTGGATCACCCAGCTTAAATCATATCTATGGATGGGACATTTAGACAAAGCTGGAGTATATGGCCCACTACAGTTCGTGACTTACCTAGCAATATCTGTCGTTGCATTATTAATCTGCATTACAGGGTTAGTCTTGTATGCCAATGTATATCACGAAGGTCTAGGTGGCTTATTAGCGCCAATGGCTAATTGGTTAACGGCTTTGATGGGTGGATTAGCACCAGTGCGGATCTGGCATCATTACCTCACTTGGGTATTTATTATATTCGTGGTGATCCACGTTTATATGGCTGTTTGGTCCGGCATTCGCTTTAAGCATAATTCTGTTGACTCTATTGTCTCAGGTTACGATTACCATAAGAAAAAATAAAAGGAAAACATGAAGGTATTGCTACTTGGTATTGGCAATGTCCTGTACGCCGATGAGGGCATCGGCGTACACTTCGTCAATTACATCCAAGAAAACTACAACTTCCATCATCCTATCGAACAACTCGATATTTTGGATGGTGGAACACTTGCCCAAGGTTTAATTCCCACTCTTTGCCAATATGACTACCTAATAGTGGTCGACACGGTTAACGCTAATGGCGTAGCACCAGGTGAAGTGTACTTCTTTGATTTTGACAAGGCTCCCGCTGAAATTGACTGGCAAGGCAGCGCTCACGAAGTTGAGATGCTGCAAACCTTGATCATGATGGACATGGTTGGCGACCGGCCTAAAACTTTTGTGCTAGGTATTACACCTACCGTTCTTGAACCCATGACATTAGGTTTAACCGAACAGATCCTTAGCGCCGTGCCATTAATGGAAACCACTTTATTACGCCATTTAGACTCTTTAGGTTTTACTCACCAACGTATTGCACATATCGATATTAACAGCCTTATTCCCGATTCATACAAACGTGGCCTTACTGCAGATGAAGAATATTAGATTTGAGTTTAACTGTAATCGAGAAGTGCCCTTTTATGGGCACCTATGCAACCAATACCTACACAGCGAACAATTTGATCTTTGCATTGGTCAACAAGGCAACCTTTACTTTATTGAAGCCCAAGGTAGACAAACAGAACTAGAAAACCTTGCAGATACCATTGCCAGTGACTTTTTATTGTCAACGTCGCTTGAACAGCCTCAAATACGCGCTATCGAAAATATGACTGGCACTAAAACCTTATTGCCGCCAAGTGTATTAGATTTAGAATATTGCCAACATTGCCAGCCAAAGTTTGCCGACAATCAGTCAGCCAATTTTGGCGATGTTAATTATCCTTGCCAATGCTGCAACGCGCATCTTCGCTTACCTGCATCGCTCAAAGAAATGAAGCTACAAGGGGTTAAAAACCTCGTTTGCCAATTAGAAAAACATGGCGAATTAACCATAGAACACTATGGCATAAAGCAACGCATTAGCTTTAAGCCGATAGCAAAAGACAACACCGAACAACGATCTTGTTTAATGATTTGTAATCCGAATAATCTAAATGCGCATTTTTCGGTGACCAACCAACAAGTGTTAGCCCTATCAAGTATCGAAAAACCACTTATTACAGCACGCCCTATCGCTAAGCACCCTCGCCTAGAGCAAGCCTTATATGAAATTTGTTTTGCTAAATCTCGACTACTATTGGTGATCTGCGAGATCCTGCGGCAAAAAGGTATCGACTTTGTTTATGTCGAAAATAGCGATAACCCACAAATGGTGCAAATAAATGGTCAGTGGGTCGCGCTGAACGCTGCAGTTGCAAACAGTGTTCATCGTTACCCTGCACACAGAGAGCCTTTACATGACAATGCACAGCAATACTCTTTTGACTATATGGGCGAGGTAAGTTGTCTAGCCAAGTGCAAAAACGATGTTATCGAAGTCAAAGTTATGCACGACAAGCAACAGCGAAGCTCCAAACAACAGCAAAGCCAAGATGCTGCTGCGTGCGCGTTACACGCGAGTTGTATTAAGCAGAAAAAGCCAAAACATAAAGCCGTTATCTATTTTAGTGACAAATTTAATAATCAGATTGTTACCTTGGATGACAAACAAAACACCGACCTCTTTTTCGAGTTCCCTGTTTTACCTAATAACGGTTATGAGATTGTCCACCAGCTTGAACTCTCGCCACAAAAGGCCCTAATAGAGAAATTTAAGCAACAGTTTCCCGAAGATTACATCAATCTCTTATCGTTAAAATTAACGCCACCGACAAACAACGTACAAAGCCTTTGGGCGATTGCCGCGATATTCTTGGGAGCTGTGACTGCAAAGCAAGATATAAACACCCTATCTAAGCAGCAATTAAGTGATTATGTGATTGCAAAGGGTATGTGCCACAAAGGTGCTAACGCGCCTAGAATTGACTTCCCACTAACCCGAGGAGAAGCGTTCCGTAGTTTAAATTGGTGCAAAACATTGGGCAGTATTATTAGCTTCCGTCTTGCTGAAGGCGACAATATCGAAAAGCTGGCTTTTGGGATGCATGACTCCCTTGCTGACTTTATCTGTAACTGGATTGAACATCTAGATCAAAACATTAGCATTAAAACGGTATTGTTATCAGGAAGCGGCTTTGCAAATGAGTTGCTAGGACAACGATTATCACTACGACTCGGGAAAAACTTTTTATTGGAGTGTAATCCTGAGCAAGATCTAGAAGGCGTAAACCTTGCTGTCGGTGCGTTATATTTAAAACGCCGTAGGCACTAATGAATGACGCTTAATAACTTAGTCATGCGTCAACGCATAAAGATTACCGGCATCGTTCAAGGTGTCGGTTTTAGACCGTTTGTCTATCGTCTAGCAACTGAGCATCAGCTCTTTGGCAGCGTCTTAAATAATAGTGAAGGCGTAACCATAGAGGTGCAAGGCAATCAAGCCAGCTTAAACGCCTTCATTAAAAACCTTGAGCATACGCCGCCGCTTGCGCGTATCGACAATCTACACATTCAAACTATTGAGACGGAGCATAACAGTAACCAATTTAATATCATCCACAGTGAAACCAATGCCAAAGCCCATGTTGCCGTATCGAGTGATAAATCGACCTGTGCAGATTGCTTCAAAGAGATTAATGATCCGCATAATCGCCACTATCAATACCCGTTCACCAATTGTACAAATTGTGGACCACGCTATACCTTGATTAAGGCTCTACCCTACGATAGAAAAAACACCTCCATGGCGAGTTTTACTATGTGTGATGCTTGTAGCGCTGCGTACGGTGATCCCTTGGATAGGCGCTACCATGCCCAACCTGTTAGTTGCCCTAGTTGCGGGCCACAACTTAGTTTTAAAACACCCACATTAGCCGTTATTGAGAATAACAATAACGCATTGACCCAAGCCGTAAACCAACTAAAAGCCGGCAAAATCCTCGCGATAAAAGGGTTAGGTGGCTACCACCTTGTTTGCGATGCAACCAATACAAATACCATAGCAATACTAAGACAACGAAAAGTGAGGCCTGCAAAACCTTTTGCAGTCATGGTGGCAAGCAGTGACATAGCAGCGGAACTGGTTAGTGGTAATAGAACCGAATGGCAAACGCTGGCAAGTGCTGAACGACCTATCGTATTAATGCAAAAATTGTCAGCGTCACAATCTTTACCCAATGCTAGTCAAACTTGTTCCATCGGAACACTGAGTCCGCTCGTTGCTCCTGATATCGATAGGCTTGGGGTGTTTTTACCCTATACGCCATTACATCAATTACTGTTAGATGCGCTGAAACGTCCACTTGTTATGACCAGCGCCAATTTAAGTGGTGAGCCGATCATCATCAACAGTGAGGAGATAAGTTCAAAGCTAGGACATGTTGTTGACTACATACTCGACCATGACCGCATCATTTTAAATGGCTGCGACGACAGCGTGGTACAGGTTATCAACGACAAGGTACAAGTTTTACGTCTGGCGCGGGGTTACGCGCCTTTGTCGATCCACACACCTAATCCCATTAAACAACAGACTCTCGCCATTGGTGCACAGCAAAAAAATAGTCTCTGCTTTGGTGTAGAGAACAATCTTTTTCTAAGCCCTTATATTGGTGATATTGTTTCTGTAGAAGCTGAAGATTATTTTCATAAGACCCTGGCGACCTTCACCCGCCTATATCAATTTTCCAGCCGGCATATTGTCCATGATCTACACCCTGACTATATAACCAGTCAATGGGCTGCTGAACAGGCGGAATCGCAAACAGCTAGGACTATTCGCTTAACCTCTGTTCAGCACCATTACGCCCATATTCTTAGCGTCATGGCAGCAAACCAAATGACCACACCAGTGCTAGGTTTTAGTTTCGATGGCACCGGACTTGGCGATGACCACACCTTATGGGGTGGTGAAGTCATCTTATGTGATGTGCATGATTACCAGCGTGTAGCACACATCAAACCGTTTCAATTAATTGGCGGCGAGCAAGCAATAAAACAACCTTACCGAGTGTTACTTAGCCTTTTGCTTGAAAAATACTCAAAGCAAGAATTAACACGATTACAGCTGACCCCATTAGTAAACATCAATTCAAACGAGCTCAATAACCTCACTGCGATATGGGCTAAAAACACCAGTATTAAATGTTCCTCTGTCGGTAGATTGTTTGATGCTGTGGCTGTGCTACTTGGCTTAGTAACGGATATTCAATATGAAGGCCAAGCAGGTATATTGATAGAAACAGCAGCTAACCGTGTTGTTGATGAAAATGATATCAATTTTTATCACAGCAAAAATAGCACAGCGAATGACATTAACTACGCTAGCAACAAGCTATCGATGACTCTGCATTGGCAGGCTAAAGATAGCGTCTGGGACGCATCAGATTTGATAGCGCAACTTGTAGACCACGTCGTCGCCGAGCCACTGACCGAGATACGCACCGCGCTGCTTGCTAAAGCCTTTATGGATGCGATTAGCAATATGGTGTGTGATTCTACAAGGCAACTTAATCCGCTTCATTGGCCTAAGCCCCTAGCAGAGCTGAGCCAGCAAAACCACGTTCCCTATCCCATAGTACTAAGCGGCGGCGTGTTTCAAAATCGCTACTTATTATCGCGTTGTGAAAACAAGCTAAAACAACTGGGTTATGAAGTGCTTAGTAGCCACAAGGTGCCAATCAATGATGGCGGTATCGCTTTAGGTCAACTCTGGTTCGGGATCCACAATCCACCGCCAGCGAATCAAAGCGCTTTTACCTAAGATGAAATCGTTAACGTGAGCAATATCACCAGTTAAGCGATTCAAAGCTGATTTACATCAATGTCGACCACATAAGTGTGATCGACAATGAATTCCTATTTCATAAACGGAGTTATTTATGTGCCAAGACTGCGGCTGTTCGATCACACGCCATGATCACCTTTTAACATCGGGGCATTCTCATTCAAAAACCGATGACAACATTGCCAGTAACCCTCAATTAAACGACAAAACGACGCTCTCCGTTATACATAAAATTCTTGATAAAAATGATATAGAAGCGCAACATAATCGCGACCATTTTAACGCCAAAGGGATCACCGCTTTTAATTTAATGAGCAGTCCTGGTAGCGGTAAAACCACTCTACTTGAGCATTTATATCAACATACACAACAGAAATATGCGGTTATTGAGGGTGACTTAGAAACCTCAAGAGATGCCGATAGATTAAAAGCCAAAGGCATCCCTGCTTACCAAATACAAACTGGGGCCGCCTGCCACTTAGATGCCTTTATGGTACACAGTGCGTTACATCATATTGACCTTGACTCTATCGACATTTGCTTTGTAGAAAATGTAGGAAACTTAGTTTGCCCTGCCAGTTACGATGTAGGTACCCACAAAAATATTGTCTTGCTATCAGTCCCTGAAGGTGATGACAAAATCGAGAAATATCCAGTGATGTTCCGCCGTGCTGACTTAGTATTGGTCACTAAAGCAGATTTGATTGAACACTTTGATTTTAGTATTGAAGAAGCAAAAGCCCAACTTCACAAACTCAATCCCAATGTAGAGTTAATGACAGTTTCCGTTAAACAGCCTGAGTCGTTATTACAAGTCACGGACTGGTTATTAACCCAATGCCAAATTCACAGCAATAGCATTAAAGCACCCAATAACCCTATTACGGATAAAGATAAAAGCGGAGCATTAGCTTAATGTGTTTATCAATCCCTTCTCAGGTCGTCGAAATCCACTTAAACGAGCAAGCTGTAACCGTTGATACCATGGGCGTGAAACGCAAAGTCAGCAGCCACTTAATGACTGAGCCGCTAAGTCTTGGTGATTTTGTGTTAATCCATATTGGATTTGTGATGAACAAAATCGATACTGAAGATGCTATGGCTAGCCTAGCTTTGTATCAAGAAATTGTGCAAAAACTCGAAGCTGAAGAGCGGGAGTCCTAATGATAAATCTTAAAGATCTCTATCAAGGCTTTCGCAATCCTGAAGTAATCAAATCACTGGCTACCGAAATAGCCCTGTTAGCAAAGCAGCTGCCAGATAAAATCAATATTATGGAGGTGTGTGGCGGACATACTCACACCATTATGAAATATGGCTTATCGCAGCTTTTACCAGACAATATCGAGTTTATCCATGGACCGGGTTGCCCTGTCTGCATTATGCCTAAAGAGCGAATCGACCACGCGGCAGCACTCGCCAAGAGGCCGAATACTATTTTAGTTACGCTAGGCGACATGATCCGTGTACCGGGATCAAATGGCAGTTTGTCGCAGTTTAGAGCGCAGGGCTGCGATATTCGGCCAATCTATGATCCGCTCGATACCCTCACAATTGCCAAAGAAAACCCCGATAAACAAGTTATTTTCTTTGCTATCGGCTTTGAAACATCTACGCCAATGACGGCGGTATTAGTCGAGCAAGCCGAGCAACAAGCTATCGATAACCTGTTCTTTCATATTAACCATGTGTTAGTCCCACCCGCGATTGATGCAGTGATGGCTGATGAAAAGGTCAAGGTGAACGCCTTCATCGGTCCCGCGCATGTCAGTGTAATTAGTGGTGCAAAAGTGTATCGAAGTGCGGTCGAGCGTTATCATACCCCGGTGGTGATCTCTGGATTTGAACCTGTTGATGTCATGCAGTCTATTTTAATGATTGTTAAGCAGAAAGTAGATAATAGCGCCAAACTTGAAAACCAATATAGCCGTTCAGTCACTGAAGAAGGTAACTTAGGCGCGCAAGCACTGATTGACCGCTACTTAAGCGTCAGGCCATCTTTTCGCTGGCGTGGGCTTGGTCCTATCGCAAACTCAGCATTAATGCTCAAACCTGAATTTAGCCATAGAGATGCCGAGATACTATTTCAGCAAGACCTACCTCATCAAGAGATAGACGATCATAAAGCCTGCCAATGCGGCGATATTTTACGGGGCTTATGTAAGCCAAAAGATTGTAAAGTATTTGGCCGCGGTTGCTCCCCAGAAACACCGTTAGGTAGCTGTATGGTCAGTTCAGAAGGTGCCTGTAACGCTTATTACCGCTATAACGGAGTCGCATAATGCAGAATAACAACGCGAAACAAGTGCAATTAAGTCATGGCGGTGGCGGCAAAGAGATGAACCGCCTTATTAAAGAGATATTTTTTAACGCCTTTGATAATCCAATTTTACGCAGCGAAGAAGATGCAGCAGTATTGCACTTTGACGGCAATCTAGCCTTTACTACCGACTCTTTTACCGTTGCACCACTGTTTTTTGCTGGTGGCGATATCGGTAAGCTTTCAATTGCTGGCACTGTTAACGATCTCGCCATGATGGGTGCAGAGCCACAATACTTAAGTTGCAGCTTTATTATCGAAGAAGGCTTTGCCATCGACAGTTTAAAAACTATCGTTAACAGCATGGCTTTAGAGCTAAAGAAGTCCTCTGCACGCATTGTCTGCGGAGACACTAAAGTTGTACCTAAAGGCTGCGCCGATGGCGTATTTATCAATACCTCCGGTGTAGGACGTATTTTACACACGGGGATCTCAGTAAAAAACCTACAACTAGGCGATAAGATTATCGTCAGCCGTGATGTAGGCCGTCACGGCGCGGCAATTTTGATGGCGCGTGAAGGCTTAGCCCTTGAGTCTGAATTAACCAGTGATTGCGCAACCCTATGGCCAATAGTCGAGCAGCTGATTGCTGCGAATATCGATATTCATGCCATGCGTGACGCAACCCGAGGCGGATTATCGGCAGTGCTCAATGAGTGGGCAAGTGCATCCGAAGTCGGTATTGAAGTCATTGAAGACGCTGTACCTGTATGTGATGCAGTAAAAGGTCTATGTGAATTGTATGGCTTCGAGCCATTTGATCTTGCTAATGAAGGTACCTTTATCCTCGCCGTCCCCAATGCCAGTGTTGAAGCGACACTAGAAATCATGCAGCGCTTTTGTCACTGCGAACAAGCGGTGGTGATTGGCCAAGTGACAGATACCCGCCAAGGTAAAGTCGTTTTACAAACCCCATGGGGAAGCCAGCGCTATTTGGATGTACCTCAAGGCGAATTATTACCGAGGATTTGTTAGTGCACGAATATTCAATAGTGACCGCTTTAATTGAACAATGTGAGCAACTTGCAGCAAATAATAATGCCACGGCAATTACTCGGGTAGAGATTAAATTGGGTATCTTAAGTGGCGTTGAACCGAGTTTGCTCGCAACCGCATTCGATACGTTTAAACTCGAGGGGATCTGTCGTGATGCCGATTTAGTGATGCAGCTGCAAGATCTCGTGATAGCCTGCAATGATTGCGGCAAACAGACCGAGCATAAACAACGGAATGTACTCTGTGGTCATTGCCAAAGTAGCAATACACACGTACTCGATGGCGAAGATATGATGTTAATGCAACTTGAGCTTGAACAGCTTTAGTTAATACCAAACAGCATAAGCATAAATATTATGGCTAGGCTAGCGGATCAAAAATAGGATTGACCAAACGCCAGAAATCTATAACCATTGCTCGCAATATATCGGTATGAGCAAAGATTATGTGGTTACAACAAACAATTTCCTTAACAGCTAAAAGCCGTGGTTTTCATTTAGTCACAGATGAAATTGAGCAAGCAATCTCAATTGCAAAGATAAATGTAGGCGTAGCACATATTTTACTTCAACATACATCGGCGTCTCTAAGCCTGAATGAAAACGCGGATCCTAGTGTACGGGATGATTTTGAGTCCTACATAAACCGGTTAGCACCAGAACGAGCGCCCTATTACACCCACACCTATGAAGGTGACGTAGGTATGCCTGCACACCTTAAATCAAGCTTGTTAGGTGTTAGCTTAACGATTCCTATTACTAATGGACGGTTTAACCTAGGCACTTGGCAAGGGATTTATTTAGGCGAGCATCGTGATCATGGCGGTAAGCGCAGGCTTCTCGTCACCATCAATGGCGAGTAAAACGAAAAGGCACAGTCTAAATTGATTAACTAAACACATAAAAAAAGAGCACCTAAAGTGCTCTTTTTATTGGATTAAAACTGAGTCCATTAAACTTCAGCAATTCGCTCTAGTTTAGCAAGATAGAAGCCGTCAAAGCCTGTTTCTGCAGGGCTGATGGTTTCATCTTCAATAAATCTAAAATGTTTGTTTTCAGCTAAAAACGCATCAACTTGGTCGCGGTTTTCTTCAGGCATAATAGAACAGGTTGCATAAACAAGCATACCGCCCACTTTTACCATGCGGCTATAGCTTTGCAAAATGTGCTTTTGTAGCTCAACTAACACAGGTAAACGCTCTGGCGTATCGCGCCATTTAGCATCTGGGTTACGTTTAAGTACACCTAAACCTGAACACGGCACGTCTAATAGCACACGATCACAAGTTAACTTTAAGCGCTTAATGGTTTTGCTGCTGGCAATAATACGTGTTTCAACGTTATGAGCGCCTGCACGGCGAGCACGTTGCTTAAGGTTATCAAGTTTCCATTGCTCAACATCCATCGCAAGTAAGCGACCTTTACCTTGCATTTGCGCTGAAATAGATAAGGTTTTACCACCTGCGCCAGCACACGCATCAATAACGCGCATACCTGGTTTTGCATCAAGTGCTAATGCCACTAGCTGAGAACCTGCATCTTGCTGCTCAAACCAACCTTTTTTAAAGGTTTCGGTTCTAAATAGAGCTGAATCAGAAACCACTTCAAGCGCAGTATCAACACTCGGCACAGTAACAGTTTCAACACCTTCTTTACGCAGCGCTGTTGCAAGCTCTTCACGGGTACACTTTAAAATATTCGTACGTAAAAAGCGTTTAGCCGGCTTATTAAGTGCTGCACGTTCTGCAGGCCACTTATCTCCCATTTGCGCTTGACCCATTTCGTTAAGCCAATCAGGACAGCCATCCCATAAAACTGGTTGGGCTTTAGCTTCTTCGATACGAGCTGCTAATTCTTGCTCATTCACTTGCAGCGCATACTGCATTTTCGGTAGCGGCAAATTGTTGAATAGATGCCAGACGTTAAGCAAACGCGTACCTAAACGAGCCATTTCTTCAGGCTTAACATCAGATAGGAAACAGTAAAGGTTCAATCTTCGTAAAATATCACCCACTACGAATGTGATGCGACCTTGTTCTTTCGGCTCTAATTTTAGTCCCGAAAAGTGTTGTGAATAAGCACGATCTAACGGCTTACCCTCAGATAAAACAAGATCAAGAATACTGATCACTAGTTCGTTAGAGCTAGGAGATAGCGAAGATTTCAACATTAAAAAATTACTCTGATTAGAAAACGCTGCGATCATAGGAGTAAAGACGACAATACGCAAGCTTAGCCCGACTAAATACCGTAAGAAATCAGTATTAAATTGACTTACTTCCAGTAAACAGACGCAAAGCTAAATGAGTGGCAGAAAGGCACGCTTATTGAGAGGAGCAATCAAGCTCAATAAATGCGATGGGATATTGAGCCACAGACTCATAAGCATAATAAAAAATACCGCAACTGATTGCGGTATTTAATCATTAGGATAGCGATAGACTCGCTTGTATTCCTTTAATAAACTTTTAGTCCTTTAATAAATAGTCACTACCATCTTTGGCGGTAAACACTTGATCTTGCATCGAACTCGCAATCACTGAACGCTCAATATCGATTAAACTAATCCAATATTCATGCCCTTCTAGCTGAATATCTTTAATATTAGCCAAATCCTGGCAGTCATTTTCTTTATTACGCTCAAAAGTGAGCTCGACATGAGTACCATTATCTTTAAGCAAAATCGCCGTTGGCTCACTTTTATGACCATTCAGCGCTACAAACTGCTTAGGGATACGTAATCCCGTTTGCGTACCATCAGCCATAAAGATAAGCAGTTGCTGGTAATACACTACATAGCTGCATGCATCTTTATGCGAGCCATTTGCGAGGGGAAACTTAGCGTCTAAAAATGCTTTTGCACAAGGGGCCGTTGTGTCTTTAGTTGCCTTTTGGACAACATTCACATCAACAAGATCGGCACCAATAAAGTTATTATTTAGATTTACTTGAGTACTATTGATTGTTGATAGTTCCATGGCCCTGTCCTCTTACTGTCGATTTCGGTTCAGCTATTGCTTGTTAACGTCGCAACCAAAATTATTTCCGTTTTCTGATTGCTTGATTTGTAGTCTAGTGTAATTTTCACTACAATTTCACAATAAAAATTTTACATTGTGAATTTTACAAGATGAAAAATAATCAGAGCTTGATCAGAAAGTCACATTTCTTAGGGACTAAGATTAGAAACCTGCGTAAACGTAACCATCTCACAATGGAAGATCTTTCAGCGAGATGCGTACGCGTTGATGCAGAATCCGCGCCATCAGTTTCCTATTTATCTATGATTGAACGCGGCAAACGCGTCCCAAGCGCAGGCATGCTTGCCGTGATTGCTGCAGTGTTTCAAAAGGAAGTCGATTGGTTTTTAGATGATGTTCCCGAAGGCGATGCTATTACACCTGAGAAAGGCCGCCGCGGCGGAATAAGTGGTATGGCGTTAGAGCCTAGCTTTTTATTTTCTAACGATATTTTGCAGATAGCGATCCCAGAAATGTTATCGCAAACCGGCACCACGGGAAGAGAGTTTGCCCATTTACTTATTCGCGCTCACCAAGAGCATCATCAGAACCACTTTCCCGATCTTGAACGTGCAGCTGAAGAAGTCGGTCACAAACGTTTGCCTTTAGCCCTCGACGATTTAAAAGATATTGCTAAATCTCTCGGACTAAAACTTAAGTGGGTTGATAAAACCCCGCAAGAAGTGGTTGATGAGATGGGCGTCAGTACAGCCCATGTGGTGACTTCATTTTTTGAGCCGCCATCAACCATTTATTTAAATAAAATGCTTAAGTCCTACCCCACTCGGCTAAAATATGATTTAGCCGTGCATATTGGTCACTGTGTTTTACACAATAAAGATGGACTTAAGTGCGTATTAACCGCTGGCCGACGCCATACAGCCTCCCATGACGATAACGCAGCACCGGCTTCCTCAACCCTAAATGCGCAAGATATTTTACATGCATGGCGAGATTTCGAATCGAGCTTTTTTGCCGGTGCATTGTTGTGTCCTAAAGTGGCTTATAGGCAATTACTTGACCGTCACGGTTATGAAATTAACGTCAGTAAAACCATTGGGGTTTCAGCCTCCGTTGCAATGCGGCGTATGACGGTTGTCTCTCCCTACCCCCATTGGCACTACTTTGATGCTTATGCCCCTGGCAAGTTAAAAGCCGTTTATCGAGGTAATGGTATTCCACTGCCTTGGGGAAATATGCGCGTAGTAGAAGATCCCTGTCAGCACTGGGCAGTATTTAGAATGATTAATGAGCCTAAAGCCGGTACCTCAGCGCAAATATCCATTTTGGATGTCGCTGATGAGCCAAGGATCTATTGCTGTGAGTCGATTAAAGTAGAAGACATGGCGGGCAATAATCACGTGCTTTGTGCCGGCATTGATTTAAATCCAGCGATTGATGCCCAAGGCGGCGACGCAGCAGCGATTGCAGCGGATTTAAAACAGTCATGCGCCACCAATAGTGGCTCAGTGACTATGCCTACGCATGCTAAGAAAAACCTCATAAGCGTAGCGAAAATTCTCAATATTAATTGGATTGAACGCGGCATAGAAAACGACGCTCGACTTATTTGTGCTCGCGGTGCAGTCTGCCCAAGGCAACCGAGTTGTTACCAAGCTGGCCGCGCCTTATGTAGTGAGGAGCAATAACTAACTCAACCACACAGGTAGCAAGTATGATAGGCTAGTGAAAGCACAAGTCAGCAGGCAAACTGCCTGTGACTGTCTATTTTTCGCAAACTGGTGTTCACTATAACCCAAGGGATTTAGCTAACATCTAATCACCCACTTACAGTACTTTAGGTTTGTGATGCGGCGATGTGCTTAGCTATTTGTGTAGTAAAACCCTTGGTGAAGCTACAGCAATAGAGAAAACTCTTGCTAAAAAAAGCGCTATGCAAAAGCTTTTAAGAAGAAATTGGCTGCTTATTCAGTTTGGGCAACGCCATAGGCGATACCTTCAACATTAATGCACTGCTCAGAGTAACCGATACCAAATGTTAATCCGTCATCTATGGTTACATCAGTCAAAATCTTAGTGCCTGCTATGACGCTTTTTGCCGCCGCAATCGCTTTAGGAGAAGACACACTGTCGCCAACGGGTAAGACATATAAAAACTGCACCTGACAGCTATGGCCTAATACGGGCCCTAACCTTACCAATTCTTCAGTAACACTTTTATCTTGGTAGGTTTGGCTAACAAAAGAACCATGATTGGCGATATTACATCCTGCCAATAAAGCCGTTACGATAATCAACATGCTAGCTTTAGCCACTGCGGCTGTTTTTGTCATATTTGCCTCTTAAAGTGATAATGACTGATATTGCTTACATATAGCCATAGCAATACTAATCTATAGCAACGATTTCAAATTCTGTTTGTTGCTGCATTACATTAAGCACGAACTCTTCACCTAGTTGCCTGTTCATCATCGCTTTTCCAAGCGGAGATGCTGGAGTGACAACCATAAAACAATATTCATCGGATTCAACTTTCAGTCCACCAGCGCTAGGGCCAATAAAATAGAAGTGACTTTTATCATTGTGATCTACCAACTCAACCAGACGCCCTAAAGCCACCTTATCTGCTTTTGTTGGCAACGAAGCCATTGTTGTAAACATCGCCTCAAAGGCATCAATGTCAGCTTTACATTGAGCGACTCTCACAGATTGCCCGTGTGCTAGATATGACGCTTCTAAACCAAATGTTTCGTACTTACTTTTGGCGACACTCTCTTTACTCGTTGCTGTTTCATGCGCTCTTTTAGCTGCTGCAATCGCATTTTGATGCGTATTGTTCAACGCTTGCATAATTAACAATCTAATTTCTGTTATTGCTACCACTAAACCTAAGCCTGCTGTTACCTATAGCTGACAGCTTAACAAAATAAACTCATTAAGCCTTGGGTTATTCTACTTGAGCACGCACTTAATTCTTGAGTTTAAACAAAATATTGTTAACTTAAAGTAAAGACATAATAGTAAATGTCTTTATAGTCATTATTGGGGGATTTTAGATGGCGTTAAACATTTTAAGTAGTGGTCCTCCTTACAGTAAAGCAAACATTCATTGCAGTGCCAAAAAGCCACTTTTAAAAGACGGCCACAAAGCCTATACAACAACGACAAAACTGCCAAAAAGAGTCATCGCTACCGCCGTCAGTTTGTTACTCAGTCATTACGGTATGGCACAAGAACTAGAGCCGCGCAGTTATACTAACATTCCTATTGGTATGCATTTTCTTGCTGCCGGGATAGTTCATTCTGAAGGTGATTTATCACCTGCTCCAACCGCACCGATTAGTAATGCAAACCTCAATATTGATGCGGGGGTTATAGGCTATGCCCATACTTTTGACTTAATGGGCGACTCATCTAAATTTGATATCACTGCGAGTCGAGTCTGTTATCAAGGGGTGGCCGAGCTTAACGGTGAAAAAGTCAGTGCCGATCGTTGCGGCTATGGCGACCCAACAATGCGGCTAACTTGGAACTTTCATGGCGCACCCGCCTTACAAGCAAAAGACTTTGCTAGCTGGAAGCAAGGTCTAGTGGTAGGCACCAGTTTGCAGATAACCATGCCTTTAGGAAGCTACGATAAAGATAAACTGTTAAATTCAGGCAGTAACAGATGGGTGTTTAGGCCAGGTATTGGCTTGTCTCATCGGTTAGGTAATTGGTATTACGACGTTATGGCTTCAGTTAGGTTTTACACCGACAACAAGCAATATTTGGTTGATACCAACTTACAGCAAGACCCCTTATTTACTGTGCAAGGCCATCTTATCTATAACCTTAATCGAGGACATTGGCTTTCATTAAATACCAACTTGTTCTTTGGCGGTGAAACCAGTAAAAATACCGTTAACTCTCTTGATGAACAACAAAACTCTCGACTTGGCTTAACCTACTCTTTTCCGATAAATCGAAAAAATAGCATTAAGTTAAATGCCAGTACCGGCGTGATAACCGAGTTCGGAAACGATTTCAGTACCTTTGGTGCACTCTGGCAATATCGATTTTAATCAATAAAAAAAGCTCAGCCTACGTAAGTAGCTGAGCTTTAGTAACACTCGCTTTATCTATTCGATAAAACCGTATTATTCTACCTCTTCGAAATACCAATAACCCGCATTAACCCACGCAGTGATAGTATCCATAACCTCTTGGTCGTCAAACCAATCGGCTAAATCAGCTTGCGATAATGTTTGCTGATCACATAAGGCTTGGATCAAGGTCGTTTTACCTTGGCTAAACTTAGCTTGTTCACCATTGATATACATCACACCAGAATCAAGGCTATTCGCAAAGTATAAACAACGCAGGCCGCCTAAACGCATTAGGGGCTGTTCGGTAATAATGTCTGCAATATCTTCAGCTTGGAAATCTAGCACCTGCTCAGGCAAATCCAATTCGCATTTAGATTGGGTTAGATAGCGTCCACTAAACTCGCTGACCAGTTCGTCATCTAGCGTATCCACTAACTGCTGCTTTAATCGAGCTAAATCTTGTTCGCTGACTAAACCAGATTTGTGGCTAAGTGGGCGATCAGGATCGTTGATTTGACTTGCACCAAGGTCGTTATCAATCAAGTGATCCGCAAGTGCACTCACCATATCTTTAGTCGATGCTGTACGATAACCCACAGAAAAACTCATTGACGGTTCAAGTGTGACGCCATCATGTGGGAATCCTGGCGGTAGATATAAAATATCACCCGGCAGTAATTCAACATCAATAATCGGCTCAAAAGCTTCGGTATGCAATAGCGCTGGGTGTGCGGCAAACTCTTTATGTGGACCTAAATCCCCAACGCGCCAGCGGCGGCGACCAGAACCTTGGCAAATAAATACGTCATAAAGATCAATGTGTGGTCCCACTCCGCCACCAGGTACTGCGTAGCTCACCATTACGTCATCTAAACGCCAGCGTGGAATAAAGTCAAAACACTTAAGCAGATCTTCCGCTTCTGGTACCCAGTTATTTAACGCTTGAACAATTAAGGTCCAGTCATTTTCACCAAGGTGATCGTAAGATTCAAATGGACCAAACTCTGCCTGCCAGTTACCTTTATCACGGTACACTCGGCGAGACTCAACCATCTCTTCACAAGCAAGGCCAGCCATTTCATCGGGTGTTAGCAAGTCTTGAAAGTTTTTAAATCCTTGACGGATCACTAATGGCTTTTTTTGCCAGTATTCATTAAGAAACTGCTCAGGCGTTAAGCCATTGATATCTAATTGCATGTTATTAACTCACTAAAATTTGGCGCGATTCTAGCAAATAAACAACAAAAAAAATCTGGGTCAGATCATGAAACATGCTTATTGTGTGCAGCAATTAAGAGGAAAACCTATAGGCAAAGTAATTTGATTGACTGTTATAGGTGGATCAATACAATATCGGACAAATAAACTATTGACCCAAAAAATTGACTCACACTACTCACTCAACGCTATCACGCCCCGCCGACACGGTAATTGTACTCGACTTTGAAACTACAGGTTTATCACCAACCCAAGGCGATAGAGCCATTGAAATTGGTGCCGTCATGCTAAAAGATGGCAAAGTGATTGATACGTTTCAACAGCTTATGAACCCAGGCTTTAGAGTTAGCGGATTTATTGAAAACTATACAGGGATCAGTAATGAGATGTTGCTAGATGCTCAGTCATGCGAAACAGTGATGAGTGAGTTTGCTGACTTTATTGGTGACTACAATTTGGTTGCCCATAACGCATCATTTGATCAACGCTTTTTGGATGCAGAGCTGAATCGAATACATTGCAACTATACAGGACAATTTGCTTGTTCGATGCTCATTGCACGTAGACTTTATCAGCAAGCGCCGAACCATAAGTTAGGCAGCTTAATTGAATATAAGAATATTCAACATGATGGCGTGTTTCACCGAGCATTAGCCGATAGTGAAATGACAGCAGATTTGTGGTTGACCATGCTTGAAGATTTACAGCAAGATTTTCAAATCGCTCAACCTAACTTTGGTTTATTGCAAGCTATTGCGAAACAAAGTAAAGCCAATGTAAATAACTATTTAAGCAAGCAGCGATAGCAAGTTTCTCATCAATCCAGATACATTAAACATCTGGATTGAATATTTTCCGATTAGTAGCTTGTAGGCATAAAACGGAGAGAGACAACAACGTACTTACCCTCAGCGAATATTTAAAACCGATAACGTAAATACAAGTAACAAACGGTTAAATTAACTCTACCAAATAGCAAAATATGGCTAAAACAGATAGCTATCTATAAACCAAAAAATGAACCTATTGTTACAAACCTAATTCACTTAATAGATCATCCGCATCAGTATTTTGTTGAGTCACTGCTACTTTGTGATCTTTTTTGTCTTTCGCATCAGATGCCAGTAACTGTCCATGCTCGGCAAGTAACTCATCTAAATCAAACTCGTCGTCACTTTCAAACTCGCTTAATTTGATAAATTCGGTTTTATCCATCGCAAATTCAAGATAAAAAACGTGATTACTTTGTGTCTTAAACGAAACCCTTCGTGCTACGCCTTCATCTAAATTAGTGTCTACAGAAATCGTTAACTCTTTATTTATCGTTAACATTTTCGGTTGGCTTTGACTAATGCTCGTTTGAAGTTCTTTGCTGATCTTATTGATGAAATCACCCAAAATCTGGTTCATCAATTCACCCATAACATTAGCAACCTCATCAGAGGTGTGGGAAATAGCTAATTCAGCCTCGGGCATGCCCATATTAAGCATATATTCACGATAGATCTCTAAGGCTGAAGGTGCTGAAAAATTAATAACAACGAGACCAGAAAATCCACCATCAAAAATTGAGAAACAGCCAAGATCTGGTTTTAAACAGGTTTTAGTAATCGACTGCACCATACCTGCATGGGTGATTTGGCTATGAGTAGTATTAGATAACACGTGTGACACAGAGTGGCATAACTTCAACAAAATATCGTCAGTTGTAACAGACACAGTGCTTTGCATATAAATAACCTTTTGAAAATATTGCTACCATACTGCCCTAAGCAATTAATAAAACATAGTAAAATAGCCAAGGGAATTAGTATCCCCCTTGCAACATCCCATATATTCAAACAAGGTTATACGTCTGGAGGAGATGAAACTTTAGCATCTTATGTGGCGAATAAAATATCAGTTAACTTGTAATAGAATAATCACCTGCTCAATGACAGAGCTATCAACTCAGCAACTATTGATTGAGTTAACATTTTAAAAATAAACATAAAGTTATTGTTTATGTATAACCTTTAAAAAGGTAGGGTTAAGCCATGTATTTGTTGCCAAAAGAACCTAATATGATAGCGCTACTAAGACAATTTACAATTCTACAACGCCTAATACTAATGCTCATGCTGGCAGCCATAGGTACTGTATGTTTCGCTAGCTTCTCCATTAATGAACAATACAATAATTTAGTTGAGCAAAAATGGCAGCAGAACGACGCTCAAATAAGTACAGCTATTGGCTTAATCGATGCCAATAAGCAACTCTCTGATAGTAATATCATTACATTATCTGAAGCTAAGTCCGCAGCAATCCACCTGTTCAATCAAATTCATTTTGATAACGACGGTTACTTTATCGTATTAGATCGCGATGGAATAGTTATTGCCAATGGCGCAGACCAAAGCTCAGTATCAAGCAAAGCAAGCGTATTATTTAATACTAATGATGCCGTCAATCTTGGCATGCTTATCGATAAAGCAAAAGTCCAAGAGTCTGCTAAAGCTGAAATTAACTTTCCTAACCCTGCCACAGGTAAACTGGAAGCTAAACTTGTAGAAGTAAAGCAGTATCAAAACTGGGGCTGGTCAATAATTACCGGCAGTAATATGAGTGATGTAAAAGAGGTCATGTACTCAATGGCCTTTGATTACCTCGTTATTATGCTTATGATTTCTATCCCTATTTTTTTATTTTTTCTTGTATTAAATATTTCGATTACGGCTCCATTAAAAGAAGCAATTGCTGCCATGCGAGATATTGCGCATGGCGAAGGAGATCTTACTCAAAAATTGCCCACAACAGGCAAGGATGAAGTCGCCGATCTTGCTAAAGCCTTCAATCTATTCGTTATTAAAATCAGAGACATGGTCGCTGAACTTCAGCCTATGGGAAAAAACTTAGATAATGATGCCCAGCGACTCCTTAATGCCGCAGGAGAGTCAAATGTAAGTGTTGAACACTTACATCGTGAAACAGCAAGCGTGGCGACTGCTATCAACCAAATGTTATCGACAACGCAAGAGATGGCTAACAACACTAACCAAGCCGCCGATGCAGCCAACAGTGTAAAAAGCCAAGCAGAACAAAGCATGACAATGATGAATGCGACTCTTGATAATACTCAACATCTTGCTGATGAACTAAAAAACGCCCAAAAAGTAACACAAGCTTTAGGCCAGTCATCTTCGCAGATCGGTAGCATCTTAGAGGTGATTAGAGGAATTGCAGATCAAACAAACTTACTCGCGCTAAACGCTGCAATCGAGGCGGCAAGAGCTGGGGCTCATGGTAGAGGCTTTGCAGTCGTCGCAGATGAAGTCCGAGCTCTTGCAAATCGGACGCAAGACTCGACTAACGAAATTCAAAACATCATTAAAGATATTCAATCAGGCGTAAACCTTGTTGTAGCCAGTAATGAGCAAAATCAAACTCAATCTCAAGAAGTACAATCTCAGGCAAGTGAAGTAAGCGATGCACTGACAGACATACTAAAACTTGTCGCTCACATAAGCGATATGAATACCCAACTAGCGAGTGCAACTGAAGAGCAATCGATAGTGACAGAAGAGATAAATCGTAACGTTTGCACTATTACTGAATTAACTGAAGTCTCAGTAAAAGCTAATGAAAGCAATCATAACGCGGCAATCTCTTTGCAAAAAATCAGTAAAGATTGTGCGCAAACACTAGGCCAGTTTAAAGTCAATTGAGCCAAATAACGGCATTAAAGACGAATATAAAATCTATAGGCATGGGAGGTGTAATTGCCCCTCCCTGTATAAATAAACTGTGATAAGCTAAATTCACTTAAGGGATTTTGAAGGAGTGAATAGATCTTATGGCTCGCATGACATTAGCTGTCCATCCGGCGCTTTATACTATCCATAGTTTATTACCTGATAGCCATATCGCCGCTGAAGTCTTCAAACAACCCATGTATTTTATCGGAAAAACCAAAGATGAAATTTCTGTTGTTATCCCCTCAGCTCTATCAATAAATAGCATCGAACAAGAAGATAACTGGCGCTGCCTTGAAGTCCTAGGCCCTCTAGGATTTTCCATGACTGGAATCTTAGCAAATGTCTCTGGCACACTTGCAGATGAAAAAATCAGTATCTTCGCTATATCGACCTTTGATACCGATTACATTTTGGTTAAAAACGATACATTAAATGCCGCGACCAAAGCCTTGAAAAAGAAAAACTACCAAATCATTGATTATTAGTATAATTATTCATAGATTTACCTGTAATCTACAAAGTGTACCTATCGACTAAAGAGCGACATTAGTATGCATGAAAAAACAGTAACCATAACAGCCAAGCATGGTATTCATACGCGGCCTGCAGCCCTTTTAGTCAAAAAAGCTAAGTCGTTTGACTGTGATATCATTGTTGAGTGTGACGGCAAGCAAGCCAGTGCGAAAAGCCTGTTTAAATTGCAAACACTAGGGCTCAACCATGGTGTTACCGTAAAGGTTATTGCAAAAGGTGAACAAGCAAAACAAGCCATCGAAGAAGTGTCTGAATTACTCATTACATTAAGTTAAGGGGCATAATATGTCTGTCACCGGGGTTGTGGTTTCATCAGGTATCGCATTTGGGCAAGCATTGCACCTTAATCTGCATCAGCAAAAAATCGATTACCGACTCATTCCACAATCCGATATTGCTGATGAAAAAAAGGCCTTAGAAAAGGCTTTTAATCAGCAAAAGCTTTATTTAAACCAATGCTTGAAACAATTAGAGCAAGAGTCAGAACATTTTGAACTCATTGAAGCAGATTTAATGATTCTAGAAGATGAGGATCTAGTTGAGGAGATCGCAGATACCATCTCTAAGCTGCAAATCAGTGCGGCTGTTGCGATTGAACGTATTTTTTCCCATCAAGCATCGGAACTTGCCCAATTAGAAGATCCATATTTGGCTAATCGAGCTCAAGATGTGCTGTCCTTAGCAAGCCGTTTAATCGCTCGGCTGAACGGGGCGCAACATTTAGATTTAAGTCAGTTAAAAGAAGACACCATCATTTTTGCCCATGATTTGACACCCGCAGAGTTTGCCATGTTACCGCGAAGGCATATAACCGGGTTAGTGCTTGAAACCGGCGGAATGACCAGTCACACAGCTATTTTAGCTCGCAGTGCCGGGATCCCTGCACTATTAAGTTGCCAATATGACACAGCTGAAATTGTTAATGGTACAGAAATCGTACTTGATGGCATGCAAGGACAAGTCTTTATCGCACCACTCACAGAGGTTCGTAATCAGCTCTATGAGCTCAAACGGCTAGATGAACAGCGAAAACAGCAGTTGCTCACTCTGAAAGATTTACCTGTACAGACATTAGATGGCCATCAAGTATCATTATTAGCCAATGTTGGTAGTCTAAATGAAATTAGTCACCTAGCAGATGTCGGTGCTGATGGAATTGGATTATTTAGAACCGAATTTATGCTAATGAACACCCAAACCTTGCCAGATGAGAAAACTCAGTATCACTTTTACTGCGATTCACTTCATCTTATGGCAGGAAAAGTCTTCACCATTCGAACATTAGATGTCGGCGCAGATAAAGAGCTACCTTGCCTACCAACAATCATCGAAGACAACCCAGCATTGGGTTTACGTGGGATCCGTTACAGTTTGGCCAACCCAGAGCTTTTTAAAACACAAGTCAAAGCCATTTTACGTGCAGCAAATCATGGCCCAATAAGATTAATGTTTCCTATGATCAATCAAATTGAAGAGCTTGACGTTTTATTTGATTACATAGAAGAATGTAAAACAAGCTTGTTAGATGAAGAAAAAGGATTTGGTGAACTAAGCTATGGCATCGTAGTTGAAACCCCCGCAGCAGTACTAAATCTAGAATCAATGTTAACTCGCCTTGATTTTATTAGTATAGGTACCAATGACTTAACTCAATACACAATGGCTGCAGATAGAACTAATCCAGCATTAACGGGTCAATATCCATCATTAAGCCCTGCCGTATTAACCCTTGTTAATGCAACGATAACACTTGCGAAGAAATATAATGTTAGTGTTTCACTATGTGGGGAGTTAGCAAGCGACCCAAAAGTTGCACCGCTATTAGTTGGTATGGGAATAGACGAACTCAGCGTCAATCCCTGTGCGTTGTTGGAAGTAAAGTCTGCTTTGCGCAACATTCAATATCAAACATGTTTAGCCATTGCTAAACATGGATTAAAATTAACAAGAATCGAAGAGTTAAACCTTTACATTTATGGTCAAGACAAATAAAGATAGGACCATGATGTTTAATAAGAATAAATATAATTCTAAAGGGGCCATTTAATGGGATTTCTTAGCCGTATTAGACGCCTGATCTCAGGACAAACTGAAATCGCAGGTGTAGTAAACGTGTACGCTCCTGTTTCAGGAAAAATTGTCGCCATTGAGAAAGTACCAGACCCAGTCTTTTCTGAAAAAATTGTGGGTGATGGCTTAGCCATTGAACCTAAAGGCCAACTAATTAAAGCACCAATTGATGGCACCATAGGTAAAATCTTCGAAACAAACCACGCTTTTAGCATTGAATCTAATCAAGGCTTAGAGATTTTTGTTCACTTTGGTATTGGTACTGTAGAGCTAAGAGGTAACGGTTTTAAACGCTTAGCTGAAGAAGGCCAAGAAGTCAAAATGGGCGATGTAATTCTTGAGTTCGATATTGATTATTTGAAACAACATACCGATAGCTTACTCACGCCAGTCTTAATCGCTAATATGGAAGATATTCAAGGTATCGATAAAAAAGAGGGAAACCTCGAAGCCGGTAAAGATATTATTTTTTCTGTCAAACTGTAGCGTAAAACCAAAGAAAGTAAGCTGAGATCATTGAGTCGGATATGCCTTATCGAGGTAAGCATGTCCGATTAACTACCATCTTTTGCTGACCATCATGCCTTCCCTCAGAACCTATCAAGCAGGTTTGATAACTCAATTACCCCACTCTTTGTTATATCCTAAATGATTTAAAACTCGATAAAAAACGACTTTAAACTTGAAGTTGACGAATAATGCTGTAAATAAAAACATCAATATCTCTGAATATAATTGTTAACTTTGCAGGTTAAAATTAAACACTTTTTTACAAACAGGCTAAGTCCGCTATAAATCTCTTGAATAACACTCATCATCGCTAAGATCGCTACAATTGGACCTTGAGCAGAAACAAAACCAATGACACAATGCCAACAACATATAAAAAGAAAGCGGAGTACCCTTTTGACACTTTTCGGAATAAAAAATTGCGATACAGTTCGTAAAGCACGTAAATGGCTAGCAGCTAATCAACTCGACGTCGCTTTCCATGATTTTCGTGAAGATGGACTCGCAACAGAACAAATTGAGCAATGGGCTAGTGTCGTTGGCTGGGAAGCATTATTTAACAAACGCAGCACCAGTTTTAGAAACTTAACTGACACCGAAAAAAGTGACATTAATGAAAAAAAAGCCATTGCTTTAATGGCTCTTTATCCAACATTAATTAAGCGACCGGTATTAGTGAAAGATGGACAGGTTCAAGTTGGATTTAAAGAAACTGATTACCAAAACTGGTTCAATCTATGAGCCCGTTATCTGATTCCGATGTACTCCATTTAGCTAAAGAATTGATTTCTCGCCCATCAGTGACCCCTCTTGATGAAGGCTGCCAACAACTAATGGCTTCACGCTTAGCAGCAGTCGGCTTTGAAATCGAATCTATGGTGTTTGAAGATACAACTAACATGTGGGCTCGCAGAGGCAACAAGTCTCCGGTATTTTGTTTTGCTGGTCATACAGACGTCGTACCAGTTGGAGACTTAAACCGTTGGCATACACCACCATTTGATCCCGTCGTAATCGATGATTACCTGCATGGGCGTGGCGCCGCAGACATGAAAGGATCTTTAGCCGCAATGCTGGTGGCGACCGAGCGTTTTGTAACTAAACATCCCGATCATCAAGGTTCTATTGCATTTCTTATTACCAGTGATGAAGAAGGTCCATTTATCAATGGTACTACGCGTGTTATTGATACGCTTGAAGCCCGTAATGAAAAAATAACTTGGTCTTTAGTTGGAGAGCCCTCTTCAACCCATAAGCTTGGTGATATCGTTAAAAATGGCCGTAGGGGCAGCTTAACAGGTAATTTAACCGTTAAAGGAATTCAAGGTCACGTTGCTTACCCTCACCTTGCCGATAACCCTATTCATAATGCGGCCCCTGCGCTAGATGAGCTAGCAAAAATGAAGTGGGATAATGGTAACGAGTTTTTCCCGCCTACTAGTTTTCAAATTGCGAATATCAACGGCGGCACAGGTGCTTCAAATGTGATCCCTGGTGCTCTTGAAGTGATGTTTAACTTTCGTTATTCCACTGAAGTGACTGCAGAAGTATTAATTCAACGTGTACTAAATATCTTAGATGCACATGGCTTAGACTATGATATCGATTGGGTATTTAACGGTTTGCCTTTCTTAACCGGTGATGGTCCATTATTAGCAGCGACAAAAGCAGCGATTAAACAAGTCACAGGCACAGATACAGATCCTCAAACTTCAGGTGGTACCTCTGATGGTCGTTTTATTGCACCAACAGGCGCACAAGTCATAGAGCTTGGTCCGGTAAATGCTACCATTCACAAAGTTAATGAGTGCGTCAAAGTGTCCGATCTTGAATTGCTCACAGACTGTTATGAAGCGATATTGGAAAACCTGCTTTGCCAATAAATAATTCCCATTTATACGGCCTAGACGAGCAGCACCTGGTTGACTACCTAGGCCATCAATTAGAAGCAAATACCGCTGTAGCCTTTGCATCTTTGCAGCAAGCTGCATTAGCAGATGAGATTGATCTACAGATCTGTTCAGGCTTTCGAAATTTTGACAGGCAAATGCTGATTTGGAATGCTAAAGCCACTGGAAAAAGAGCCGTCTTAGATAACAACTCTAAGCCACTAACTATCGAAAAGCTAACATCAAAAGAATTGATTGATGCTATTCTTATTTGGTCGGCAATCCCCGGTCTATCAAGACATCACTGGGGAACAGATATCGATGTTTTTGATGGCAATATGATAAGTAAGCAAAATTTACAGTTAGTTTCCGAAGAGTATGCACTGGGTGGTCCTTGTTTCAAACTCAGCCAGTGGTTAGACGGCAACGCCCAAAAATATGGGTTTTATCGGCCTTTTCAGCCAGGTTTAAGCGGCGTAAGCCCTGAGGCTTGGCATTTAAGCTATTTTCCAATTGCAGAAACATACTTACGCGATTTCGATATTAACGCCGTTAGCGATATATTAAAATCATCAACGGTTAAATTACGCGAACCGATACTTGCTCAAATTGACAAACTTACTGCTGAATATGTTTACAGAGTCGCTCCAGTACCAAAAAGCTAGTTGCCATTATATTAACCTGCGAACACTTTACTTTTTATCTATCTAAATGCATTTTTTGAGACAAATAGAACATGACGAACCTTAGCCAACCATTTACAGAAAATAGACACCAAATCGAAATTGAAGGCAGCCTCCTAAGCTATCTCGATGTGGGTCAAGGTCCTGTTTTGCTAATGGGCCACAGTTACTTGTGGGATAGTGACATGTGGGCGCCACAAATAGCCCATTTAAGTCAACATTACCGCTGTATTGTTCCCGATCTTTGGGGCCATGGTTTTTCAGGTGACGTTCCAAAAAGTTGCCGTAATCTAAAACATATTGCAGCGCATATGCTTAGCTTAATGGATAGCCTTAAAGTCCAGTCGTTTTCTGTTATTGGTCTTTCTGTAGGCGCAATGTGGGGAGCAGAGCTAACACTATTAGCACCATCTAGAGTTAACAGCTTAGTCATGCTAGGCAGTTTTATTGGTTATGAACCGGAAATAACTCGGGACAAATATTACGCAATGCTTGATGTGATAAAAGCTGAACAAATCGTTTCTGACAAAATAGCTCAAGCTGTTACACCATTATTTTTTGCGAATGAACCACAACCAGAGCTTATTGCTCTTTTTAAACACAAGTTAAACCACTTTAATAACAGTAATATCGATTCAGTGTACCAACTCGGTAAAATGATCTTTGGTCGCAGAGATACCATGGATGATGTTGAGCAATTTACTCTTCCTTGCTTAATTATGACAGGAGTTGAAGACAAAGCCCGCAGCGTATTAGAAGGTTATCTAATGCATGATGCAATTGATGGCAGTCAATATGTGCATATTCCACAGTGCGGTCACATCTCAACGCTTGAACAAGCTGATTTTATTAACCATCGTTTGTCTGAGTTCTTATCAAGCTTGTAGAACCAGCACAAATTATGTCGTCATGCTGAAGAATTTAGCAGCAATAAGTTACACATTCTTAGCGTTATGGGTAGCTTATTGCTCTGCAAATATTGGCGAAACTCATTTATATAATGAACTTATAATAGAATAAAAGACGTATTTTATAGCAGCATAAATCTTTAGGTATTTTATTTTCTACTACATTCACATAAAGCCTACTCAGCAAAAGCAGGGAATTGATGTTTGGGCTACAACAACTCTGGTAGGTGGCAATAGTTAAGTCCTGCATAAGGCTGCGTTTCAAAAGTAGCACTTGACAAAATATCAATTCGGCACCAACGCAATAACATTGCGGCAGCATGCGAGACCAATTGAACACACTTTTAACAAATGTTTAAGATTACGTTCCTATACTACTGAGTAGACCAGCAAGGCTAGTTAACGGTGTTAAACTGGCTTAGCTACAAGTTAATCTTAACTGATGAATAAATAAGAGCAGAATGAAACTACTAAAACCTCTTTTTGATAATAATCGCCGCTGGGCAGGTAGGATTTTAGAAGAAGATCCTAAATTTTTTGAACAACTTGCTAAACAGCAAAACCCAGAATATTTGTGGATTGGTTGTTCCGATAGCCGCGTTCCATCGAACCAAATTATCGATTTGATGCCAGGTGAAGTTTTCGTTCACCGTAATATCGCTAATATGGTGATCCACACAGACCTTAACTGTCTATCAGTATTGCAGTATGCAGTTGAAGTACTGAAGGTTAAACATATTATGGTTGTTGGCCATTATGGCTGTGGCGGTATAAAAGCCTCAATGGGCACAGATAGGTTAGGCCTTATCGACAATTGGCTTGGACACATTCGCGACATTTATCGCCTTCATAAACGCGACTTAGAAAGTATGGATGAAGATGAACGTTTCGATCGTTTATGCGAACTAAACGTAATGGAACAAGTCGCTAACGTTACGAGCACCACGATAGTTCAAGATGCTTGGGCACGTGGCCAAGAAGTCGCCGTTCACGGTTGGATATACAGCGTCGAGAACGGTCTTCTTTCAGATTTAGATGTCACAGTTGACAATGAAATGGCAGCGAAAGAACAACAATAATCAGTAAGCACAGTGATATTTTAAAAGGGTATTCTTGCCATTTTGCAAGAATACCCTTTTTAGTATTTATGTTCCTAAAATGTTAGTAAATAGAAGAAAAATAGTAAGATTTCTCGCAGTTATTACACTATCCCAGTTATAATCCGGTATTTATTTTGAGCGCAATTCTGCACATTGAATACTAAGGAAATATCCATGCCTGGCTTTGAATTATTTGGTCCTGAAGAAAAACAAGAAGTCGCGGATGTAATGGAAAGTGGTTTTACCTTCCGTTATAACTTTGATCATATACGTAATGACCGCTGGAAAACTCGTGAAATGGAGGCATTGCTTTGCGAAAAAATGAACGTAAAGCACGCACACTTAGTGTCTAGTGGTACAGCAGCTCTGCAAACTGCTATGGCGGCTGCAGGAATTGGTGCTGGTGATGAAGTAATCGTACCGCCTTTTACTTTTGTCGCTTCTGTTGAAGCAGTATTTATGGCCGGTGCAGTACCCATTTTTGCGGAAATAGATGAAACGCTTTGTTTATCTCCTGAAGGGATAGAGGCTGTTATTACCCCAAAAACTAAAGCTATTAACCTTGTTCATATGTGTGGTTCTATGGCCAAAATGGATGAAATTAGAACTGTTTGCGCTAAACATAATTTAATTATCTTAGAAGATGCTTGTCAGGCAATTGGTGGCAGTTACAAAGGCCAAGCATTAGGTACCATCGGCGATGTGGGTTGTTATTCATTTGATTCAGTAAAAACCATTACCTGTGGTGAAGGTGGTGCAGTAATTACCAATAATGAAGATATTTATAACCACGCACATATGTTCTCAGATCATGGTCATGACCATGTGGGTAGTGACCGTGGAGCTGAAGATCACCCTATTATGGGATTAAATTTCCGTATATCAGAAATGAATTCTGCTATGGGGTTAGCCCAGCTACGCAAACTCGATAAAATTATCGACATTCAGCGCCGTAACAAAAAACAAATAAAAGAAGCAATGTCAGAAATAGCCGAAATTACTTTCCGCGAAATTCCTGACGTTGAAGGTGACTCTGCAGGGTTTTTAACTTTCTTCATGCCAAGTGAAGAACGCACCATTGAGATCAATAAAAAACTTGCTGAAAATGGAGTTGATGGTTGTTTTTACTGGTATATAAATAATTGGCATTATCTTGCAAATTGGCAACATATCCAGCAACTTAAGTCCCCAGCGGCTTTGCCAATCACCTTAATCAAAGAAAAACCTGATTATACAAAGGTTGCTGTCCCCAAGTCAGATGCGATAATGAGTCGTACTATCTCTATGCTAATCAAGCTTTCATGGACTGAAGCTGATATTAAGCAACGTATTGAAAATATCAAACGTGCTTTTGCTTAGGATCGAACACTAACCATCGCAGGTATATGCATCAGACGATGACAAAATTAAACGAAAGGCACAAAGGAGTATGTCCTAATGAGTTTTAAGAATTTCAAGTGTGTACCAAAAATGATTTTTGGCCGTGGTTCATTTGCCCAACTCGATGAAGTGTTGGCTGAAGAACGTAAAGTAGAAAACGATTTTGTTGTATTTTTGGTTGATGATGTCCATCAGAAAAAACCTCTAAGCCATCGTATTCCAGCTAAGACACATGATTTACTTATTTATGTCAACGTGGATGATGAACCAACGACAAAACAAGTTGATACATTAACCGAGCAAGTACAAGCGTTTAATAGTAAACTGCCCGTCAGTGTTATAGGCCTCGGCGGCGGGTCAACATTGGACCTAGCAAAAGCGGTATCGCTAATGCTAACCAACCCAGGCGGAAGTGCTGAATACCAAGGGTGGGATTTGATTAATAATCCTGCAGTACATCACATTGGGATCCCGACGGTGTCAGGTACTGGCGCAGAAGCCTCTCGCACCGCCGTACTTTGTGGCCCAGTGCGTAAGCTTGGTTTAAACTCCGATTATACCGTGTTTGATCAGATATTAATGGATTCTGAACTTATCACAGGAGTACCTACAGACCAATGGTTTTACACAGGTATGGATTGCTATATCCATTGCGTAGAATCATTAGAAGGTACGTATTTAAATGAATTTGCAAAAGCTTTTGCCGAGAAATCGATGGCTCTTTGCCGTGAAGTCTTCATAGACGATCATATCGAGAAAGATGACAAACTCATGATGGCCTCCTATATGGGGGGAATGAGTATCGCCTATAGTCAAGTAGGTGCATGTCATGCAGTGTCTTATGGTTTGGGTTATGTTTTAGGCTACCACCACGGTATCGGTAATTGTTTAGCATTTGATGTACTGGAAGACTTCTATCCAGAAGGTGTGGCTGAATTCCGTAGGATGATGGATAAGCACAATATTGTTCTGCCAAAGAATATCTGTAAAGATCTTCCCGATGAAACTATCGCCAAGATGGTTGCCGTCACTAAAAGCATGGGTCCATTGTGGGACAATGTGTATGGTGAAGGCTGGGAAGCTAAAGTCACCGATGAAATGCTGACTACGCTATTTCGTCGAATCTAAAAATCTAGCGTAAGCAAATATGGACTCTAATTTAAGGGTCCAGAATACTTTTTAAAGTAGGTAAATTGAATGAATGTAACCTTATTAATCCCTGCTCGATACGGTTCAAGCCGTTTTCCAGGCAAGCCATTGGCCCCTATCAACGGTAAGCCGATGATCCAGCATGTCTACGAGCGTGCAGCTTTAGCAAAAGGGCTTAACGACATCTATGTTGCTACTGATGATGAGCGCATTAAAAGTGCTGTTGAAGGTTTTGGCGGCAAAGTGGTTATGACAGGTTCAGATGCAGCCTCAGGTACCGACCGTATCGATGAAGCAATTTCTATATTGGGACTAGCTGACGATGATTTAGTTATTAATCTACAAGGAGATCAACCGTTAATTGATCCAATTGTGATTGAGCAGCTCGTTAACTTATGCGAGCGCCATGAAGGCCAATTTGATATGGCAACCTTAGGAGTTCAAATTACGGACGAAGGTCAGCTAAACGACCCTAATCATGTAAAAATGGTATTTGATAATGACCATAACGCTCTATATTTTTCCCGTGCCCGCATTCCATTTGGCCGCGATACTAGTGACTACCCAGTCTACAAACATATCGGGATTTATGCATATACGCGTAAGTTTATTCAAACATTTGCTAAGTTACCTTTAGGCCGTTTAGAAGAATTAGAAAAGTTAGAACAACTTCGGGCATTAGAATATGGGTATAAAATCAAAGTCGCAATTAGTGCGTTTGATTTTCCAGAAGTTGATACACCAGAAGATATCCGCATCTGTGAAGCAAGACTTTTAGCGAATTAAATAATAAGGCGAGCAATGTAATGTCAGATCTAGAAGTTGGATTATTAATTTTATTAGTTGTCGGCATTATTGCCAGCAACCTGGCTGTTTTAAAATACAGTGCTAAATTTAAAATGACCCAATTTGGTAAAAAAGATCAAAAGGGTGAATCGTCTACAGGTGATACCAAAGAAAATGACGACACTAGTGATGACAAACAGGCTTAGAATTAGTGAGTTTAGGTGGCATATTCACACCTAATTTAATAAAAAAGGCGCTTTGAGCGCCTTTTTTATTTTTGGAAAACAGGGAAAACTTAAATAAGAATGATATAAAGGGCATAGCAGCCTCATGCCCTTTACTTTCTCTTATTCAGCCAACTCTTTTTCAAGTTGCTTCGCAATCATCTCAGGAGAGCCTGAGTTTTTAGCAAGTAGCGAGTAAGCAACTGGAATAACAAACAAGGTAAAAAATGTCGCAAGAGTTATACCCGATAATACAACGACACCGATTACAAAACGCGTTTCGGCCCCCGCACCTTCAGCTAACACTAAAGGAATCGCTCCTGCTGCCGTTGTGATCCCCGTCATTAGAATAGGTCTTAAGCGTTGACTAGATGCTTGAATAATCGCTTGCTTAAACTCTACCCCTTTATCCCTTAACTGATTAGCAAACTCGACTATCAAAATGCCGTTTTTGGCAGCAAGTCCCACCAGCATAATGATACCAATTTGGCTATAAATATTAAGTGTTTGCCCTGTTGCCCAAAGACCAATAAGCGCCCCTAACGTTGCCAAAGGCACAGTTAGCATAATCACCATCGGATGAATATAGCTTTCAAATTGTGCCGCCAGAACTAAAAATACTATGCCTAACGCTAAAATAAACACAAAGTACATTGAATTACCTGAATCTTGATAATCCAAAGATTGACCTTTGTAGCTCACTATTGCCTCAGCAGGCAGGTATTCATGTGTTAAATCATTTAAGTATTCGAGTGCCTCCCCCAAGCTGTAACCATCAGCTAAATTCGCTTCAATAGTAATTGCACGCATTCGATTGTAACGATTTAACTGGCTGGCATCGGCAAACTCTTCCACATGCACCAAGTTAGATAACGGAATTAACTCCTTACTTCTATCCGAGCGCACATAGATATTTTCAAGATCCGTTGCCGTATTTTGATTTTCACGATTCCCTTCAATAATCACATCATATTCTTCACCATCACGCATAAATGTGGTCACTAGACGTGAGCCGAGCATTGACTCAAGCGTACGCCCGATATGAGATATAGATACGCCTAGATCAGAAGCTCTATCCTTATCTATTACCACACGTAGTTGTGGTTTAGTCTCATTATAATCATGATCTAAGCCAACGAGGTTGGGGTTTTCTTTAGCTTTTTCAATTATAGTATCCCGCCACCTTGCGAGCTCTTCATAGCTTGGTCCGCCAAGTACAAACTGCACAGGTTTACCAACACCTCGACCAAAGGCTTGGCGCATTACAGGAAAAGCACGCACACCTGCCAGATCTGATAAGCGCCCTCTTATATCACCAATAATTTCAAAAGCGCTACGTCTAACCGCCCAATCCTCTAATACAATAATCGCCATACCATTAGAGAAATTGGCACTGCGACCAAAGCCTCTTGGCGCACGTATAAGTAAACGTTTAATTTCTCCTGCTTCTACAAGTGGCATTAAGCGGTTTTCAATCTCGTCCATATAAGACTCGATATACTCAAAGCTTGCCCCTTGAGGCCCGTTAACGATTAAAAACATAGAGCCACGATCTTCACGAGGGGCAAATTCTTGCGGTACTTCTTTCGCCAAGAATGCGCTACTCACTAAAGCAATCAAGATAAGTGAAGACACCAAGTAAGGATGTCGCATCGCCCTGTGTAAAACTTGCCGATAACCATGAGACAGTTTTTCCATTCCAGTATCAATTTTTCTGACTAGCCAAGGATCTTGTGAAGACGGCTTTAACACTTTCGAGCACATCATCGGGCTCAGTGTCAAAGCAACAATACTAGAAAAAATAACCGCGGCGCTCATGGCTACAGCGAACTCTTTAAATAGTTTACCTAAATCACCTTCTAAGAATGTAATCGGCATAAATACAGCTACCAAGACTAAAGTGGTCGCAACAACAGCAAATGCAACTTCACGAGATCCTAGGTAAGCAGCCTTTAAAGGAGAATCCCCCTCTTCTATCCTTCGATGAATATTTTCAAGCACCACAATGGCATCGTCTACCACCATGCCGATAGCCAAAATCATCGCAAGTAACGTCAATAGGTTAATCGTGTAACCCAAGGCAAATAACACAATAAAGGTAGCCATTAATGATACAGGAACCGTTAATGCTGGGATCAACATTGCTCGCACACTACCAAGGAACAGGTAAATCACCACAATCACTAAGAACATGGCAATAAACAGGGTTTGGTATACCTCTTTAACGGACGCCTCAATGAACACTGAGCTGTCATATGAACGTTTAATTTCCATTCCAGCAGGAAGTGTTGGATTAATTTGATCAACGAGCTTATTTGCAGCACGAGCAACATCCAGTGTATTAGCGGTTGATTGCTTAGATACCCCCAAGCCAATCATAGATTCACGGTTACCTCTAAAAGTAATACGTTCCTCTTCTGAACCAATCTCTACTTTCGCTACATCACCCAATTTTATGAGATATCCATCATCCCCTTCAGCTAAAACCAAATTGGCAAAATCATCAGAGGTTTTAAAGCTACGCTCTAAACGGACGGTAAAATGACGCTCTTTAGACTCTACGCTACCGGCTGGAAGCTCAACGTTCTCAGAGCGAAGTGCTGACTCAATATCAGCTACGGTTAAGTTTCGAGCAGCTAAAGCTTGTCTGTCAATCCACACACGCATTGCATACACTTTGCCGCCACCTAGACGCATATTGGCAACGCCATCAATTACCGAGAATCTGTCGATTAAGTAGCGTCTTGCGTAATCGGTGAGTTGCAATGTGGTCATTTGATCTGATACCAAATTCAGCCACATGATCACCTCATCACCACCATTAGCCTTTTGTACTTCTGGTGGATCCGCTTCTTCAGGTAGATTATTCAGTAGACCTGATACACGATCGCGCACATCGTTTGCAGCCGCTTCAATATCCCGGCCAACATCAAATTCTAAGGTGACATTCGAGCGTCCATCACTGCTCGATGAGCTAATGTGTTTAATCCCTTCTACACCACTTATCCTGTCTTCGACTAGTTGAGTAATGCGGCTTTCAACCACTGCAGCGCTAGCACCACGATAGTTGGTTTGGATGGAAACCACTGGCGGGTCTATATTGGGATATTCTCTCAATGGCAGTTTTTCGAATGCCACAAGACCAAATACAATCAATAAAATACTGATAACTGAAGCGAATACCGGACGCTTTACCGAAAGATCAGTTAAAATCATACAACAGGCTCCACACTTGCCTGCTTAAGAAAACTAAATCGCTCACTAAAAGTCACTTTAACTTTGTCACCAGGTCGCACTTTTAATATTCCGCGAATAATAATTTGCTCGTTTAACTCTACGCCGTCAGTAATCTCAACCCAACCACGTTTACGTAATCCTAAAGTCACCTGCTTTTGTTCAACAACACCTTCATCATTGACCCAATAAACATAATGCCTATCTTGAATAGGGATAATGGCTGATTCAGGCAAGATCAATGCATCTCGGCTTGTTTTAATTAACTTTACTTTCATCAACATCCCCGGCAATAAACGCTGTTTAGGGTTAGGTATTTCAGCGCGTACGATAACCGCTCGGGTTTTTGGATTAATGCGGCTATCGATCGACACAACTTTGCCTTCAAACACTTCGCCATCAAATGCCACTGCGGATGCTTCTACTTTTTTTCCTAAAGCTAATGCTTGCAAAAATCGCTCCGGAACAGAAAAGTCCAATTTAATGACAGAGATATCATCTAAAGTAGTAATTGCATTACCTGGAGAGACAAGAGCACCAACACTCACTTGTCGTAACCCTAAAGCGCCAGAGAAAGGCGCTGCAATGCGTCTATCGCTTAATGCGGATTGAGCTTGAGCAAGCTCTGCTTTTGCCGTATCAATCAAGGTTTGTAAACGATCTCGCTCTAACTCTGCAATTGTTTGGCTAGTTACTAGGGTTCGAATACGTTCAAGTTCTCGTTGATGATCTTTGACTTTAACCTTGGCTACAGTTACCCGTGCACGTTGTTCACTATCTTGTAACTGTACTAACAAGCGGCCTTGATTAACCAAGTCACCATCGCTGAAATTAACAAGAGTAACCACATCAGTGACTTTCGGCGTAACGGTAATAGATTCATTGGCTTTACTAGTACCAAGAGCCTCGACTTCGTCACGAATCGGTTCCATTGAAGCTTTTGTTACCACTACATTAGGAATAGGCCTAGACTTTTTAGCCTGTTTAACTGGAGATTGTTGAGTATAAAAATATCCTCCTGCAATGAGGAGTAAAATGACAATTATTATTATTTTTCTCATGAATGCCTTCATAAACTACTTTTAATTGTCGTTAGTTTACCTAGACATAACTTTGCTTCAATACGTTTTACTTTTTCTTACAAATGACACATCTCAGTCACACTAGAGCAGTTTGCTAAAACAAACTTGCAGGGGACTAAAATCTAATTCACTAACTTAGCAAGATGCTACTTTTCTATAAATCAAATGCCTGTGGACAAAATAGGTCACAAAACTTAAGCGCAAACATTTAGCATCATTTTGTATCTCTCATAATGCATAAGCCTCTTGAGCTAATAAAAAATAGAAAGAGTAAGTTACTGAGGTAAATATTAGGCGACACAAAATAAAAAAGGAGCCCAAGGCTCCTTCTTAAACAGATATGTAGATTAGCTTAACGAACCTTACGATCTTCTTGCATAAGCTCCGAGAAACCTTCATAAATAGCTGTAACAACCTCGCTCGATAGCGGCTCGTTTTCAGCATTTAATAAGTGGATCTCTGTTTTATCGTCAGCAGCATCTTTTAGTTCAATACGGTAGGAGCCAGCTTCGATAGGTAATTCTTTCTCGCTCCACAAAGAGCTCCAGAAGCCAGAGTCATCTGTTACATTGATGTACAATAATCCTTTGTTACTGTCCATATCGATTATTTCAAAGCCCATCTCAGGCAGTACGATACGTAAGCGGTCCCAAGTGCGCTTGAACTTAGCATCAGCTAACCAATAAGCCGTTTCTTCAGCTTCAGTTATCAAGTTTACATCGATACCTAAACTTTGCTTAAGACGCTTAGCTTTCAACGCTTTAGCACGCTCAATACTGATGTAACTAATAGAGTCATTCAGTCTATCAATGGTATAACGACGCTTGTCTTCACCACTTAATAGAATGTCTTGTAAATCACCATCATAACTTTCTTCATGGTCGATCAAGTCAATCGTTAAATTGCCACTACGGCCGTGCGGACGGACATCAACAGTATACAAATAGCGCTGCTTTAGTTTGTACACCTTGTCGCTACCCCAAAGACTTGATTCAATGACTTCATCATTTTCAATCCAATCAGTCTCAAGTGTTCCTTTCTCATAGTCTTCACTACGCAATGAAATTGATTTGTCAGCAAAGTATTCTTTTAATACATCGAACATTTCTTCTTTTAGATCAATCTCAGTATCAATAGACTCAACAACAATTTTGATGTTTTCGCTGCCTTCTTCAACACGCGTACCTTCTGCCATAGGCAAAACTTGCAAAGGTGGACGTATATCGAGAGTTGCTCCCACGAGCTCCTGATTTGCTTTAGCGCCTACGTCAGGAATATCAAATTCTTTACTGTAAGTTGGCTTATTTAAACCCGCTGGAATGATAAGTTCAGGTGCAACAGTCAAATCTTGATAGTTTTGATCTGTGTCATTTGCCTGTCTTCTATCAATCGGAGTGCTACATGCCGTAACGGCTGCAACTAAAATCAGTGGAGATATTTGCTTTAGCATTTATTATTTAACCTCTATTCGGGCATTTTTCATCGCTTCTAGCAACAGACCATGAAACTCAGTAGAAAGTTCAGTTAAAGGTAAACGAATTTCATTATTACTGATAAGACCCATACGATGGGCGGCCCATTTCACTGGAATTGGATTTGCTTCGCAAAACAGCGTACTAAATAAGCCTTTGATTGATTCTTCTGCATTTAATGCAGCCGAAACGTCACCTGCTAATGCTGCAGCGCACATAGCTTTAAACTGTTTTGGTACAATATTATTAGCAACAGAAATAACACCGTTTCCGCCTAGTGATAAAAACTCTCTTGCAGTCGCATCATCGCCACTGTAAAGCATAAAGTCATCACCACACAAACGACGCAACTCTTGTACGCGAGATAAATCACCCGTCGCCTCTTTTACGCCGATAATATTTTTAACATCAACAAGTTGAGCAACAGTCTCAGGTAACATATCAACAGCAGTACGGCCTGGTACGTTGTATAGTATCTGTGGTACATCAGTACTTTGAGCCACCGCAGTATAGTGCGCAATCAAGCCTTTTGGCGTTGGCTTGTTGTAATAAGGTGTTACGCCTAACATTGCTGCGACACCAACTTTCGATAAACCTTTTGTTAACTCGATAGCCTCTGCTGTCGCGTTAGCGCCATTACCACCAATAATAGGAATGCGACCAGCGGCAAACTTCACCGTTTGCTCAACAACACTAATATGCTCTGTTTGGGGTAATGTTGCTGACTCTCCAGTTGTACCAACGGCAACGATGGCATCTGTACCTTGGGTAATATGGTACTCAACTAAACTTTCAAGACTTTTATAATCTACTGTGCCATCACTATTCATTGGTGTGATTAAGGCAACGATGCTTCCGTATATCATGTGTATTCCCCAAGGGTTCAGGACTGGCTATGGTACTGATGCAATCCACTAAAAACAAGCACTACAACGCAAGACTTCAGCATATTCATCATCAAGTTGAAACATATTAAATAAGTGGGGGGATCACAATGACAGAGATCGCAAACGGATCAAGTTGTGATAGCATTAGCAACCGCAATTAGAAATCGTTATTTAAATGACGGTTTTTTAATCAAACCAATAAAAATATGGGGTACTAGATGTCCAATCACTTGGTCGTTACTGCAATGGGCGCCGACCGCCCAGGTATTGTGAGTAAGTTTGCACGACTCGCGAGTGAGTGTGACTGCGATATCGTTGATAGTCGCATGGCGCTATTTGGTAATGAATTTACCTTAATCATGATGCTTGCTGGATCATGGCCATCAATCACTAAGATGGAAACCTCGTTACCAAGCCTTAGTGTTGAACTCGAGCTATTAACGGTGATGAAGCGTACTTCTAAACACACTCCACAAAACTACATTTCACGCCTAGATATTACATTTAGCGGTCGAGACCAACGCGGTACCATGAAAAAAATAACTCAATTCATGGCTGAACGCTCACTTGATATCGCTGCGGTTAAGTCACATGCCGAAGAAGATAAAGATGGTAATCCAACACAAAATATTAATTTGACTATCAACGTACCTGAGAAAGTGGATGTTGATAAACTTGAAGTTGGCGTGTTTGAATTGGCTACTGAATTAACGCTTGAATGTACAATCGAGCGCATGCAAGGTGTCGAAAGCTAACCACATAAATGGATAAGAATATGCAAACCTTAACTGCAGGCGATAAAGCGCCACTGTTTACCTTACAAAACCAACATAATGAAACGATTAGCCTAGAAGCAGAACTAAAAAAAGGCCCAGTTTTAGTCTACTTTTATCCAAAAGCTTCTACACCAGGCTGTACTGTACAAGCTTGTGGCTTAAGAGACAGTAAAGACGAACTCAACGATTTGTCTGTTACTGTACTTGGTTTAAGCCCAGATCCTGTTGCTAAACTAGCAAAGTTTTCTGATAAGCAATCACTTAACTTCTCTCTTTTAAGCGATGAGGACCATGCGATCGCTGACGCCTTTGGTGTTTGGGGCGAAAAAAAGTTCATGGGAAAAATCTACGACGGGATCCACAGACTGAGCTTTTTGATTGGCCCGGGCGGTAAAATCCTACACGTATTCAATAAGTTTAAGACTAAAGACCACCATGAAGTCGTACTTGCTCATCTAAAAAACTAAAGCATTTACATTCGAGACTTAACATCAAGATAAAAAAAGGAGCCTAAGGCTCCTTTTTTATCTCTGTCTGACCCGTCCTAAATAACAGCGAATTAAATCATGTATGGATATATGAGTGCTGCGGCAATAGACCACATAGTCACACAAATAAAGCGATCTAAGTAACACCATGCTTTTGGTTTTTTAAATACCGGGCTTAAGTATTTAGCGCCTAAGCTAAGGCTAAAAAACCAGACAAAAGATGCCAATACAGCTCCAGCACCGAACCATTGTTTTTCAGTCCCTTCAAATTGCACACTTATGCTACCTAGTAAAACCACTGTATCTAAATAGAGATGTGGGTTGAGTAAACTAATGGCCAGCGTTGTTAATACTGCCTTTTTTAAACTGTCAGCAGCTAAGTCACCATCATTATCCATACGGTTATCTGAAAAAGAGGACTTTAATGCACCATAACCATAAACCAGCAAAAATAAAGCACCACCAAAACTTGCGATATCTTTAACTAAGGGAAACGCAATAATTAAGTGTCCTAAACCTGCAACACCCGCGGTAATCATTATCGCGTCGATAAATGAGCAAATAGCGGCAATAGGTAATGAATGAGAACGTTTCAGCCCTTGTTTTAATACAAACGCATTTTGTGCACCCACTGCCATAATTAGGCTTCCGCCTATTCCCATACCTTGTATAAATGCTGTTTGCATGATGCCCCCTAAAGCAGTTTGATTTCTAGGGCCGCAGCATAGTCTCAAGCAGAAAATAAGTACAACTAATAAAATTAATAATGTATAAGTAAAACTTATTGCGATTGATAAGTTATTGATAAAAGCAAAAGAGACCAAAATCATGTTTGATTATGCCCATCTAAAAGCCCTCTCAATTGTCGTTTCTCAAGGTGGATTTGATAAGGCCGCTAAACATCTATTTATTAGTCAATCAGCGGTATCCCAACGTATAAAGCAATTAGAAGATAAGATTGGACAATCACTTCTTGTAAGAACTAACCCCGTTCGAGCCACCGAAACAGGCAAACGATTGCTAAGACACTATTCACAAGTACAGCTGCTAGAAAGTGAATTACGCTCGGAAATGGATGTTGATGATCCGTCTTTACCCACTATCGTAAAAATTGCGGTTAATGCGGATAGCTTAGCGACCTGGTTTTTACCCGCGCTAGTTGACGTATTCAAACAGCATAAATGGCTTTTAGAGCTTATTGTTGACGATGAAGCTTATACCCATAACCTACTAAAGAACGGTGAAGCCGTTGGCTGTGTAACAACCTCTCAGATAGCGCTATCAGGTTGCAGCAGCGAGTTTTTAGGTAATATGGAATATTTATGTGTAGCTACACCGGAGTTCGCAGATCAATACTTTCAATCAAACGATCCAATAGAGGAAGTTGCTCGGGCTCCAGCGGTGGTTTTTTCTACCAAAGATAAATTACACGACAAATTTGTTAACTTTTACTTTGGGATTAGCGATAAAAGTTGGCGAGAGCATAAAATCCCCTCCTCTGAAAGTTTCCTTGAAGCAATAAAAATGGGCTTAGGTTACGGACTTGTGGGCCATTTACAGGCAAAAGATCTGCTTGAATCAGGTGAACTTATAGAAATATTTCCAGATAAAAGAATGCAAGTCCCCTTGTATTGGCAACATTGGAATATAAAAGCTAAGCAAACTAGCATTGTTTACCGCTCCTTAGCCGCTAGTGCCCAGCAAGCGTTAGTTTAATCTTGCCTTTAATTCACTTGTCTATAGCGCAAGATTAGTGAATAGAATAAAAAGCAGCCAATTCGACTGCTTTTTGTTCGCACTATCTATTTATCTATAGCCAAATTAAAATTCGTTAAGCATTAAAGTAAACCTCAGCACTAAGATTCTGTTGTTTTGTTTACAGCTTGCTTCGCTAAATCATTGTTCGGAACCGGCCAAGCATTGATAACCGCTTTCACTAATGATGCTAAAGGAATGGCAAAAAATACGCCCCATACTCCCCATAACCCACCAAATATTAATACCGCTGCAATAATAAACACCGGATGTAAATCGACTGCATCTGAGAACAGAATTGGCACTAAGACATTACCATCAAGCGCTTGGATGATCCCATAACCAACCATCAAGTATCCAAATTCAGGGCTCACTCCCCACTGGAAAAAAGCAACTAATGCAATGGGTAAGGTCACCAGAGTTGCACCTACGTAGGGAATTAATACTGACATACCGGTTAAGACACCAAGCAATGCTGCATAACGTAGATCCATAAAAGCAAAGAATATGTAGCTCACAACGCCAATAATCACTATTTCAATCACCTTGCCACGAATGTAATTGAAAATCTGTTGATGCATTTCATTCCAGACTTTTCGTGCTAAATCACGATTAGTAGGAAAGAAACGTTTACTTCCGCTGATCAGTTCCTCTTTATCTTTCAAAAAGAAGAACACCAATAATGGAATTAAAATGGCATAAACCATAACCACTAACAATGACGCCGAATAACCTAATAATTGTTTCCCAATATCCAGTAAATGCTGGGTATCAAGCATTTTCTTAAGCTCTTCAACCATGGTATCGAGCTGGCTCGGGTTAACAAATTGAGGATACTGATTAATGTAGCTTTGAACCGTAATAAGACCTTTATCAATCATGCTAGGCAGATCAGCTATTAAACTAACACCTTGCTTCCAAATACTGGGCACTAAGCCAAAACTGATTAACAGCATTAATCCGATAAATAACACCAACACTAGAGAGGCTGCTGTTGTCCGATTAATACCGATTCTCGCCATTTGTGCTACAGGCCATTCGAGTAAAAATGCTAATACTAACGCGATTAATAAAGGAGCAAGTAAACCACCAGCAAAATAGATTGCTAAGGCTAAACCTGCAAGGATGAGAACTAAGGTAACGGCTTGTGGATCACTAAAACGTTCTTTATACCAACGGCTTAAAACAGATAACATTCAAATTCCCTAGTTAGACGACCTTTCTAGTCCTTTCCAGCCATCGTTATAAAAATATTTTACCCTATGTAAAATTATATAAAGTATCTTCTACTTAGTGACGATAATCGACAAAATGCTTGTTGTGTCTTCTTGAACGGTATGGCTGAGCCCGATTTTTTTTAAGTAACGGGGAACATCTTGCCTAGAACCGGGGTCGGATAATACAACACTGATACTATCACCCGCTGAGAGCTGCTTTAACGCAAGTTTGACTTTTACTAACGGTAACGGGCAACGAAAAGGTGTTAAATCAATAATAATCATAATGAACTTGCTATAAACAATCTAAGGCTATTATCCTAAAGGTCACGCAAACCACAAGCAAGTATTGTGACTCAGTGATATCAGAAGCATAGCCCAAATTAAGGATCCGCTTGAGTAAATTAACGTTTTCAAAGTCCGTCATAGCAGGTGCCCTCTCATTTATATTATGCACTAGCTCGCCTGTCACTTATGCTAATAATGACCTTCCCGATCTCGGCACGGCTGCAGTAAACACCTTTAGTTTAGAAAAAGAAACTGAATTTGGTGACGCTTACATGCGCGTTATTCGTGGCTCAGCTCCAATGCTGAATGATCCTGTTTTAAACCAATATTTAACAGAATTGGGCAATAAGCTGGTTGCCCACGCGACTGGCGTAAAAACACCGTTTTATTTTTTCCTATTAAGAAATGATGAAATTAACGCATTTGCGTTCTTTGGTGGTCATGTTGGCGTGCACACAGGCTTGTTTCTCAATGCAGATACAGAAAGCGAGCTAGCATCTGTCATTGGACACGAAATTACCCACGTGACTCAACGCCACTTAGCACGCTCTTTAGAAGCTCAACAAAAAAGCTCTACGGCAACTATTGCCGGCTTATTAGGTGCGATATTATTGACCATCGCCTCTCCACAAGCAGGTATGGCTGCTTTAGCAACAACTCAAGCATTAGCAACCCAATCAAAAATCAACTATACGCGCTTACATGAAAAAGAAGCTGATCGAATTGGTATGCAAATTATGGTTGATGCTGGATTTGATCCGAACGGGGCTGCAGACTTTTTTGGCAAACTGGCTACCCGTTACCGCTTTACGACAAAACCGCCACAAATGTTGCTTACTCACCCATTGCCAGAATCTCGTATTTCAGAAGCGCGAATTAGAGCTGAACGTTATCCATTCAGGTACGTTCCAGATAATCTTGATTTTCAATTGGCGAAGGCACGCATCCAAGTCCGCTTTTCAGGTTATAGCGAACAAGCTGCACTCTCAATCTTTGAAAAACAGCTTAAACACAATCGTTATGCTTTCAAAAGTGCTGCTCAGTACGGCAAAGCGTTAGCGTTATTTAGGCTTAAAAAATATCCTGAATCAGAAGAAATTATCGATAACTTATTAGCGAAAAGCCCTAACAACTTGTTCTATATCGATACTAAAACGGATTTGCTGCATGAAAGGAACGCTGATAAAGAGGCCATTGCCCTGTTAAAAGCGCAACAACAGCTAAAGCCGACGTCTCCAGTGGTCAACACTAACCTAGCCAATATCTATATAGAAGATAATCAAATAAGCAAAGCCATCCCTTTGCTTGAAGATCTTATTTTCCTCGATAAGCAGAACCAACTCGCTTATATGCTGCTGAACGAAGCGTATAAAAAGAATGGTAATAAGGCGATGCAGTATTTTGTTAAGGCCGAATCTTTAGCGCTTATTGCTGATTATAAAACAGCGATTGATCAGCTTAATTTTGCCTACCGAGAGTCTAAAGGTGATGCACTACAACTTGCTCGTATCGAAGCTAGAATTAGGCAGTTTAGACAAGCAGATAGAGCTTTAGAGAAAATGCAGTAGTAATAGTTTAACTGTGACTCTAATCACAAATTCAAGTATCATGAGCACAACTTTTAATAACAATAATATGACTATGAATAACGTTAGTATTTATCACAATCCAAGATGTTCAAAAAGCCGTCAAACTTTAGCGCTGCTGGAAGAAAATAATTGTTCAATTGAAGTCATTGAATATTTGAAGACCCCGCTTTCAACTGCTGTGCTTGAAGATATATTAAGTAAACTCAATGTTGAACCAAGAGCAATGATGCGCACAAAAGAAGCTGAATACAAAGAGCAAGGATTAGGTGAACCTTCGTTGACAACAGCTCAATTAATCCAAGCCATGGTCGATACGCCGAAGTTAATTGAACGCCCTATCGTGCTTGCTAACAATAAAGCCGCTATTGGTCGTCCTCCTGAAAGTGTATTAGCAATCTTATAATGGAGTAATCCAATGAGCTCAACCACCCTATTTAAACTATGCCGTGCCGGATATATGGTGTTAGTAATGATGTTAGGGGCATGGTTTATACGCCAAGGGCTAACAGGCGAATATTCTATGCTGTTTAGTCTTCTTTGGCTGATACCGTTGCTTTTACCGCTAAAAGGTATCTTAACTGGCAAGCCTTATACTTACGCTTGGGCAAGTTTCATTTTATGCCTATATATGTTGCATGCATTAACCTTAGTTTATGTAACTGAAACTGACCTACTGTTTGCTATAGCAGAATCATTACTTATTGCCGCACTTTTAATTGGCTTTCCTTTTTATGCCCGTCTACGTGGCCGAGAGCTGGGCTTAGGTTTAAAAAAGAAAAAGTAGTTTCCCTTTCTTAAAGGGTACAGAAGCTACAAACTTCTGTATCCTGCTTTAGTTTCAACCTTGTCATCTCCAGACTTTTTCACCCTCAACAATTAACAAACTCGCAAACAACACTCTTTTTACGTAACAACGCCCGTGCTATATTCAATGTAATAGCTTAATTATTTGCAGCAAATTGAATAAACAAAGGATATTTACATGAAGCGATCCTTAGGCTTTGCCCTATTAAGTGTTATTTCACTAACGGCGTGTGGTGGTGGCAGTGACAACGATGACTCATCAGGCGGCGTAATGCCGCCAATTACAACTGAGGGTTTAAAAACTTGTGACACTGGCTCTGACATAAATACCACTGCAACCCAATCTGCCCTTACGTTTTATAACGAATCACAATACTCAGCTGGTCGCCCTAGCGCTATTATCGTAAAAATTAATGATAACAAGGTAAATGATTTTACTTTCAACTGGACGCAAACATCTGGTGACAACTTAGTATTAAAAAGTGTTAAAAGTCCGGTTCTCGCTTTCACTGCAGAGAAAAGTGGTAATTATTCATTTGAAGTCACAGCTACTGGCAAAGGACTAACCTTCAATGAGTCAATTGAGATAACGATACAGGCTGCTAACTCAAATCAGCTTGCTGTACGTACAGATCAGCAAGCAATTAAAGGTAACTCGGTTAGCTTTAGATTAGACCAATCAACCAATAGCATGCCGACTAATATAAATTGGTGTTTAGCTGTGGGCCCCGCTATTGACGCAGATATCAGTACTCCAGAACAAGCATTATTTACTGCACCAAATGTCGGTGAAGATACTATTAGCATCCTAAGAGCTACGGCTACGATAAACGGCGTTCAAAGCAGTGACGATGTCAGTCTATTAATCACCCAAGGTGAACCAATCACATCAACTTATTTTGAAGAGCGAGTTGCTAAAACCTTTGCTTACAATGCTGACTCTCCCTACGCAACCGCATTACAAGAGTGTATTTATTCAAACCAACTTCAGCAAAGCTGTACTACATCAAGGTTGCCATTAATTGGCCAAACAACCGCTACAGACAAACAAGCCATATTAGACAGGTTACTCGTCTCCCATCAGTGGATGGGTGAAAATTTTGAGTATGTACTTGAGAATCTTGATCCTAGTGGTGATTTTTCAACTCTACTGCAATCCGTTACTGCCATAGTAATTAGCTATGATGTTCGTCCATCTTTTTATTGGGTGGTAACAGGCGCAATATACCTAGATCCGAACGACTTATGGCTACTTGCTGAAGAGCGCGACACGATTAATGAAGCCCCTGATTACCGCAGTGGCTTTAGCAATGAACTCAAATTCCTTATGCCTTGGCGATATGTCAAAAACAACAACTACACATCATATACTGTTCCACGAAGCGTCAGAACCGATAGAACAACCACCGAAATGATGCCTGACTTAGCATCATTGCTTTACCATGAATTAGCTCACGCAAACGACTTTTTCCCGCGCAGCGTGCATTCAAGTTTATCAGGCCCTACACTACTCGATGATTTCAACCGCCGTAATAATGCTAAGGCATTAGTATCTGACCAACTCAGTAACTTTTACCCTTTGATTAGTCAGGAAATGGCGAGTTTAGCTCAAGTCAGTTTTAGGGGAGAGACTGCGAATAGTACTCAAAAGAACTACTCTCCTACAGATGTAACAAGCTTCTTTTCCCCTGATAGAGCAAGTGATTATTACGCCTACTCTACTACTCGTGAAGATACAGCAATGTTGTTTGAAGAAGCGTTGATGAGTCATCGTTATGCAATACAACGCGATGTGGGGATCACCGATAAACCGGAAAACCCAAGTGCAAACTCTATCATCGTCGATTGGGGGCAACGTGGCCGTATTGGTGACATTAAACTTGAAAACCGAGCTGTATATGTTATCAATCAAATGATGCCAGAACTTGACGGAGCATCTTTGATCAAGGGCTTACCTGATCCCATTCAAATGGCAAAAGGGCTATCTTGGGCACAAAACCTTGAGATATCTCCGAGCCTGAACCGCACAGAAAGCCGCGCACAGACAAGTTCGCTCTCGAGTTTACAGCCACTATTCCCCCCCCTCAGGTATAGCGGTGATAGGCATATTAAACCCGTTGAGAATCCAACAAAGATAGTAGATTGAATAGAGACTTTTTAATTGGCTAACGGTTTTAAAAGCCTGCAACCAAAAAGCCCAGATACATTATCTGGGCTTTTACTTTTCTGAGCTATCTTTGATGACACAAGAGGCGTTCGATTTATCTCTACTACAAACGTAGCATCTCTTTAATAAAAGGAATCGTCAGTTTACGTTGATGTACCATCGATGCTTTATCTAATCTATCCAATACATCAAAGAGGGTACGAAGATCGCGCGCCAAACGATTTAATAAAAAACGTCCAACATCTTCTGGTAATTGTAAGCCTCTCATTGCTGCTCTACGCTGCAACGCTGCCAATTTTTCTTCATCAGCCATAGGCTGCAATTGGTAATTAAGTCCCCACTGCATTCGAGAAACTAAGTCAGGTAAAGAAAAACCGCTTTCACTTGGAGAAACACTTGCACTTACTATGAGAGAGCAGGTCGTTTGCTCAGAGATCCGATTATAAAGATCAAATATTGCTTCTTCCCACAAAGGATGACCAGCAATAGCATCTACATCATCGATACAGACAAGATCAAGTTTTTCCAAGCCTTCTAACAAAGCGGTGGAAATGCTTGCATGGATCCCAAGTGGAATATAAAAGCTACTGCGTCCAAGATCATTAGCATGGGCACATGCAGCATGCATAAGATGGGTTCGGCCAGATTTTTCTGGTCCCCATAAAAATACAGCACCGTCAGACCGGCCTTCAGCACAATCTTGTAGGCTTTTAATCAGCTCGTCATTACCAGCAGCAGGATAGTAACTATTAAAAGTTTCATCATCTGGTAGATGGACAGGCAGAGATAATTGTAAAGGAGAGTTTAACTTCACTCAGGGACTTCTCACACGACGCAATATTTCTATTTAAGACACACATGGTAGCATGTGTGTCTCTTGAATGGGAGTTATTGGCCTTTCCAATAATAGATCTGTGTCTCTTTCTGAGGCTGTTCTATTTCGCCTAATGATGAATAATCACCATTTTGCTGATTTATTGATTCAATCACATCAATCCTCGGATCCAGAGCCATCAAACGATGTAAGTCGGCATCGTTGCCAAACAGGCTAATATTGAAAGCCACATCTTGCCCAACAATAGTGGCAATGCTAGCAGACTTAATCGCGCTGAGTTGGTCTAAGTATCGTTCAATTGAAACCAGCTCTTGCATGCTCGCAACATTAGTAAAGGTAATACTCGTCGTATTACGCTCGCCCGAGTCAGCTATCGCGTATTGGCTAACATAGTATTCGCTCGTAGCAGCCATTATTGCTGCAATAGCTTCTTCAACTGTAGCCACTTCACCGCTATTACTAACTAACGAATTCATTTGTAGCGCGTGAGCGTCCTTCTCTCGTGGATATAAATCCATTTGATAACTAAAAACAGCCCCTTGAGGCTCGATCGCTGCTAAAACAAAATAATTAGACTGATACCTTAACGAAGCGTCTGCCACACTATCGGCAAAACGACCTCTAATATCATTGACGCCAACTTTCATCGCATCATCTAGATCCATCAATGGAAATAACAAAGGCACACCGCGAGCTGAAGACGCTAGGTTAAACGTATCTCGGCTAACCACATTTGCCCCGTCACTTAAAATATCTCGTTGACCATTTTCACTATTTACAAGCCACACTAAAGTTAACGGTCTTTGCTTCCCCCAAACAGGTAAACCCGCTTGCCTTAGCAAGGCAATAATACGCTTTTGGTCAAAATTCACCTTTAGAAATAGTTCACCGTCTCGCTCGACATAACCATATTGCGTCATCAACGCATTAGCACTGTTTAATTGCTTTTTAATTACGTCGTTATCCAAAGCACTTTGTGTACCTGAGTTTTTTAAAATTACATGTTCAAAAGCCTGTTTTATCCCTTGGCTTCGTAACGCAGCAGAACGCGATTCAATAGGCACTACGCCTTCATCTAACTGTTTTACTTCAGCTGCGTTCGCAAGTGTCAATACCAGCGTAAAAGACGAGAAAATAACAAAAATACGTAATATGAGTTTCAGCATGTTTTAAATTCAAAGACGGCTCAGTTATTAAAATTGTACCACATCTTTTGCAATTTATTTCCAGTTAAAGCGATTGTAATCACTCAAACTTTATGAGTGTTATTTGCACAACCTCACACACAAAGTGATACAAACCAGTTATTATTGATAGGTTTACTTAAAAATAAGAGAGAATAATGAAAAATTTGACCATGCCGCTACAAGGTGCGCAAATGCTATTCGTAGCTTTTGGCTCTTTGGTATTGATGCCATTGTTAACCGGGCTCGATACAAACGTTGCACTTTTTACTGCGGGTATCGGTACCCTTCTGTTCCAGCTAATCACTAAACGCCAAATCCCCATCTTTTTAGCATCCTCATTCGCATTTATCGCTCCAATCATGTATGGCGTACAAACTTGGGGGATCCCATCAACCATGGGTGGTCTGATGGCTGCTGGTGTGGTGTACGTTATTCTCGCCGGTGTAATCAAAGTAAAGGGCGGTGGCTTTATTAAGCGCTTGTTACCTCCGGTAGTCGTCGGCCCAGTCATTATCGTTATCGGCTTAGGGTTAGCGCCTGTAGCCGTTAATATGGCAATAGGTAAAACCGCCGATGGCAGTTTAGCGTTAGTAGACCAAAACACAGCTCTGCTCATATCTCTAGCATCATTATTTACAACCATTGCGGTTGCTATTTTTGCGAAAGGGCTACTGAAACTCATGCCGATTTTGGCCGGTATTTCTGTTGGTTACAGCTTAAGCTTAGCGTTTGGTATTGTTGATTTTACTCCAGTACAAGATGCACCTTGGTTAGCATTACCTAATTTCGTTGCCCCTGAGTTTAACTGGCAAGCTATTCTATTTATGATCCCTGTGGCTATTGCCCCAGCCGTTGAACATATTGGCGATATCCTCGCGATTTCAAACGTTACAGGTAAAGACTACCTTAAAAAGCCTGGATTACACCGTACATTAGCAGGTGACGGTGTGGCAACTATCGCAGCCTCTGCATTTGGTGGACCGCCAAATACCACTTACTCTGAAGTAACCGGCGCAGTCACTCTGACGAAAAATTTTAACCCGGTGGTGATGACTTGGACTGCTATTACCGCCATTTTGTTCTCATTTGTTGGCAAACTGGGGGCACTACTTCAAACCATTCCTGTTCCGGTTATGGGCGGTATTATGTGCTTATTGTTTGGCTCTATTGCTGCTGTAGGCCTAAATTCACTAATCAAAAACCAAGTAGACATAAATGAACCACGTAACTTAAGTATTGTGGGTGTGACATTAGTATTTGGTATTGGTGGCATGGCTTTTGGTATTGGGTCTTTCAGCCTAACCGGTATTAGCCTTTGTGGTATCGTCGCGATTATGATGAATTTAATCCTGCCAGATAATGCAGCTTCCCATGCAAAAATTGTCAGTGACGAAATTAACCGTCCTTCATAACGTGATAGTAAATATCGTTAGCGCTACCGATAATAGCTAATAAAAAGCCCCTAAAGGACTTCTCCATTAGGGGCTTTTTTAACAGTTAAAAACCAGCCTTATGCTTGCTCGTTTTCTTCTGTTTTGTATTTAGCTGCAGTTTCTTTGATAAGCGTTTGTAGCTCACCTTTTTGGTACATTTCAGTCAGGATGTCACAACCGCCAATTAGCTCGCCTTCAACCCAAAGTTGAGGGAAAGTCGGCCAGTTAGCATACTTAGGTAATTCTGCACGGATATCTGGATGCTGGAGGATATCAACAAATGCAAATTGCTCATCACAATTAATCATGATTTGAGCTACTTGAGAAGAAAAACCACAGCTTGGTAACTTTGGTGAACCCTTCATATATACGATAATTGGATTTTCGGCGATTTGCTGCTTGATCTTTTCTACTGTTTCCATTTTTCTTTCCTGGTTATAACGTCATTACAATCGCCCCATTGTACGCCACTCTTTGTCAGAACAAAAACCTACTTTTTAAAGGGATAATATCAATACCAATTACATTAGTAATTTAATCAATTCAGAAGCGCTCAAGCTTTTCAATTCAAGGCGCATGGACGACAGAATGGTTATTGTGAGACCATGCAAAGCAGAAGTGGAATGCTTGAGCGCTTCCCTCTGGGTGGGCTTCAAAGCACTGCATGCTGCGCCAGAAACTCTCGATATAGAATAACTATTAGCTTCAAGTTCCTGACTTGCCTTCAGTGCTTTGAATTCCCTCTGAATGAACAGATTATTAATGCAATTGGTATAATAGAAATAAACGATTAAGATAATCGCTCAATTGGAAGAAACAATGATACACTTCACAAGTTTATTAGGTAAAATGTTCCGCAGTGAGCAAGAACGCACAAAATAACAATCTAGAAGTTAACGGAGAAAACTAATGGCTTTTGAATTACCAGCATTACCTTACGCAAAGAACGCACTTGAGCCACATATCTCAGAAGAGACCATTAACTACCACTACGGTAAGCACCACAACACTTACGTTGTAAAGCTTAACGGTTTAGTTGAAGGTACTGACCTTGAGCAAAAGAGCCTAGAAGAGATCATCAAGACCTCTACTGGTGGTATCTTTAATAACGCAGCTCAAATCTGGAATCACACTTTCTACTGGAACTGCCTATCACCAAATGGTGGCGGTGAAGCTACAGGCCCAGTTGCTGATGCAATCAATGCAGCTTTCGGTTCTTTTGAAGCATTTAAAGCACAGTTCACTGATTCTGCAGTAAACAACTTTGGTAGCGCTTGGACATGGCTAGTAAAGAATGCCGACGGTACTGTAGCAATTGTTAACACTAGCAATGCAGCAACACCACTAACAGACGAAGGTGTTACGCCAATCATGACTGTAGACGTATGGGAACATGCTTACTACATCGATTACCGTAACGTACGTCCAGATTACCTAGCACACTTCTGGGAACTGGTTAACTGGGACTTTGTTAACGCAAACTTCGCAGGTTAAGCAAATCTATTAGGGTGTCTATTTATATAAGACCAACCTTATAGGATTTGAAAATCAGTACCGCTCATTATGAGCGGTATTTTTTTGCCTAACGATAGCTAACCAGTAATGTAAACTATGGTTACACCAAGCAATTATTCTGATTAGTATAACAAGTGCTTTTTACCTAGAAATCTCTTGGATGATTCTGAATAGTAGTAATGAGATGGTGAATAAAAGACACTGGAAGGCACTGAGGTTTTGAAGTTTGAGGTTTAAGCTATTTGTGTGAGCAATAAAAATTAAGCCCAAAGCTGTTGAAGTATCAAATGCTCGCTTATAAAAGCCCTCGAGTTACTGCTTAATAGCAAAAGTTAACACTAACGCTGACTGATACCAATCAGTGTAATAATTTATTCTACCCAAAGTTGTTAAACTCAGAGCGGCTAAACTCTCGCTGCGCGACTAAATGTTTATAAGGCTTGCCGTAGATAGATATATAAAAAAATCCGAATACCCACGGCATTCGGATTTATAGGTTGCTCTACGTTGTTTTGCTTTTAACTAAAACAATACACAACAGCTAACGTGTAGCGAGCCAGTTAAGGGCTTACTTAAGTGCACCAATCGCTTCTTTACATAAAGCGGTAATACGTTCCCAATCACCCTGCTCCATTGCATCAGTTGGCGCAATCCAGCTACCACCAATACAATCTACATTCTTAAGAGCTAAATAGTCTTTGTAGCTACTTGGGGTAATGCCGCCTGTTGGACAGAAACGAATATTAGCAAGCGGGCCAGAAAATGCTTTAAGTGCATTCACGCCACCAGATGCTTCAGCAGGGAAAAACTTAAAGTTTGTGTAACCCAGCGCCATGCCTTTCATGACTTCAGAAATACTCGCAACACCCGGAATTAATGGCGTATTGCCTTCCATCGCTGCTTCTAATAATTCTGTTGTCGCACCTGGGGTTATGACAAACTGTGCACCAGCGTTAACCGCTTGCTCAAGCTGCGCTTTATTTAGAATCGTACCTGCACCCACTAAGGCTTCAGGCACTTCTTTAGCAATTTTAGTAATTGCTTCTAAAGCACAATCTGTACGAAGGGTGACTTCTAATACAGAAATACCACCTGCGACTAATGCTTTAGCCAACGGAACCGCATGTTCAATCTTATTGATCACCATTACAGGAACAATAGGGCTGCGTTTAAAAATATCTTGTGGTTGTAATGACCAGTTATTCTCAAGCATTGCGTTACTCTTCCTTAAAGATTAATAATTTTCATCAATAGCACTAGTGCAACGGGCACCAGTTTCAGGGCTACTTAAGTTAGAACGAAGTGCACCAAATAACTCTCGGCCCATACCGTAACTCGTTTTATGAAGGTCGACTTTCTCTGCAACTCGAGCATTCAGTTCCGCTTCATCAACGAGAAGAGATAGTTCACCCGTTGTTGCATTAACTCGGACTAAATCACCATTTTGGATCTTTGCAATAAGACCACCATCAAGTGCCTCAGGCGTTAAGTGAATTGCAGCAGGCACTTTACCTGAGGCGCCAGACATGCGGCCGTCGGTTAATAATGCAACTTTAAAGCCACGATCTTGCAAGGTTCCAAGGATAGGCGTAAGTTTATGTAGCTCAGGCATACCAACAGCTTTTGGTCCTTGTCCCTTAACAACAACCACACAGTCTCTATCTAAATCACCCGCTTGGAAAATCGCTTCAAGCTTATTTTGATCATCAATTACAACAGCTGGCGCTTCTACAACGCGGTGTTGTTCTTGTACTGCTGATACTTTAATCACAGCGCGGCCTAAGTTACCTTTGAGTAACTTTAAACCACCGTTACTTTGGAATGGCTTATCAAGGCTGGTTAGTACTTCAGCATCTAGGCTTGTTTGAGGGCCATCAACCCAAATCAGTTCGCCATCGCGGATCTGCGGCTCTTGGGTGTAACGCTTAAGACCGAAACCAGCAACTGTATCAACGTCTTCATGCAATAAACCGCCCGCGAGCAGCTCTTTGATTAAGAACGCCATACCACCAGCAGCATGGAAATGGTTAATGTCTGCATGACCATTTGGGTAAACTCGAGCAACAAGAGGCACTGCATCTGAAAGCTCTGAGAAGTCATCCCAGTTAATGATAATGCCTGCAGCACGTGCTGCTGCAACGATATGCATAGTCAGGTTAGTTGAACCACCGGTCGCTAGCAACGCAACAATACCGTTCACAATCGACTTTTCAGAAACAATTTTACCGATTGGCGTATATTGACTGCCCATGTCAGTTAATCGACAAACTTGCTTAGCAGCCGTCTTGCTTAATACTTCACGTAGCGGATCATCTGGATTAACAAATGATGAGCCTGGAAGCTGCAGTCCCATGACTTCTAACATTAGCTGGTTACTATTAGCTGTACCGTAGAAAGTACAAGTACCCGCACTGTGGTAAGACTTAGATTCAGCATCTAACAAAGCAGCTCTATCAACTTCGCCTTGTGCATATTGCTGGCGAATGCGTGCTTTTTCTTTATTTGGTATACCAGACTTCATCGGACCCGCAGGTACAAATAGCATTGGCAGGTGGCCAAAACTCAAAGCACCAATCAACAGGCCCGGTACAATCTTGTCACAGATCCCAAGTAACAATGCGCCATCAAACATATTGTGTGACAAGCCAACAGCCGTGCCCATCGCAATGACTTCACGACTTAAAAGGCTTAGCTCCATACCAGGCTGACCTTGAGTCACACCATCACACATTGCGGGTACACCACCAGCAACCTGAGCAACACTGCCGATCTCATTACAAGCTTGCTTTAACATGTCTGGATATTCACCATATGGCTGGTGAGCAGATAACATGTCATTGAAAGAGGTAATAATACCTATATTGGCTTTGTTCAGCTGCTTAATAGCTGTTTTATCGCTTGGATTACAAGCAGCAAACCCGTGAGCTAAGTTACCGCAGCTAAGTGCGCTACGGTGTACACCTTGGTTTTTAGCATCATCGAGCGCCGCTAGGTATTTAGCGCGAGAATCTTTGCTTCGTTCAATAATTCTGTCTGTAACAGATTGTACAACGCTGTGCATAATTACTCCTTAAGCGCTCCAGTAAACATCGACAGGTGTTTTATGCTGACCGAGTACGGCTCGGATCGGCATCTCAGTGCTGTCATCGCTTACTAGTGCTTGTCGGTAAACATCCAATTTGGACTCACCAACGATATGTAAATAGATTTGACGGCTCGCTAAAATCGCAGACTTTGATAACGAGATCCGTGAATGAGGCGCATTGCCAGGTTTGACTGCAACACATAATTCATCAGTAGTAAGAGCATGATTAAGCTCTGTAGGTTCAGCACAAGGGAACCATGAACAGGTATGCCCATCATTACCCATCCCCAAAACCACAACATCAAAAGGCTTTGGAAAACTACCCAATTGCTCAATCGTCATGTGACAACCTTCTTCAGGTGAAGAATACATATTCTTCAAACCACGAAATTTAGCGCTTGCAGCACGGTTTTTAAGAAGATTGTTCCTAACTAATCGCTCATTCGAATCACTGTGGTCAGCATTGACCCAACGTTCATCGGCAAGCGTGATATAAACATCACTCCAGTCGATAGTTTTTTTGCTCAATAACTCAAATAACTTGAGCGGTGTAGAACCACCAGAAACAATAAGACTCGCCTTACCTCTACTATCGACAGCTTCTTGCAACTGGTTTGCAATGCGCTCCGCTAGCTGTGCTTCAAGGGCTTCTTTATTATCAAATGACTTGAAAACGGTTTCTTTAATCATGCTTCCCCCTACTCGTCCCAAGAACGGCCGTCTTTCGTGATCAGAGCCACTGAAGCCACTGGTCCCCAGGTACCCGCAGGGTAAGGTTTAGGCTTTTCGTCAGTTTCTTCCCAAGCTTGAATAATACCGTCAACCCAGCTCCACGCTTGCTCGACTTCGTCACGGCGCACAAACAATGCTTGGTTGCCTAACATAGCTTCAAGTAATAAACGTTCGTAAGCGTCTGCAATACGTTCGTTTTTAAACGTTTCAGAGAAACTTAAATCCAATTTGGTCGTTTGCAAACGTTGCTTTTCGCCCAAACCAGGTACCTTGTTTAACATCTGAATTTCTACGCCTTCGTGAGGCTGTAAACGAATAGTCAGTTTGTTTGGCGGCAAATTACGATAGTTAGAGCTATATAAGTTGTGCGGCGGGTTTTTAAAGTACACCACAATTTCAGAGCTCTTAAACGGCATGCGCTTACCACTACGCAGGTAAAATGGTACACCAGCCCAACGCCAGTTATCGATATCGACGCGAAGTGCCACAAACGTTTCAGCATTGGATTGAACGTTTGCACCTTCTTCTTCTAAGTAACCAGGAACAGGCGCACCTTTTAAGAAGCCTGAGCTATATTGGCCACGAACAGTATTTTCGTAAATATTATCAGCATTAATTGGACGCAATGACTTAAGTACTTTTACTTTTTCGTCACGAATATTATCAGCATCCAAGTTAACAGGTGGGTCCATCGCTACTAGCGTCAATACCTGTAGTAAATGGTTTTGGATCATGTCGCGCATCTGACCAGCTTTATCAAAATAGCCCCAACGCCCTTCAATCCCCACTTCTTCGGCAACAGTTAATTGCACATGGTCAATCGTTCGGTTATCCCACTTAGATGCAAATAAAGAGTTAGCAAAACGCAATGCTAGTAAGTTTTGGACCGTCTCTTTACCTAAATAATGGTCGATACGATAAACTTGATTTTCTTCGAAGTAAGCAGAAACTTGGTCGTTAATAATGCGGGAGGTTTCGAGATCAGAGCCGATAGGTTTTTCTAGAACAACACGAGAGTCAGGATAAATAAGATTTTGTTCATGGAGGCAACGGCAGATATCGCCAAAAATTGCTGGCGGAGTGGCAAAATAACTGACCATAACGCGCTTTTCAGGCTCTAAAATATCATGAAACGCCTGATAGCCATCAGATACAGTGAAGTTTGTTCCGACATAATGGCAACGGTCCAAGAAACGGTTCTTGGTTTCTTCGCAGAGCTCATCTTTTACAAATGTCTCTAACGCAGTGATCACCAACTTGCGATATTCTTCTTGGCTAAAGTCATCTTTTGCTACGCCGAGGATTTTAGTATCGACATTCAGTAAGTTTGCTTTATCAAGTTGGTATAAAGAAGGAAGCAACTTACGCTTAGCTAAATCTCCTTTAGTCCCAAATAGAACAAAATCACAAGCTTTGGCTTTTGGTGTTGTTATGCCCATAGCTTCAAAATCTCCTTTTTGACTCTGTGCCCCATCGTTTTTGATGGGTATTCACACATTTGTTGTAATATAACAACAGAAATTAGTAATTGCATCTAAATTTTATAATAAACTTCAAGTTAGCCTATTAGGTATGTTACGCCATAATCTGATATGCTTTTGTGATAAAATTACTAAAATTTATCGTGTTTGTACCTGTTGTCATTATAAATTATTGTTGGCGTCAACGCTCCGCAAATAACGGTTAAAAGGCGTCAACCTAAAAGCTTTAACGAAATATAATAAAACTACATTACTATTGAGTGGACGTACGCATATGAATACCCTAGAAAAGGTGCAAAAAAGCCTTACCCATTTTAGTAAATCTGAACGTAAAGTTGCAGAGGTTATTTTATCCTCTCCACAAACGGCTATTCACTCTAGTATTGCCACTTTGGCTAAAATGGCTGATGTGAGTGAACCAACCGTCAACCGTTTTTGCCGACGTCTAGACACCAAAGGTTTTCCAGACTTCAAACTTCACTTGGCCCAAAGCTTAGCCAACGGTACACCTTATGTCAGTCGTCATGTAGAAGAAGATGATAGCCCAGACTCATATACGACTAAGATCTTCGAATCATCTATGGCATCGCTCGATACAGCCAGGCAAAGCATTGACACTGCGGCCGTAAACAAGGCCGTTGATATTTTAACCCAAGCAAAGAAAATTTCTTTCTTTGGCCTTGGAGCATCTGCGTCAGTAGCCCATGATGCACAAAACAAATTCTTCCGCTTTAATGTACCTGTTATCAGTTTTGACGACGTTTTAATGCAACGTATGAGCTGTATAAACAGTAATGAAGGCGATGTTGTTGTTCTTATCTCGCACACTGGACGTACAAAGTCGCTTATCGATATCGCAAAACTTGCCCGTGAAAACGGTGCCGCGGTTATTGGTATTACAGCTCGTAACTCTCCACTTTCTACAGTGTGTACACTTCCTGTGACAATGGAAGTACCAGAAGATACCGATATGTACTTACCAATGGCTTCACGTTTGGCACAGTTGGTTATAATTGACGTGCTCGCAACAGGATTTACACTAAGACGAGGTCCACGTTTCCGTGAAAACTTGAAGCGTGTTAAAGAAGTATTAAAAGAGTCAAGAATCGACAAAGATCCAATTTTGTAACTGACTTTCTACATAATATGTTGCTATTCAGCTGAAGCTGAATAGCCCATTTATCAATTAATGTTGGAATGCGTCACAAAATTAAAAACTTGAGTTAGATCATTTTGTTCGTAATTTTACTACATTTATGGACATTGTCTGATAATATAGGGTTAGAATTTTTTAAAACTTAACGGAGTATCTCATGTTCCGCAGAACCAAAATTGTAACAACTTTGGGTCCAGCCACTGACCGTGATGACAACTTACGCCGCATTATTGCTGCTGGTGCTAACGTTGTTCGCTTAAACTTCTCTCACGGTGCACCAGAAGATCATAAAAAACGCGCAGATGACACACGAGCTATTGCAAAAGAGCTAGGTGTGCACGTTGCTGTTTTAGGTGATCTACAAGGTCCAAAAATTCGCATTTCAACTTTCAAAGATAACAAAAAGGTTATGTTAGAGCTTGGTCAAGCCTATACCCTTGATGGCGATTTAGCGAAAGGTGACGGCGACGAGACTCAAGTCGGTATCGATTATAAAGAGTTGCCAAAAGACGTTAGTCTAGGTGACATCTTAATGTTAGATGACGGCCGCGTTCAACTACGTGTTGAAAGTGTTGACGGTAATAAAGTTCACACAACAGTGACCGTTGCCGGTCCTTTATCTAACAATAAAGGTATCAATAAACAAGGTGGCGGTTTATCCGCTGCGGCACTTACAGAAAAAGATAAGCAAGACATCGTAACAGCAGCACAAATTGGTGTCGACTACCTTGCCGTATCTTTCCCTCGTAGTGGTGCAGACCTTAATTACGCTCGCGACTTAGCTCGTAAAGCTGGTAGTAACGCTCTTATTGTTTCAAAAGTTGAACGCGCTGAAGCGGTAGCAACTGATGAAGCAATGGATGATGTGATTATAGCCTCTGATGCCGTTATGGTTGCTCGTGGGGATTTGGGTGTTGAAATTGGCGACCCTGCGCTAGTTGCAGTGCAAAAGCGCTTGATCAGCCGTTCTCGTCAATTGAATAAGCCTGTTATTACAGCAACTCAAATGATGGAGTCAATGATCTCTAGCCCAATGCCAACTCGCGCAGAGGTTATGGACGTTGCTAACGCTGTACTTGATGGTACAGATGCGGTAATGCTTAGTGCAGAAACAGCTGCTGGTGACTTCCCAGAAGAAACCGTTAAAGCAATGGCTGAAGTATGTCTTGGCGCTGAGTCTCACCCAAGTGTTCAAGTCTCTAAGCACAGACTTGATCAGCAATTTACAACGATTGAAGAAACTGTTGCGCTATCAACCATGTACGCTGCTAATCACCTAGAAGGGATTAAAGCAATTATTGCCTTAACAGAATCTGGTGCTACACCACAGATGATGTCACGCATCAGCTCTGCGCTACCAATATTTGCACTGTCACGTCATGAGTCAACTCTTGCTAAGATGGCGCTATATCGCGGTGTCAAGCCGGTTTACTTTGATTCAACTGCACATGCTCCTGAAGCGGTTGCTCAAAGAGCACTAGAAACTCTATCTAAAGCGGGTTACCTTGAAAAAGGTGACATGGCAATGATGACTAAAGGCGATGCAATGGAGACTGTTGGTGGCACAAACACCAGCAAAGTCGTTGTTGTAGGTTAAAGTCAATATTTTTACTTGGGTTATTAAGTAAGATAAAAAGCTACTATTTTCCCAAATAGTAGCTTTTTTTATACCTATTATCGCTAAAAATTCAAATCGTATACCGCTTATAATCAGGTATTTAGCTGTAGAATAAACCAAGCTAAAACCACACCAATTTGCATTAGCAGACCATCCCCCCCAATATAACCATTCCATTTAAAAGCAATACATTTCAATGCGTTTATTAAATAAGGTTAAAACACGATTGTTTTTATCTTATTCACATAGAAAATGTGTAGTCATACATATAAAAAATGATAGATAAACAACAAGGAAAAGTTGGACAATGAAACGGAAGTTATTAGTTATCTCCTGCACCACAGCATGCATAGTCGGCGGTTATTATTTTTATGTCTTTGATAAGCAAGAGAAAACTACATTACAAAGTATTCCCATTCCAAGCACGTCATTAACAAGCCGTAACGAAATGACTGAACACCAACAAACATTGGAAACTTCTGTTTCTAGTGAGACAGCTCAACAAACTAAATTGGTGCAGCTAACTTCCGCACACGCTCAATGCCAAAAACGCTATCAAAATTTTAGCGAGCAGGTTGCTGATATCCACAACGTGATTATTGCTGCAATCGAACTGGAATTACAGCAAGGCAAAACAGATAGGGAACTTCTCGCATATAGGTCGCAGTACAAGACCTTCTACGATAGTTACCAAGACTTATTGATTGAAGCTAAAAGCAATAACGAAAGAAACAAATACGTTATCACCCAATCGAGTTCAATTTTGAAAGACTGGAGTGGACTGTCAGTCATTGAAGGTTTTAACACTGATACTATTGCAGTGTTAGCAATAGCACTAAAGCCATTAGAAAATGAAAATCCCGGGCTTGGCATGATTATATCGTTAGCGCAAGATATAAATAAAGCTGATATTTACGCACTCCTCGATAATACAGACCATTTTACGACATATTTAGAGTCTCCACTTTATATTGCCGACAGTGCTGTTTTGTCACCATCGATTCTATTTATATTAACCGCTGAAAAGTTGAATATAGAAGAATATAAGCAAGCCGTAGCGTTACATTCATTTACTGTCAATGAAGTCGGTATCGCGATACAAAACAATATGGCAACCGAGTACTTAATCCCGCTGCTTGAACAAACAAAATCATTAGCGGATTTCCCTATTTTTGCCCAAAAACAGCTCCATAATTCTAAAAATCTAGCTGACATTGCAGCCGCTAATTTTAATGTAGATGCGCTAACCTTACTCGCTCAATATGGTGTTAAGCCCATTAATGAACCTGGTATCCTAACAGCAATGGATATAGCTATATTGAACTTGCCCTATGATAATGTTGATTACAATAAGCTCAATCCTGATGCCAATAAAATACTCGACACACTTATTTATCTAAAAGCTCAAGGTTATAAAGCTCACGGAAAAATTAAGCAACTTGATAATTTAACTATCACGGTATTTAAAGCGCCAAGAAAACCACGTACCAATAGTGAGAAAATTTCTAATCCTAAGTTAAAATCTCTTCTAAATAGTATCTCGCTTATTGATAACAGCTTTAATATTAAACAGCAGAAAGCTGATGACTCAGTTATCTCACTCGCCATTGCTAAAGCAAAGAGTAAACAAATGGCAATGAAACAAAAATCAGAGCAATGCACATCAGTAAAACAACAGCTGCTTGCCGAACAAAGTTTTAAAGGACGAGATAAAGCTTACGATATCATTAAAGAGATAGAGCAAGATCCTACCGATGTTAAACAACGTTTACATGATATTGACCCAGTGCTAGTCGGACTTTGGCAAGAGCATAAGCTTAACTTTAGACCCGCCCCATTAAATTCTGACTCGAGTGATACATTCGAACGTTTGATCGCCGACGGAAAAATAGCACAAGCACGTGATTACAGTGCTCACACCCCATTAACACTGTCACAAACAGATATATTATTTAGGTTCATGCTACGTCGAAATATTGATTTACTGTCCGTATGGAAGGCTAGAGTTTCACCGCTAGCGCCCACCGACTTAATGTACTTCAAAAATTTGCCGATAGAAAAGTGGCAGGGCTTATTAGATCAGGGTTTTGATTTTTTGCTAGTCGATCAGCTAGGAAGAGATGTTTTTATGGCTGCGGCTTTACATTCACCACAAGCACTCCAGTTTTTAGTTGATAATAATTTTAAACTCAATGTTGATAAACATGGCTTAGATGCACTTGATACACTGCTCGAAGCTAGCTATGAAAATGGACAGTTACATGAAAACTTGCCAAAATTGCTCTCACTCTATCCCAAGTTTCGTGTAAGTCATTACGCAAGAGTCGCAAGAATAAAGACATTCCTTCCGAAAGAGTATCAACAGCTTATAGCTATGAATAAAGCCCTTACCCCGCCTGCAGGAGCAGAACTAAACAAATACAGAAGCCTCTACTTTTAATAACCAGAGTAATATTGCAATCAAAGCATAAGCTATAAACCAAAAATACCGCCTTAATCAGTACTCGAATGGGTACATCATAATGCGGCATTTTATTTGGCAGCTCTTAGAGTAAATAACTAAGAGCTCACTCAATTACATCTACATTCTCTTATCGATTAAAGAGTCTCAAAGTCATCAACATTGATAGCAGCAAGACGCAATGCATCAGCTTTAACCAATTGTTGATACTCTTCAGTCGTAATTAGCGAACTTTCTAATGCTGCATCGAACAATGGCAATGGTGCTAGCTTAGGCAGCGCTCCTTCTTTTTGTGCTTGTTTAAGCTTGGCATATAATCCTTTACAAGCACACTTAGCCATAAATGCATTTTCAACGTCGGCAATACCGCCAGTATCACCTGTAAAGTCAGGGCATAAATGAGTCAATCTATCACGAGCCGGTGATGGTTTACTCATAGCAGCAACAAGATCGATAGATTGCTTATCTGTCGCGTCTTTAAAACGATTACCTAGAGGGAAAATTAGAGCACGCAAAATCAGAGCAATACCACGATTAGGGAAATTGCGTATGGCTTCATCTAAGGCCTTAGCAGCTAAATGTAAACGGGTAGCCATAACATGTCGCACTGCAGGTAAATCATCAAACTGGCGACCGTTATCTTCAAATAACTTCAGTGTTGCAGAGCCTAAGTAAAGTTGGCTTAACACGTCCCCCATTCGAGCACTCAACATTTCTTTACGTTTTAAATCACCACCAAGGATCAACATCGATACGTCTGTCATAAAGGCCAACGCCGCTGACAATCGAGTCATGTCTTTATAATATTGCTTAGTTTCACCACTCACTGGCGACGCTGTAAAACGGCTCCCCGTTAATGCATTACCTAATGCACTAAATGCATTACGTGTTGCGTAACCTATATGCCCAAGCAATAAAGAATCAAAACGTTCAAGTGCTGCGTCAGTATCTTGCATTCCTGCAGCTTCCATTTCCGCAAGCACATAAGGGTGACAACGTGTGGCACCTTGGCCAAAAATCATTAAGCTACGAGTTAGAATATTCGCGCCTTCAACCGTAATTGAAATCGGAAGAGCCATGTAACCATGACCTAAGTAGTTCTTAGGACCAAGTTGGATCCCTTTACCAGATTGAATATCCATTGCATCGTCAACGACTTTACGACCAAGCTCTGTCATATGGTATTTAGCGATAGCGGTTACCACTGATGGCTTTACTTTTAAGTCGATACCCGTTGTGGTTAAACGTCTAGCAGCTTCAAGCTGATAGGTGTTAGCAATAACACGAGCAAGCGCCTCTTGCACGCCTTCAAACTGCGCGATAGGCAGACCAAATTGTTGACGAACAACGCTGTAAGCCGTTGTAGTTTTGGTTGCCATATGGCCTGATGCAGTTGAAAGAGCCGGCAATGAAATACCACGTCCTGCAGATAGGCACTCAACCAACATACGCCAGCCGCGGCCAGCGTATTGCGGTCCCCCAATAATCCAATCTAGAGGAATAAATACATCTTCGCCTTGGGTTGTACCATTCATAAAAGCTAGATTTAACGGATTATGACGGCGACCAATTTTAACGCCTTGATGATCAGTTGGAATTAACGCACAGGTGATACCAATATGTTTAACATCCCCTAATAACCCTTCTGGGTCTGACATTTGAAACGCCAAGCCAAGTACGTCGGCGACTGGAGCAAGGGTAATGTAACGTTTATTCCAATTAAGTTTTAAACCTAAGGTGTCTTCACCATTAAATTCTCGGCGGCAGACAACTCCAGTATCAGGAATTGCACCTGCATCACTTCCCGCTTCAGGTCCAGTTAACGCAAAACATGGAATTGCTCGCCCATCAGCAAGTAATGGCAACCAGTGTTCTTTTTGTTCAGAGGTACCATAGTGTGTCAGTAACTCACCTGGGCCTAACGAGTTAGGTACCATAACCGTTACTGCTGCACTTACGCTACGGCTAGCAATTTTACTGACAATGGTTGAGTTTGCGTAAGCAGAAAATGCTTTACCACCATATTTTTTGGGGATAATTAAGGCGAAGAAACCTTCTTTTTTGAAATAGTCCCATAGCTCTGGTGGTAAGTCTTTTCTATTATTAACAATGTCGTAGTCATCAATCATTGTTAACGCTGTCATGACCTGATTATCAATAAAATCTTGCTCTTCTGAAGTCAGTGTCGGTTTACCGTAACTATGTAAAACTTGCCAATTAGGTTTACCTTTAAATAGCTCTCCTTCCCACCAAACATCACCCGCTTCCATCGCTTCTTTTTCAGTGCTAGATAAAGGCGGCAATACTTGTTTAAAAAAACTGAAAACAGGACGCGTGATTAGCTGCATCCTGATATTTTTAACACTGAATACAACGACTATTGCAGCAAGCAATAATATTAATAATGTCGTAGCCATAATTTTTACATTACATCCTTAGTAAGTGGAACAGACACACCAGCTGATAAATAGGGGATAACTTTTCTGATCACGGCTTCGATGTCATTGTGCTCACCAAAATCTGCAGCGGCAATTTCAGTTAACGCATCGGCCGATGCCATAGTGAAAACAACGGTACCTAAAGTGAAGTGTAATCGCCAAAACATCTCTGCAGGTGGAATATGCGGCGCGCTTTCAGCCACAGCCTTGACAAATAAGCCGAGGTACTCGCCATAATGAGTGGTAATAAACCAACGCAGATGCCCTTGACTCTCAATATAACCTCGACCTAAAAGCTGTAGAAAAGTCGTAGTACCTTCAGCACGAAGCTGATTAAGGTCAAGTAAAGGGCCGACAAGAGTTGAGAAAATTGCATCCAAAGAAGCATTACTATTCTCTTCACGCACAGCGACAATAGCTTTAGCTGCTGCTGGCATAAACACATCTAGGTAGCGGGCTAACACCGCTCTAATTAGCTCTTTTTTAGAACCAAAATGATAATTTACAGAAGCAAGGTTCACTTCGGCTTTACTTGTAATTAGTCTTAGTGAGGTCTCTGAGAAGCCTCTTTCTGCAAATAATTTTTCCGCAGCGTCCAGTATTCTTGTTTTTGTATCGGAGCGATTTGCCATTCCGTTGCCTTCACATCTATTTAAAACACTCGTTTAAATTAAACATTCGCTTTCAGCTTGTCAAACAAATTCCCGATATATCAGTATAAACTGACCTTTATGGTCTTTATAAAACCGAGATAGCACTAAGGCCTATTTAGGCCTTTATTGACCCAACTAATTTTCACCTTAAAAAATAGAAACTTTAATAACAATTAAAACGACAATTAATATTCATCCTGATAAAAAAAGCCTAAGGCGAGTATTGCCTGAAGATGAAACATCTAATCAGCGTTAAGCAAAATCGTAACAAAACTCTTAGTCAAGTTAGCCTCCATTAATAGTGACTAGAGTCGTTATCATTTTAAGCCTTTCTGATGTTAGCTTTTACTGAACCCACTGTTAATTGGCAACAAAACAAGTAAAATGGGCAACACAAAAATAACAAAGGATTTCAACGATGAACACGACCTTAATTAAGGTATCTAAATTGTCGGCTGTTATTGCACTAGTATTGGGGGCTTCAGCTTGTAGCCAATCAGAAACCGACTCTAGCCCTGCAACAGTAGATAAAACAGCAGAGGCAAAGCAGTTTATTACTAATGCTGAAGCACAAATGGCTGACCTTTCACTAGAAATTAACCGCTCAGAATGGATTTACAGTAACTTTATTACGGAAGATACTGCCGCTCTGTCTGCTAGTGTAGCTGAAAAATACACTGCAAAATCAGTGGAGCTTGCAACTCTTGCAGCACAATATGCAGGTTTGGAGCTGAGCGATGAAGAAAAAAGAAAGCTCAATATTCTACGTAGCTCTATTGTATTACCCTCCCCTCTCGATCCAGTAAAAAATGCAGAGCTTGCTAACATTAGTGCTGAATTAAACGGCTTATACGGCAAAGGGAAATATTGCTTTAAAGATGGTCGCTGCCTAAGTCAACCGGAATTATCAGCGATTATGGCTGATTCAAAGGATCCAGATGAACTATTAGAAGTTTGGCAAGGTTGGCGAAAAATTGCTAAGCCTATGCGCCCTCTATTTGAACGTGAAGTTGAACTTGCCAATGAAGGTGCAATAGACCTTGGCTATGCTGATCTTTCAGAGCTTTGGCGCAGTAACTACGATATGAAACCTGATGAGTTTTCTACTGAGCTAGATCGTTTATGGGGCCAAGTTAAGCCGCTGTATGATTCACTGCATTGTTATGTGCGTGGTGAACTAAATGAACAATATGGAGAAGACATTGCTCCTGCATCGGGGCCAATACCAGCGCATTTACTCGGTAACATGTGGGCACAAAGTTGGGGCAATATCTATGAACAAGTTGCTCCTCAAGATGCTGATCCGGGTTACAACGTAACAGAGCTACTTGCTCAGCATAACTATGATGAAGTAAAAATGGTCGAGCAAGCAGAGAGCTTCTTTACTTCACTAGGCTTTGAGCCATTACCAGACACGTTCTGGAAACGATCTTTGTTTGTACAGCCAGAAGATCGAGATGTTGTGTGCCATGCGTCAGCGTGGGATCTCGACAACTTAGACGATATTCGCATTAAGATGTGCATTCAAAAAACGGCTGAAGACTTTACCGTTATTCATCATGAATTAGGTCATAACTTCTACCAACGCGCTTATAAAAATCAACCTTTTATCTTTAAAAACAGCGCTAACGACGGCTTCCATGAAGCTATTGGCGATACCGTTGCGCTTTCTATTACGCCAAATTATCTAAAGCAAATAGGGCTATTAGATGAAGTGCCAGATGCTTCTAAAGATATTGGCCTATTGCTTAAACAAGCATTAGATAAAGTTGCCTTCTTACCTTTCGGCTTGATGATCGACCAATGGCGCTGGAAAGTATTTAGCGGTGAAATTACACCAGAGCAATACAATCAAGCTTGGTGGGAACTACGTGAAAAATACCAAGGTGTTAAAGCACCAATGGCACGTACTGAAGCAGACTTTGACCCAGGCGCTAAATACCATGTGCCAGGAAATGTGCCATATACACGTTACTTTTTAGCGCACATTTTGCAATTCCAATTCCACAAATCATTGTGTGAAATTGCTGGTGATAACGGTCCGGTGCATCGCTGTAGTATATATGGCAATAAAGAAGCCGGTGCTAAACTTAACACCATGTTAGAAATGGGACAAAGTAAACCATGGCCAGAAGCTTTAGCGGCCGTTACAGGCACGAAGGAGATGGATGCAAAAGCTGTACTTGATTACTTTGCGCCTTTACAAGCATGGTTAGATGAGCAAAACAATTCAGCGAACCGACAGTGTGGCTGGTAAATTTTTACACCATGTATAGTTTATAGCAAAAAGGCCATTAATTGTTGTTAATGGCCTTTTTAGACATTGTCGCAATCACCTCAAATTTAATAAAAGCTTTCACTGACACCTTTCGAATATTGTTCAAAATTGATACTAGCGTACCTTGACGCCCTTATGGTTAGTTTCTCGGGTTTCAATCCGCTTTTGTTCAGACTTAGTCAACATAACATATAAAGCTCCGGTACCTCCGTGATGGCGCTGTGCGCTATGGAAAGCCAAGACTTCTTCGATCTGCTCTAACCATGAAGCAACAAAAGACTTCATTAACCCCGGGAAAGGTTTAGCCTTAGCTCCTTTACCATGAATCACTAGTATACTGCGTTCCCCGCGGGCTCTGCTTGCTAGGATCTGCTGATACAGAGCTTCTCTTGCCTGCGAAACCTTAAGCATATGCAAATCAATTTCATATTTAATCGGATATCCCCCGAGGCTTAGGCGATGAAAAACCGCTTCTTGAACCCCATCACGTTTAAACTCAACGATTGCATCGGGTAAAATAGCTGTAATTAAATTAGGGTCTAGCGTCAACTTGGCGAGTTGCTCACTCACCTGTAATTGTTTTCTGCGCAGGTTTTGCGCTTCAGTTGATACCTTCTGCTCGCTAATCGTAGTCGTCGTATTATTTTTAAGTGGCTGAACACCTGCCATCTCAGAAAGAAACAGACTCATTTCTTCTTCAACCATAATCCCCCCAATTAGCCTAGAACCACCAAACCATTATCTGAAAAATGTTCAATGTGCGTAAAAGCTAAACACTGCAACACATCTTGTAATGATCTAGTACTTTAGTTCACCTTAACCATCTATTATAGTGTTAGTTATTATATTCCTAGTTTGCCCTATTACATGCTTAAAAAAGTTGCAACAGCGTTTACACTCATTAATTTAATTTACTTTAGCCTACTTCAAGTCGCACTTGCGGATGATAATGAAGCACTAAATGCTGTCTATAACCAATTTAGTGATGCTTTTAACGAGCTTGATGCTAGCAGAATGAAATCCATTTATTCTGAAGATGCTTGTTATATTCCAGAAAGCCAAGGTGAAGGGATCACTATGGGTCGTGATAAAATCGTCGCTTTATACGATACTTTTTTCGGTAAAATTAAACACAAAAATGCAAAAATTGAAGTCGACTTCCGTGTAATAGAACGCAATATTGAAGGCTCCAGTGCAACGGATATCGGTTATTACCTCATTAGATTCCATCCACCAATTGATAATGGCGAGCCAAGCAGTGAATTTGCGGGGAAATTTGTTGGTGTATCGAAAAAGAAAAATGACGGTAAATGGTACCTCACTGTTGATACTAACAATCGAGCTGAAGCGTCATTTTATTATAATGCTAAACCTAGTCCAAACCTTTATTATGGTCGCCAATTTCCAGCGTTAAGCCAACAATCAGTACCAAGTAACCATGACCAACATTAATATTGATCCACAATCTCTTTGCCCTTGTTGCTCAAAGCAAACTTACCAGCAATGTTGCCAACCATTTCATCTTAAAAAGCAATCCGCAAAGACACCAGAGCAATTAATGCGCTCACGTTTTTGTGCTTTCTATTTAAAAGATTATGACTACTTAATTGCGACTCACCATAGCCAATACCTTAACGGCCTCGATAAGGAGACGCTCGCACAAGAGCCTTTACCGCAATGGTTAAGTCTGGATGTGATCCGCAGTTCGCATACAAATGATAAAGGACAAGTTACATTTCAAGCTTGGTATAAATTCGATGATGAGATTGATGCTATCCATGAATGCTCAGATTTTCTAAAATGTGATGGCCAATGGCTGTATACCGAGGGCAAGCAAATGAATCCAGTGATGCCTAAGCGTAACGACAAGTGCGTTTGCTATAGTGGTAAGAAGTTCAAACAATGTTGTGGTGGGTAACGATCAGAAACATTACTGCAAAGTGATTAATCGAAAATCTGTTTTAACTTAGTAATGACTCCCCTATTGTTTCATTTACAAATCAGCCTTTAGTCATAATTGATAATATTCAATTATGACAGCCTAACCGGTCAAGATGAGGCTACAAAGCTCTTTAGCTGTATGTTGTACAGGTTACACCTCTTCAAACTCTTAACCCCTACCGAGCAAAACTCAACAACTCGATTCTAAAATTCAGACTCAAGGTTAGCGCTTAAAAACTGCAAATATTGGGGCTTATGAATAAAGAGAGGTAACTGCAACATGCTGGCATAAAACTGACGAACAGTAAGAAGCCACTAAATACCCTATAGCTTATTGCTTTTAATAGAGATTGGACTATGTGTTACTAAGTATTACAAAGGCCTACAGCTCTAATGAATTGAAGGGGATTTCGCTAAAAACTGGCTAAACTCTGACTCTCTTAATGCTGGACTGTATAAAAACCCTTGAGCTTGATGGCATAAATGTTCAGCCAAAAATGACTCTTGTTCTTTGGTTTCAACCCCCTCGGCTGTTAATGAAATATTCAACGCCGATGCCATGGCAATAATAGCACTAACAATTTCTCGACTTTCATGGCTAACGCTGAGATCAGAGATAAAGGAGCGATCAATCTTCAATTTACTGATCGGGAACTGCTTAAGGTATCTCATTGAGCTATAACCTGTACCAAAGTCATCAATGGCTAAGCCAACACCTAAATCAGCTAATTCATTGCAGAGATTTGTCGCAGAACGTATATCTTCCATCAGCTCTGTTTCAGTGATCTCCAGAATTAAGCTATGAGGCTTTAAGCGATAACGAGTAACCAACGACCAAACTTGTTCAAACAAGGTACCGCTAAAAAACTGTCTCGCTGACACGTTTACATGCATTGAGATATCAATTTGGTGACGCTGCCACAAATTTAACTGTTTGCATGCAGCCTCTAGTACCCAAGAGCCAATATCATTAATTAACCCTGATTGCTCAGCAATATCAATAAAAGCTCCAGGATATAACACGCCTTTTTTAGGGTGATGCCAGCGAATAAGCGCTTCTGCGCCAATATAAGCCTGCTTTTTTAAGTCTTTTAGCGGTTGATAATAAAGCTCAAACTGACGACCTTTAATTGCAGCTACCAAATCACGCTCAATCTGTGCATCTTCTTTAAAGGCATTCAGTAACGCTGAATTAAATACTTGAATCGCGTTACCTTGTTTATTTTTAGCATATTGCAGCGCAATATCAGCACAGGTTAACGAAGAAAACTGCTCTTCAATAGATGCTATATCCACTCGTGCTAATGCCGGTTTAGGCTCTATCTGCTCAATACCTATGGTGATTGGGGCTTCAAGCTGACGATATAAGCGTTCTGTCGCTTGTTGAATACTGAACTCATCTTCGTTATTTTCAAATAAAATACCGAACTCATCACTACCAATGCGCGCGATTTCTGATAGTTGATGTACCTCGGCAAAATGGCGGATACGCCGGGCAATTTCAATCAACATCACATCGCCATTTGCATGCCCATAAGTATCATTAAACCGTTTAAAGCCACGTAAATCGATCAGCACCATGTGGCCTGATTTAAGCTTTTTAAGTACTCGACTAAAATGGGTACGATTATAAAGGCCTGTTAATCCACACCGCCAAGCTAAGCGCAATAACTCACTTTGATGATGATGTTGCTCAGTGCAGTTTTCTGCATTCACCAGTGCAAAGTGATTACCCCTTTCAGAGATAAAACGTTTTACAGATAAGCGCATCCAATAAGCGCTGCCATCATGCCGAATGAGATTTATCTCTTCTTCGCAAGGCTCGCCATTACGGGCTTTATTAAGGACGGACTCAGATAAATTGGGATACTGTTTGAAAAAATCTAAGACTTGAATTTTGCGACCTAAAATTCGCTCTTTAGGGACTTTTGTCAATTCAAAATGGGCATTATTCACATACTCGATACAATCAGTAGCTAAGTTAACGACCATCATGATTTGGTCTGATTGCTCGGCTGCTGATAGCAGTAATGTTAAACGCTCGTCTTTATCATATCCATACTTAGTCGCTAGAGTCAGTGCTAATTGGTCCGCTACTTGAGAACAGAGCTGCACTTCGCTTTCATGCCAAGGTTCAGAGCTCTCGGTACGTTCCAAACTTAACATACCCTCTAAATGGCCGTTAATTCGAATAGCGACTTCTAGCACAGCGCGTATGCCATGCCCTTGATAGTAAGCTTGCAACTCCACTAACCGAGGGTCGTCAACACAATATTCAGAAGTTATGTGACGCTCTACTTTCAACTGGCTAATGAAGTCGTCACACAAAGAAGGTTTTGGTCGGTAAGATTGAACTTGGGATAGAGTTTTAGGAGGTAAAGAAGCTATTGTTAAGCGTGTGATTTGTTCGAGCGTGTCGTTTTCACTACAAATCGCAGAAACGACAACACTTGATACATTAAGCTGCTGTGAAAGTAATTCAGCGGCAATTTGTGCAGTGGCCTTAAAATCACCGAGCTGCTTTGCTTCTGAATTAACAATGTATTCCAACAATTGTTGAGATTTTTGCTTCTTCACACGTCATCCTAAAATAAGGCAAACAACTTGTTCACCAATCGCTTTAATACTTAAAGTTAAATTATATTTTTTATAGGGTACAAGACTACACGAATTAACGTAATTTCAGCAAGTTCTACCAGTCTAATTTACAGACCATTTTCAAGTTGAAATATCATTTTTTCAGCAGTAAATGCAAAGGTTAGACTAATTTTTACACTTTGGTCTTCAACCTGGCTGTCTGCTGTTACGTCGTCAAAACGTTGTTGTGCCTTAGCGATTATATCATTTGCTAATTGCTGGCAATTTTCGCCATTTAATTCTAATTCTAAAACCGTATCGTGCTCATCGATTACAGCACCAACATCCACAAAGCTACCACAATCAGTACAAGTGTCGTTGACCAAATTTGACTGCGCTTGTTGAATATTTTTCATATTAATATGTCTCTACTTTAAGATAATGAAAAGCCAATTATATATCAGCAATTCAAAATAAAGCAGGATCACCATCATGCTTGCGCAATTAATTCGCTCATTTGACGCTGCATTTGTAACTGTTCAACAAAGTGAGTTAACTGAATTGATGGTGCTGTATGCTGCAGTTGATAGCGGTTACGGGTGTTGAGCTCACAGTTGGCTAAAACGTCTGCCATTTCTAATGATTCATTTTTACGAATAACCAAAGCTTCTTGGTGTAATACATTGGCTAAACGAAATGCAGCCGCTCCATCGCGCTGATGGACATAACTATTATCAATAACAACATCATCGATATCAGTTTGGTTTAATAGTACTTGCGCCACTGGCAATTCAAATTTAGTTCTTAAGTCATTTGACCGGTGCGTGGCAGTTTGAAACTGCGCCATATCACGAGCATCGGCAGAAAGTAGTGAAAGTAATAAGCCAAACTCACCCCGTCGGTTAGAACCAATCGCATGATTGAGTCTCGAACCTAGCTGGGATTCATTAACTAATGTACTACTTGCTTGAATTGCATTCATTTAGAACAAAAATAAACCTATAAAACAAACCGTTGAAACTTTATCGACCAAAGAAGTCATAGCTTTAGGTTTAATTTCAAATTCGAATAAATGAATACAGCGATTTATTGACAAGTACGAAGCGAGTGCTTTCTTTTAGCAATAACCCCCTAACATGATAGAGATTCTTTTACCAATAAGCCAATTACTAACCATATTGAACAAGAATACATCCACAAAACAACTTGTTGTAAGTTAATTGACCAAACAGTCGAAACTTTACCGTTTATTTCATATTTAAGCTTTACAGCAGAATTTTTTCTGACTACTATTGCCGCCGCAATTGAGGAGGGGTTCCCGAGTGGCCAAAGGGATCAGACTGTAAATCTGACGGCTCAGCCTTCGAAGGTTCGAATCCTTCTCCCTCCACCATTTGCGCACAATTTGTAGAGAAATACTCTGGAGGGGTTCCCGAGTGGCCAAAGGGATCAGACTGTAAATCTGACGGCTCAGCCTTCGAAGGTTCGAATCCTTCTCCCTCCACCATTTCTACCGCAAAGAGTGAAAGTAAAAAGCACAATAGGCCAATATTGTGTGCAAGAAAAGAAGTTAAGAAAATGTGGAGGGGTTCCCGAGTGGCCAAAGGGATCAGACTGTAAATCTGACGGCTCAGCCTTCGAAGGTTCGAATCCTTCTCCCTCCACCACTTCTTAATTTCAATATGAAGTAAAAGTTGTAAACATTGCAGGCCAATGCAATGTGCAAGACCGAAGTAAGATAATGTGGAGGGGTTCCCGAGTGGCCAAAGGGATCAGACTGTAAATCTGACGGCTCAGCCTTCGAAGGTTCGAATCCTTCTCCCTCCACCACTTCTTAATTCAATTAGAAGTAATTGCTACAAACATTACAGGTCAATGTAATGCGTAAGACCAAAGTAAGATAATGTGGAGGGGTTCCCGAGTGGCCAAAGGGATCAGACTGTAAATCTGACGGCTCAGCCTTCGAAGGTTCGAATCCTTCTCCCTCCACCACTTCTTAAACACCTATAGTTACTTATTTAGTTTAAACTCTTGTAAGTCCTCCATTGTTCAAACTCTCTCACAGTAAAAACACATTCAATCAAATATTTACACAATATCAACAAACAAAGTCTTAGAGTTTTTCTGCTACCAATCTCAGTACCTTTTCACTATGATTTAAGCTAAATGTATTATTCAGAGGCTACATAGTGACTAATTCTTGGGTAAATCAAGCAATAGAAAAAATCGAAGCTGACTTTCAACGTAGTGCCGACACTCACTTAATAAAACTCGACACCCCACACTTAAACGGTATTGATATTTACCTAAAAGATGAAAGTACTCACCCTACGGGTAGCCTTAAGCATCGCCTCACTCGCTCTTTGTTTCTGTATGCCTTGTGTAACGGTTGGATAAAAGAAGGCACGCCTGTAATTGAATCATCTTCAGGCAGCACTGCAGTCTCAGAAGCCTATTTTGCCAGATTACTGGGCTTACCCTTTATCGCAGTTATGCCAAGCACCACAGCAAAAAGAAAAATTCAACAAATTGAATTTTACGGCGGTCAATGCCATTTTGTTGATCACTCAAGTAAAATCTATGCCGAATCGGAGCGATTAGCTGCTGAGTTGGACGGCCATTATATGGATCAATTTACTTACGCAGAGCGCGCTACCGATTGGCGCGGTAATAACAATATTGCTAATTCTATTTTCAATCAGATGGAAAAAGAGCAACACGCTATTCCATCATGGATAGTAATGACCCCCGGTACTGGCGGGACATCAGCCACGATAGGTCGATATATCCGTTATCAACGTTTAGACACTAAACTTTGCGTAGTCGACCCAGAAAACTCTGTTTTTTTCGATTACTTCACTACTGGCGATAAAACTGTGAGCTGTAGCAACGGCAGTAAAATTGAAGGCATTGGGCGACCACGTGCCGAACCCTTATTCATTCCAGGGGTTGTTGACGAAATGCGCAAGATCCCAGACCCAGCCTCTGTTGCGACTATTAATTGGTTAGAAAATATCATAGGCCGTAAAACCGGTGCATCCACAGGAACAAACCTTTACGGGGTTTTACAAATTGCCACAGAAATGGCGGCCAGAGGGGAAACTGGCTCGATAGTGACCCTGATCTGTGACTCAGGCGAACGTTATTTAGACACCTATTACGATGCAGACTGGATCGCTGAAAATATTGGTGATTTAAGCCCTTATAATGCGGCGCTAAAAAAATTTAGTGAAACGGGTGGTTTGGCCTGCCCGGCAATAACTAAATTGGCTTTATAGCCGAATCAACAGAGTAAATTACAAGCTTACAAAAAAGCCCTTACATGACGTAATGTAGGGGCTTTTTTGCATTCTCAGGGAATTAATTCAAAAAGACTTAATTCAACATCTTAAACCTAATCGATGTCTAAATACTTATGAGTTTGAATTGATAAACGCCAGTTGCGTGCAATACACGTTGCCATGGCTAATTCGGTTGCTCGTGGTTTTTGACTAATTGGTTGTAAGCAAACTGTTTTACCTGTTAAATCGATATCAGCTAATAAGTTATCTAGTTCATCAATATGCTTTTGTGTGGCTACAGGATGCTTAATTTCATCAGCACGATTTAACGCTTGAGCTAACACCACGTAACCACCTTTCATATTCACTTTTGGCGATACAGTTACCCAAGTTTTGTTGTCACAAATAACCTCAAATGTACCACTGGTTTCTATTTGAGTTTGATAACCCTGGCTGTGAAGCTGGCTTGTTAATTCACGCAAATCATATAAACACGGCTCGCCGCCGGTGATAACCACATGTTTAGCATTAAAGCCCTTAGCTACAAATGCGTTAACTAACTCTTCTGCTGTTAGCTCTGCCCAGCGGCCTATCGTGCCATCGACTTGAATCACAAGTTCTGACGCCACGCGATTTTGTTCAAGTAGTTCCCATGTTTGCTTAGTATCGCACCAAGAACAACCCACCGGACACCCCTGAAGTCTTACAAAAATAGCTGGTACTCCGGTGTAAGTCCCCTCGCCTTGTATTGTTTCAAACACTTCATTCACTGGATATTTCATGATCTTGCCTCTTGGTTAACCGGGGCGCAGTTATAGAGGATTTCGACCCGAGTCGCAAGTAGTTTAAAAGCATTCGTTGCTGCGTTAAACTATGCAATCTTATTTATTACAAGATTATATTTTATTATGTCAAAAGCCGTTGTAGTTTTTAGTGGTGGTCAAGATTCGACAACCTGCCTCATCCAAGCCCTTCAACAATTTGATGAGGTGCACGGCATTACCTTCGATTATGGACAACGACATAGAGAAGAAATTGAAATAGCCCAAGATCTTGGGCTCAAACTAAAGCTTGCCAGTCATAAAATTATGGATGTTACGCTATTAAATGAATTAGCAATTTCAGCTCTAACTCGTGACTCTATTCCGGTTTCTAATGAGCTCATGGAAAACGGCTTACCTAATACGTTTGTTCCTGGTAGAAACATTTTATTTCTGACATTAGCAGGCATTTATGCTTATCAGTTAGGTGCAGATACCGTCATTACTGGAGTCTGTGAAACTGATTTTTCTGGTTACCCAGATTGCCGCAATGATTTTGTAAAAGCCATGCAAGCTGCATTAGAACAAGGAATGGACAAAAAGCTGACTATTTCGACTCCCCTGATGTGGCTTGATAAAGCTGAAACATGGGCGTTAGCCGACAAGCTACAGAGTTTAGATTTAATTCGCCATGAAACGCTAACTTGTTATAACGGCATTAAAGGTGATGGTTGTGGTACTTGTCCTGCTTGTCTGTTAAGAAAGCGCGGCTTAGAAGATTACCTCAACAATAAAGAGTCTGTTATGGCACAACTGATCGCTAAAAACAATTAAACCAAAGATGCCTCAACTAAAGCCCATTAAGCGTTATAACGCCAGATCTTTGCTAACAAGCCCATATTTAGTGGCATTAGTTTGTAGCATTGTCTGTATCTGTTTGTTTTATCTTGGACTAGATAGCGAGCTTGCGTATCAAAGAAGCTTAATTTTAGATGGTCAATGGTGGCGTTTAATTAGTGGTAATTTACTGCACACGAATGCATGGCATTTAGTCATGAACCTAGCCGGTTTATGGGTCATTATTGCGTTACATGAGCAACATTACAAAGCTGCTGGCCTTAGCCTTCTGTTTATTATTCTGTGCCTACTGCAAGGGATCGGCTTACTCGCCTTTTACCCAGCACTTATCGGTTACGTAGGTTTAAGTGGCATGCTACATGGACTTTTTGCTTATGGTGCTGTGTATGATATTCGACAAGGTTTTAAGTCTGGCTATCTGTTATTACTTGGCGTAATCATTAAAGTCGCTTATGAGCAGTCTTTTGGTGCTAGCGAAGAAATGACTGCATTAATTAATGCTAGGGTGGCAACTGAAGCACACTTAGTCGGCTTAATAAGTGGGATTATCTGTGCGCTGATCATTTGGCTAGGTCAGCTCTCCTTAAAACGGTATCAAGCTAAATGCAATAAACGAGTATCTAAAGTTTAAATACTAAGCTCTAGCGTTAATCTAACACTCAGCTTTAGCCGTTCAACGACACTGATTTTAGGTTCTCAACCTTTTATTTATTGCATCAAAAAAGGCAGCTTAGTTTCCTAGGCTGCCTTTATGACGGTTATTACGTTAATAAACCAGCTTAATTTTGAATAAGAGTTCCAATTAGTAACATCGCCATGACAACAGTTCTAATCTCCTAGAACACAGCAGTTAAATACCTGGGCACACGCCCAAGTCATTTACGCTTTAATAAACTGCTCTCGTAATCGGCCCACTTTATCTCGAATAGCTGCGGCCTCTTCAAACTCAAGATTTTTAGCATGCTCGTGCATCTGTTTTTCAAGTCTATCAATTTCATGGCTGATATCAGCAGGTTTGACGTGATAATTCGCATCTCGCTCGGCTACACGCTTGCGCTCATCATTGGATATATCGCTCGTATCACCAACATCCATTACATCAGTAATTTTTTTAATAACGCCTTTTGGCGTTATGCCATTATCCAGGTTATATTGATGCTGTTTTTCACGACGACGATTGGTTTCAGTAATCGCTTTATCCATCGATTTAGTGATCCTATCGCCATATAAAATCACTTTACCATTCACGTTACGCGCAGCACGACCGATGGTCTGAATAAGTGAACGCTCTGAACGCAAGAATCCTTCTTTGTCAGCATCTAGAATACACACCAAAGATACCTCTGGCATATCTAACCCTTCTCGAAGTAAGTTAATGCCGATGAGCACATCAAATACACCAAGTCGTAAGTCACGAATAATCTCTACTCGCTCAACAGTATCAATGTCAGAATGCAAGTACCTTACTTTAACTCCGTGCTCATCTAAGTATTCAGTTAAATCCTCAGACATTCTTTTGGTTAAAGTTGTCACCAAAACTCGCTCATTAACAGCCACGCGCTTTCCAATTTCTGATAGCAAGTCATCAACTTGAATACCAACTGGTCTTACTTCAATCTCCGGATCGAGAAGACCTGTAGGTCTTACTACTTGCTCAGCTATCTCACCGTCTGACTTATCAATTTCATAATCACTTGGCGTAGCAGACACAAAAATACTTTGGGGCATTAATGCTTCGAACTCTTCAAACTTCAATGGACGGTTATCGAGCGCTGAAGGTAAGCGGAAACCATATTCTACAAGATTCATTTTTCTCGAGCGATCACCCTTATACATAGCGCCAATTTGTGGCACAGTGACGTGTGATTCGTCAATTATCAATAAACCGTCTTCAGGTAAATAATCTAGTAAAGTAGGCGGCCCATCACCTGGAGCGCGTCCAGACAGATAACGTGAATAGTTTTCAATACCCGAGCAATAACCAAGCTCGGTCATCATCTCTACATCGTATTGCACGCGTTCGGTGATCCGCTGCTCTTCAATCAACTTATTAAGATCAAGTAACTGCTTCTTACGATCGCGTAGCTCTTCTTTGATCTCTTCGGTTGCCGCTAGAATTGATTCACGTGGGGTAACGTAGTGACTTTTTGGATAAACGGTAATTCGAGCGATGCGTTTAACAATGTGACCGGTCAAAGGATCAAACAAACTCAAACGCTCAATTTCGTCATCAAACAGTTCGATGCGAATAGCATGCTTATCAGAGTCAGCAGGGAAAATATCAATCACCTCACCTCTAACCCGATAAGTACCACGCTGAAGATCAATATCGTTGCGGGTATATTGCAGTTCACTTAATCTTTTTAAGATCTCGCGCTGTTGTATAATTCCACCTTCTCGAAGGTGGAGCAGCATCTTCATATAAGACTTAGGATCACCTAGACCATAAATAGCCGATACAGAAGCAATAAGCACCACGTCTTTCCGCTCTAAAAGTGCTTTAGTCGCTGACAACCGCATTTGTTCAATGTGGGCGTTAACCGACGCATCTTTTTCAATAAAGGTTCCGGTCGACGGGACATAGGCTTCAGGTTGGTAATAGTCATAGTAAGAAACAAAGTATTCAACCGCATTATGCGGAAAGAACTCCTTCATCTCACCATAGAGCTGTGCGGCCAATGTTTTATTAGGTGCCATGATAATGGTTGGGCGCGACATCTTTTCAATAACATTAGCAATGGTAAATGTCTTACCTGAGCCGGTAACTCCCAGTAATGTCTGGCAAGCAACGCCCGATTCAAGACCATCAACTAATTTATTAATAGCCGTTGGTTGGTCACCAGCAGGTTTATACATGGATTCTAATTGAAATACAGATTCAGACACTCAGATACTTCCTTCAAAAGATAAGCAGTTATTTTACCCTAATTTGTTTACTAATGGCGCGATATTGTCAATTTAGGCATGAGGGCATTCATTGCAAAGTATCTACATCACTACGCCAAGATACAGAAGCAGCGCACTCACCTGCGAGGCAAAACTCCCGTAATGTCTAATACAGAATAACGAAATAGCAATCAAATGCCCTCGGAGTTACCACCCTAGATGCATAACACAGCCTTTGAGATACGTTAGCTATCGATTTTTAGACCAGTACGCTTTATTGAAGCAGCATTAATTAACGACTGCCTTTTGCCGTTTTAGCAATTGTTATTGTAATTGCGAGTCTAATATTAGCAATACACTATATAATTAGTGCCGTTGAATATTATGATGAAACTTTATAACGCCGCCTTAAAGCTCACTTGGCCGGCTGACCTCCGCGTCAACGCCAGTAATAACGCTAGATTAATTCACAATAGATACCGACAAGTTTGTTACAAGATTCTTACAACTAATCAAATCATCCTAATTAACTGTTGCTTTTTCCATCGCATTGTTTTTAATCGTTAAAAAAATCTGCAAAGAATTTCGCTCAATTTAACCTCAAGCCGCTATCCATCGGCGGTTGCCGTTGATTTTTTCGATTAACCCACAGGCTTATCCACAGATTTAGTGGATAACTCTTGCAAAGCTTGTGGCTATGGGCATTTAAGCGGCAATCCCCATAAAACGAGGCCAAAGCTATTTTCTGTAATTTTACTACTTTTGTAATTAATCTGGCTCGGTAGAGCGAATTTTTGAGCGAGTTATTAAAAATTGTACAATCGAAAACTATGAATATCTCATAGGCTTATATTGCAACTGCTCATATATTAACAAAAATGCTGCATTCGCCATCATTATGCGCGTTAGGTGACCACTTAAGCGTATTATTTCATTTTTTTCCCCTTGTTGAGTTGACTCAATTGTAAGAGCGATTTAATATGCGCTCCGTCTTCAACGAGACGTAACTTAAACGCTTCCCCTGTAGTTCAGTTGGTAGAACGGCGGACTGTTAATCCGTATGTCACTGGTTCGAGTCCAGTCTGGGGAGCCAAGTTGAGTTAGATTAGATAATTATCTAATAATGTAAAAGCAATTCCCCTGTAGTTCA
>NZ_JBFRNX010000033.1:0-136 GCF_041471165.1 Shewanella sp. 10N.261.52.F9
ATCATTCACCGGGCTGACGTTGACAGTGACGGTGATGGTTTCCGTCACGCCGCCTGCGGTCACGGTGTAAGTGAAGCTGTCTGCACCATGGTAATCGGCACTTGGCGTGTAAGTCAGCTTGCCATCTTGACCGATG
>NZ_JBFRNX010000033.1:926-1286 GCF_041471165.1 Shewanella sp. 10N.261.52.F9
ACATCAAACTCAAGCGGGGTGTCTTCGGTGACATTAAGGGTATCGGTTAGGATATCCACCACCGGGGTCACGGTGACATTAATGACTTGGGTGACCGTATTGCCGTCATCATCGGTGATGGTGACAGTGAAGCTGTCATCGCCATAGTAATCGGCGACCGCAACATAGCTCCACAGACCCGTGGCCGGATCAATGGTGGCGGTTCCGTTGGCCGGGTTGCCGGTCACGGTAAAGACGCTGCCATCACTGAGGCCATCGTCATCGGTCGCGGTTAGGGTACCGGTAATGGCGCCGCCATCTTCGAGTCCAGTCCCCGAGGTGCCACCAGTGACATTGGTTGGATCATTCACCGGGCTGACG
>NZ_JBFRNX010000034.1:0-69258 GCF_041471165.1 Shewanella sp. 10N.261.52.F9
ACCCACCACTTTTCTGCAAGTGGCTAAAGAAGTAGAAAGCAATACTAGATGGGTCGTTAGCTCAGTCGGTAGAGCAGTTGGCTTTTAACCAATTGGTCGAAGGTTCGAATCCTTCACGACCCACCACTTCTAGAACAATCGCTATATCTCCCTTGTATAAAGTCAAAAACACTTAGTTAGTGAAATACCTTAGTTAGCCTAATTGCGTTTGTTATCGAGCATGCAGTTGACGTTGCTCTATCTAGCACGTTGATTGAAAGGTTCGCCCCCTCTAAGACACACCACCTCTAGAACAATCGCTATATCTCTCCTGAATAAAGTCAAAAAAATTCGTTAGCGAAAATACATTACTCAGAACAGCCGCATTTGTTATTGAGCATGCAGTTGGCTTTGTCCTATCTAGCATATTGATCGAGGTGCGTACTTTTAATAATTGAGCGCTTCTTAATCTCTTTCATATGTTTTCTCTGTTCTTCTATTCATACTTTGTCAAAAACTGTTCTTTATTCGTTTTAGCGTCTAATTACCCAATAGATCTAAGTCTAACTAATCAACGAGTATGCTATCGAGTTTCTTTCGCTAACTTGGTTCTCTTTTTCGTGTTCACTGACTATCGTTTACCCGAAACATTATAAAGCATACAGCGGTTCATATTCTTTTATGATGCAACGTCAGCATACAGGCGTTGATTAAACCCTTGTAGGAAAGGCACTCGAATAAATGGCATTCATTATGTTAACTGTTACTGTATTAATCTTATGTTGATTAATTGATTGGTTATCGAAATCTAGTTGATGTTTTAGGTGAGCAATTCTATTTTTATGCAGTTTTTACTGCTCTCGAGCTATACACGCTGGTATTTTGAAATATATTTTCGAGAATTAATCAGGTCATATCTAAGATGACACTAGTATTACAAAATTTTGACTAACGCTTTAGTTTTTTTCTTAGGATTATTTAACCTATTGATTATATGGGTAGTATTGTTTTTTTTGCGACAAGAACAATGGTGTTTAATTTTATAAATATTATTCTATGAAAATTTATATATATGTTTGAGGGTAATGAAAAAATCGTAGTTAATTAACACATTGCTTCATTCTTTACTAATATTGTGTCGGTAAATGCGAATATGATTAATTAGTAAGTAGTGTTCTACCTTCGTCTGATAGACCTATTGCTAATGTTGTACAGATGTTAACTCGGTCATATTTTGTGTAGATAATAAAAATATCAGGGAGAAAGGGAATGAAACAAGCAAGGTTTACGTTAATAGGAGCTGCAACAATTGCAGCAATGAGTTTTGGTGTGGCAGCAGACACTGAATTTAAATTTGGTGGATATGTAAAAGCTGATGTGATGTTCAGTGATTATAGTAATGGAGCTCCAGGTTCGGGCAGTTTATCTAGACAGTTTTATGTTCCGGGCACTATTTATGGTGACGCTAGCAATGGGAAACAAGTTGTCGACTTCCAGGCAAGAGAATCACGGTTTAATTTTAAGACTTCAACTGATTTAGATGGGCATAAGCTAACTGGTTTTATTGAACTAGATTTTATGACTCATACAGATGGTAATGAGCGAGTATCTAATAGCTACTCACCTCGTATACGACAAGCATTTGTCAGTTTTGATAATTGGGCGGCAGGCCAAATGTGGACAACGTTCCAAAACCCAGGAGCACTGCCTGAAAATTTGGATTTTGTTGGTGCAGCTGATGGTACTCCCTTTGTTCGACAAACTATGGTTCGCTATACCAATGGTGGCTTTCAGTTCTCAGCAGAAAACCCTGAAACAACATTGAATACCTATAGAGATCCTTCTGGTGCACGAGTTACAAGTGGTAGCGGTATGGTGCCTGATTTTGTCGCTCGTTATAACATGAAAACTGAAAGTGGCATGGCCTTCACGTTTGCAGGTATTGCAAGGCAGCTAAATATTGAAATGAACAAAGATACGGCTACCCCTATCGATGCGACTGAGCTTGGTTACGGTGTGAGCTTTACCGGTGTTATCCCTGTAGGACAAGATGATATTAAGATGTCTGCAACCTATGGTGAAGGATTAGGTCGATATATGGCACTAAACTACGTGAACGCTGGTGTACTAAACGCTAATGGTGATATTGAAACCATAGGTTCTTATGGTGGCTATATTTCTTACCGTCATTGGTGGAACGATAAGTGGAGAACCAGTATTACTGGTTCAGGCTTTAAAGCCGATAATAATGTTGATTTGAGCGGGAATAATGTCAATAAAGACTCTTATTCTGGTTATATCAATTTACTATATTCACCAGTAAAACCGTTAACAGTAGGTATTGAATATATGTACGCTAAAAACACTAAAGAAAATGGTGTTGACGGTGAGCTTAACCGAGTGATTTTCTCTATGAAGTACGTACTTTAGTAAGGTTGATAGAATAGTAAATACAATAAAAAAGGAGGCCTAAGCCTCCTTTTTTATAATCAATAATTTTTATGCCGCTGGCATTAAGTTATTGTCGCGAACGTATTGTTCAAATTCAGTGCAGCCACCAACATGGTCTTTATCAACGAAGATTTGTGGTACGGTTTCTACTGGCTTACCAACTGTTTTTTCTAAATCGGCTTTGCTGATCCCTTCAGCGTGAATGTCTACGTATTTGAATTTAAAATCATCACGTTTTTCAGTTAGTTGCTCTGCAACTTGAACCGCGCGTACACAATAAGGGCAACCAGGTCGACCGAAAATAACAACAAACATAATAGCTTCCTCAATTTTAGCTTGAGCACTTTATATCATAGCCTTTGCAATAGTTCTAATCGATATTAGAAGTCGCGCTAATCGTATTATTGATTTTTACTCAAAGTGTGACTTTTCTGTTTGATATCGACCTTGATAATCGAAGATTGTTTCCATTAACTCCCAACCCTTTTTGCCTTTTTTTAGTAGTATTAAATCAGGCTTTCTAAATAGAACATGATCATCGGCAAGCTGTTGCGGGGTTTTATACTTTTTGTGTTTTATACCTGGAGTGCGACTATGCGGGAAAATAAACAACGCAAAAACAGCGCGAATTTGTGCTGGAGTTTGCATTTTGAAGTAACGACAAAAATCATTGCCTTCGATATCGATATAGCGCACGACTAAACGCTCAGCTTCTGGTTCAAGCAACATACTTTGGCATTTAAAAAGGTGATGATGCTTCTGCTGTAATACTTCTTTAAGGCGCTTATCTGGATCAACTAAAATTGCCTGACAGTGCTGACAGACTTTAGCGGCAATATCATTTTCTTCGCCGCAGTTAGGGCAAGCTTTAGAGCGGAATCTGAAGTCACACTGTTGCTTGCTGCCGTCAGTTTCAATCAGTGCTTGGCAGCGACGACCAAAATGCTCAATGATATCGCCATCATTATCAGTGAGCCCCCAAAATATATTGGCAAAATCGCACACGGGACAATGAACTTGTACCGGCTTGCATTTGCTATTGGGCTTTGGTTGGCCAACCTCTGGATAAAACAGATCATAACCGTTGGCTGCATAATCAATTATAAGGCATTCAGACTTGTTTTTATCGATTCTTAATCCACGACCAACCATTTGCTGAAAAAGGCTTACAGAGGCCGTAGGGCGGAGTATAGCGATAAGATCGACATGAGGTGCATCAAACCCGGTTGTAAGTACGGCAACATTGACTAAGAATTTAATTTTTTTGGCTTTAAAAGCACCAATAAGACTATCTCTATCTTCACGTGATGTCTTAGCTGTGATTAGCGCAACTTGCTCGCCTGCAAGTTTGGAAACGATTTCTTCGGCGTGCTTTACCGTAGCTGCAAAAATAATAATTCCATGGCGGTGTTCACCAAATGCAATGAGCTGTTTAACAATAGCTGTAGTTGCTCGGCCGCAATGGTTGAGAATCGAATTAACCTCTTTTTCATTGTATTCACCTGTTGGTGAGGCGGTGAGTTCACTAAAATCATATTGAGCACTTAGGCCATCAAACATTTTGGGTTGGCTTAAAAAGCCTTGTTTGATTAGAGGTCGCATTGGCAGTTCAAATATACACTTTTCAAAAACGGGTTTTTCTGTATTGCCAATTTTACCGTGATAATGATGTCGATATATCCAGCCTAAGTCGAGTCGATACGGAGTTGCAGTTAGACCAAGTAGCCTTATGTTGCCGTTTTTAGATCGTAAATGACTCAGTAATTGTTGGTATTGACTATCTTTGTCTGGGCTTACACGGTGGCATTCATCAATGATCACCAGACTATAGGGCTCGTCGAATTGTTGAGGTTGTTTGACTGCAGATTGGATACTAGCAACAACGGTTTTACCTGCTGTTGATTTTTGATTAAGTCCCGCTGAATATATTTGGGCTTTTTCTGTTAGTAAACCAACTTTCTCTGCATTTTGAGCAACGAGCTCTTTGACATGAGTCAATACTAAGACGCGGCCTTTGGCAATGCGTGCAAGCTCAGCAATGATAATGCTTTTTCCTGCACCTGTTGGCAATACGAGCACTGCGGAGTCAGTACTTTTTTTGAAATGGCTAACGGCAGCGTCGACCGATTGTTGTTGGTAATCTCTCAGTTGCACGGCAAGCAAACCTAACATAAATCAATTTTATAAACGAAATGATCCCATACTTATTGATATGATATAAGCGAAATATTAATTAATCTTTTTCTGATAATAACTGAATGAACAACAGGTATAAAAAAAGCCCCTCAGAGAGGGGCTAGGTGGTCAATTTGTCTGATAGAAAATCACTTATTCACTGCGATTGAGGCGACTCTCAATCAAGGTGTCAATCACTGCTGGATCTGCCAGTGTTGACGAGTCACCTAAGTTTGTGACTTCGTTCGCGGCAATTTTACGTAAGAAGCGACGCATAATCTTGCCTGAACGCGTCTTAGGTAAGCCGCCTGCCCATTGAATAAGATCTGGAGTGGCAAGCGCACCAATCTCTTTTCTAACCCATTGGCGTAGTTGTTGACGAAGTTCTTCAGTTTCTACGGTACCTTTTGTTAGCGTAACGTATGCGTAAATGCCTTGTCCTTTTATATCATGGGGATAACCAACAACAGCGGCTTCTGCAACTTGCTCATGAGCAACTAGAGCACTTTCTACTTCTGCTGTACCTAAACGGTGGCCTGATACGTTGATCACGTCATCAACACGGCCAGTGATCCAGTAATAGCCATCTTCATCACGTTTAGCACCGTCACCAGTAAAATACATGCCTCTAAAGGTTTTAAAATAGGTGAGTACAAATCTATCATGGTCGCCAAATACGGTACGCATTTGTCCCGGCCAAGAATCTAATATTACCAAGTTACCTTCATTAGAGCCTTCAACGATGTTGCCCATGTTATCAACCAGTGCAGGCTGAACACCAAAGAATGGGCGAGTCGCTGAACCAGGCTTGGTATCAGTTGCGCCTGGAAGCGGACTAATCAAAATACCACCAGTCTCTGTTTGCCACCAAGTATCAACGATCGGGCACTTTTCATGACCAATTACATCGTTATACCAGCGCCATGCTTCAGGGTTAATCGGTTCGCCTACAGATCCCATAATACGCAGTGAGCTACCATCAAAGCCGTCAAACTGCTCTTTACCTTCGGCCATTAATGCACGGATAAGTGTTGGAGCGGTATAAAGAATATTGACGTTATGACGATCAATCATTTCACCTAACCGTGCAGGGCTTGGGTAATTAGGAACGCCTTCATGGATAAGGACCGTTGCGCCGTTAGCAAGCGGGCCGTAAACCATGTATGAGTGACCAGTAATCCAACCTACATCGGCTGTACACCAGTAAACTTCGTTTTCTTTGTAGTCAAATACATACTCGTGAGTCATGGCGGCATAAACCATATAACCACCAGTGGTATGTAAAACACCTTTAGGGTTGCCAGTTGAACCTGAGGTATAGAGTAAAAATAATGGATCTTCTGCGCCCATCTCTTCTGCAATACAGTGCTCAGAGGCGGTTTCCATTAGTGACTCCCACCAGATATCACGACCTTCGACCCAATTGATATCGCCGCCAGTGCGTTTCATCACGATGACTTTTTCAACGCAAGTGACATCAGGATGTGAAAGTGCTTCATCAATATTGGCTTTTAACGGAATAATGCGGCCGCCACGGACACCTTCATCAGCGGTAATCACGACTTTTGAGTTTCCGTCGATAACACGCGATGCAATTGAATCCGGTGAAAAGCCACCAAATACAACTGAGTGAATCGCACCAATACGAGCACAAGCTAGCATGGCTACGGCAGCTTCTGGCACCATAGGCATATAGATTGTTACGACTTCTCCGCGACGTACGCCTTGGCTGCGTAGTGCGTTAGCAAATTTACACACTTCGGTATGAAGCTGACCATAAGTCAATGTGCGTTGATCTTTAGCGTCGTCGCCTTCCCAGATAATTGCCAGTTTGTCGGCATTGTTTTCTAAGTGTCTGTCTAAACAGTTAGCTGAAGCGTTGAGCGTGCCGTCATAAAACCACTTAATAAATAGATTGTGGTCATCGAAAGAGGTTTTCTTTACCTTAGTAAAAGGTTTAATCCAGTCGATACGGTTGCCGTGTTCTCTCCAGAAACCTTCAGGATTGACAATCGACTCCTGATACATTTTTTTATATTGTTCATCGTTTACAAGTGCGTTTTCTGCTATTTCACTTGGAACTTTGTAGAGAGACTGCATGCTCATTGGGCTTCCCTTATCTAATAATGCGTAAGCTGAGTATGAATTGGGATAGGGGACTTTCTCTATTAGACCTTGGTCTAGTAATATATTTTCCTTATTTTTTAGTTGGTTGTAATTTCAATTCGGCTGGATTTCATAACATTTTTACCGCAAAATAGTTTAAAAAAAAGAGAACCCTATGAATTTAACTGTTTTGGTTGGCACCATAGCCATCGTTTATGTATTGCTTTTATTCCTTATCGCCTGGGGTGCTGAGCGTTGGTTTAGTGGCATAACTAAACGCATGCAGACTTGGATTTACGGTTTAAGTTTGGCTGTGTATTGTTCATCATGGAGCTTTCTCGGTACCGTTGGTCAGTCAGCACAAGATCTTTGGTCCTTTTTACCGATTTTCATTGGTCCGATAGTGATATTTACGTTTGGTTTTGGCCTATTACGTAAAATGGTCATTGTTTCCAAAGCACAAAATATCACCTCAGTGGCGGACTTTATTGCTGCACGCTACGGCAAATCACAACTACTCGCAGCCATCGTTACCCTTATTGCTCTATTTGGCATCATGCCGTATATCGCATTACAGCTAAAAGCTATGGTGTTTAGCCTTAATTTATTTCAACCGGACGGTGCTTTATTTGATGGCGCTAAAGTCTCACTCATCATTACAGCCATATTAGCGGTTTTCGCAATATTATTTGGCACGCGTAAGCTCGATGCTACTGAGCACAACCCTGGGATGATGTTAGCCATTGCATTCGAATCTTTGGTTAAGTTAGGTGCTTTTTTACTCGTAGGTATTGTTATTAGCTTTGGCGTATTTGATGGCTTTGGTGATATTTGGCAACAAGCGTCAGAAGGGGATTTAATAAACAATCCTAATCTGCGTATTGAATCTTTAATGCCGGAGTTACTTGTTGGTATGGCGGCCTTTTTGTGTATGCCGAGGCAGTTCCACGTGATGATGGTGGAATGTGAAAATGAAAACACCATCTTAAAAGCGCGTTGGTTATTTCCTCTGTATTTATTACTTTTCGGTATGTTTGTTGCGCCGCTTGCTCTAGCTGGCAAATTGTTACTAGGTGATGCTGTGGCAGCTGATACTTATGTGATTAATTTGCCTTTGGCATTAGATCAGCCTTGGCTAGCCGTTGTTGCACTGTTAGGTACCTTGTCTGCTGCTACCGGTATGGTCATTGTTGCTGTTGTTACTATTAGCGTAATGGTGAGTAATGAGTGGTTAGTGCCATTAATGCTGCGAACTGGGCAAATAAAAGCGCGTAATTTCAGTCAGTTTTCACAACTTTTATTAAATGCGCGGCGCTTAGCAATCATATTAATACTCGGTTTAGGATATTTCAGTTATCTATCCTTTATGGATAATGACTCGCTGTCATCTTTAGGTATGTTATCTTTTGGCGCATTTGCCCAACTTGCACCAGCGTTAATTGGTGGTATGTATTGGAAGCATGGTAACCGCAGTGGAGTATTTCTTGGGCTGTCTGTTGGCTTTGGTAGCTGGTGTTATATCCTGCTACAGGGGGCAGTTAACTCCCCAGCTATTGTAACCACTGAATTTGGCCTATTAGATTCTATTACGCCTAATGTTCGCGACATTCTTATTGCCTTATTGGCAAACTGCGCCTGTTATATGCTGGGTTCAGTGTGGTTTCGAGCGGGTGTCGTGGAGAGAATGCAGGCCAGTGCTTTTGTTACACCTGGTGCGTTGAAAAAAGATACCAACCGTAAAACTGCACCAGTTTCTCAGCAAGATTTGTTGATATTGGCGAGTCGGTTTGTGAGCCCTACACGTGCTTATGAAAGTTTTTCAGCCTTTTCAGAAGATGCGGTTAAAAGTGATAGCTGGCATAAAGCTGCACCACCGGAGCTTATCGCTCATACCGAACATATGTTAGCTGGTGTGTTAGGTGCATCGAGTGCTTCATTAGTATTGGACTCAGTTCTTCAAGGGCGAGATTTAGCGCTGGATGAGGTGTTTAGTTTGGTTGATGAGGCATCATCAAAAATTATTCTAAGCCAAGATATGTTACGTGGTGCAATTGAACATGCTTATGAAGGTATGAGCGTTGTTGATAACGACTTGAATTTAGTCGCTTGGAACTACAGGTATGCAGAGCTTTATGATTACCCTGATCAGTTTTTGCAAGCTGGAATGCCCATTAGCGATGTGGTGCGTTTTAATGCAGAGAGGGGCTATTGCGGTGAAGGTGACATCGATTCGCAAGTAGAAAAGCGTGTTCAGCATATGCGCAACGGCACCCCCCATGTATCAGAACGGCAACGTCGAGATGGTAAGGTAATTAAAATTCAAGGAAATCCAATGCCTGATGGTGGCTTTGTAATGACCTTTACTGATATCACTCAATACCGTTTGCAAGCAAAAGCACTGCAAGAAGCGAATGAAACACTTGAAGCGAGAGTGCAAGAACGTACATATGAGTTATCTTTGCTTAATAGTCAGTTGTTAGAGGCAAAAGCGCAAGAAGAGATGGCGAATGCATCTAAAAGTCGTTTCCTGGCGGCAGTCGGCCATGATCTTATGCAGCCTCTGAATGCCGCGAGACTATTTACAGCATCGTTGTCGCAATATCCAAATCTTGACCAAGAGGGGAAAACGACACTTAACCATGTTAATAGCTCCCTTAAAATTGCTGGTGAGCTGTTAACGGACTTGCTTGATATTTCAAAGCTTGATTCGGGCATGGTTGATGTTAATCGACGCGATTTTTCTATTGCGGATTTAATCGATGGCCTAGCTGTAGAGTTTGATGCAATGTCTAAAGATTGCTTAATCAAATTTAGTTGCATTTCAAGTTCAGCCACCATCAACTCAGATCCTAGCTTATTGCGCCGAGTCCTTCAAAACTTCTTAACTAATGCCTATCGCTACGCTAAAGGTAATCGAGTGCTGCTGGGATGTCGGCGCAGAGGCGCTGAACTTGAAATTCAAGTGATAGACACTGGTTGTGGTATTGATGAAAGTGAAACTTCAGAAATTTTTAAAGAGTTTAAGCGTTTAGATAACCCAGAAAGTAAGAGTGTTAATGGATTAGGGCTAGGGTTGGCAATTGCAGATCGTATAAGCCGAGTGCTCTCACATGAGATAAGTGTGAGCTCTGAGCTGGGCAAAGGCTCAGTGTTCTCAATCAGAGTTCCTATTGGGGTTAAAGTCAGCACGCCTAAAGTCAAGAGAGCACCATCATTACTGCAACCCTTAGCAGGAGTCAAAGTACTTTGTATTGATAATGAGGAAGCTATTCTAGCGGGCTTAGAAAGTTTGCTGAGTCGTTGGCAATGTGAAGTGGTTTGTGCAAAGGATTTAGCCGATGCACGCATTAAGCTTGGGCTTAAGGGCGTCGCTCCAGATATTGTTCTCGCAGATTATCATTTAGACGATGGTCAAAATGGCGTTGATGCAATGGATGGGATCCGTAGCTTATATGGTGAACAACTACCTGGGATCCTTATTACGGCTAACACGCGAAAAGACTTAATTGATGATATGCATAAAAGGGGATATCATTATATGGCGAAAATGGTAAAGCCTGCTGCATTAAGAGCTCTTATATCGAGTTTGGTGAAAAAATCTTAACTTACCAATTTTCTGCCTAGTGAAGTCTGTACTCGCGTTAAAGTCGTTTAGTTCAGATAAACAAAAAAAGGTACGCCATTGGCGTACCTTTTTTGTTTGTTATTTAGTCTTAAAGGTTTTAATAAAGCTAGTCATGATTATTCTATTTTTACAGGGGTTAGGCCTTTGTCTCTGGATTCAACAGCCGTTTCTAAGTCAAAACCTCCTGTTTTCCAGCTTTGAGCCTCTTCAGGATTGAAAGATTGATTTTTCCAACTTTGGGCATTTTCTAAATTAAATCCAGCTTTGGACCAAGAGCTTGATTGTTTTGCATCAAAACCTGCACCATTCCACGCTTGAGCTTGCTCAGCATTGAATCCAATCTCTTTCCAGGCGGCAATATCTCTTTCAGACATACCTTTCCAGGTTGCAGGTGCCGAGGCGCAGGCACTGAGGGTTAAAACAATCATAATCAAACCGAGTTTTTTCATGTCACTTCCTTGGTTGTAAGTAGTCAGTTTTGCTTATCTTATCCACGGAAAATACTGTGGTGCTGCACGAGACAATGCACGATTGGCTGAGTTGAAATATAGAACCTACTATTGAAGATAGTCGCTGAATTTTATCTCGACAAGTTATTGCTTAGAATGAAGTAAACACAATACTCGCCGGAATAGCTTGCATCTGTGTAGCCAAATGGAATGTCGTAAGCGGTGGTGGTATTGAGGATCGATATTACAGATGTAATAGAGAGCTACTTTAACAAGATGAGCTTTTACTTTGATAAAGCAACATCCAAAGGTAAGCATAAAAAACCGCAAGCTATGCTTAGCTGCGGTTTTCAGAAGGGGCTAAATAAAGTGAATTAAATATCTACTTTATCCATTTCAAGTTGTTGTAAGGCTATCACAGCTTGAGTGCGGTTTCTCACACCAAGCTTTCTAAATATTGCAGTAGCATGGGCTTTAATCGTTGCTTCTGATACACCGAGATCATAAGCAATTTGCTTGTTTAACAGACCTTCGGCAAACATTTGCAGTACTTTGTATTGCTGAGGGGTGAGATCTGCCAGTTTACTTGCCATCTGGTTTGTCTCATCTTCATTGATCTCTTGTAGCTCAACACCTTGAGGCAACCAAACATCACCCATTAAGACTGCTTCTAGCGCTTCAGCTAAAGTTTCCATTGAAGATGATTTTGGAATAAAGCCTGAACTACCATAATGAATGGCGCGGCTTATGGTTAGACTGTCTTCGTGGGCAGAGATCACCACCACGGGTAAATCTTGAAAATGTGTTCTTAAATGGATCAAAGTTGAATAACCATGAGAGCCAGGCATTTGAAGGTCTAACAACACTGCATCGTATTCAATGTCATTATTTTCGATTAAGGCTTGTAGCGCATCAGCGCTATCAGCTTCAAACCATTGAGTATTAGTAAACTCAGACGAGAGTGCTTGTCTAAGCGCGTTCCGAAATAACGGGTGGTCATCTGCAATTATTATATTTAAATTTTCAGGCTTCATGGCTTTATAGGGTTGTTTTGGTTGCACGTGAAGATAGTTCAATGTAGCAGAAAAATGACTACGGGTTCTATGGCTTTAAGCCGGAAAAGTTATTATTTGTTAAAATAATTACCGAAGTTAGACTTTAGTCGATATTGCTGATTGTAATTGATTTAGTGAAATTTTTGAGGTTGATTGGCTAAGTAAGGGGAAAGAGATCACCAAGGAATATAGAGTTACCCCTTGGTTGATAGCTTGATGTAGACGATAGTTGGTACTCATTATGAAAAGGAGAACAGTTTATCGAGAAAGGCAAATTAACGATGAGGCGGCCAAACTGCAGTCGGCTTTCTTTGCTCATCAACAGCTACAAATGTAAACACGCCACGAATAGCATGGTCTCGAAGATCTTGGTACATATCTTCGACGAAAATATTCACTTCAACTTTGATTGAAGTATTACCTACATGAATAACTCTGGCAATAATTTCGGCTAAAGAACCCGCTGGAATAGGTTTATTAAAGTCGATTCTATCTGAACTTACCGTTACCAATGTTTTACGGCAAAAACGCGTTGCAGCAATAAAAGCGGTTTCATCCATCCAAGCTAAGGCTTCACCGCCAAAAAGGGTGTTGTGGTGGTTAGTAATTGACGGGAACACAGCTTTAATTACACGAGCTTCAGATTGTTCAACTCTAAGGGCGACATCGTCAGGAAATTGCTGGGGAGTTTGAGTTAGTGGCATACGGCAACCTATGGTTATGCTTTGAAGAGGCGGATTATAGCCGTTTTTGTAATTTTATAACAGGTTGCCATTCTTGAGCTTAGGTTGTGGAGCTAAATCGTTATAATGTTAAAGCATAAAAAAAACGCACCACCCGTGAGTTGATGCGCTTTTATTGAGTACTGGTTAAAGCTTAATTTTGTATTAACAATTCCATGCGTGCTCGTGATGCTTTAGCTAGCTCTTTCAGTAATACGACCGAATCTTCCCAATGAATACAAGCATCGGTAATACTCTTGCCGTAAATAAGCTCTTCGCCTGCAACAACTTTTTGATTGCCTTCTTCAATGAAGCTTTCAGCCATAATGCCTGCAATAGCGGTTGAGCCTTGAGCCATCTGTTGCATAATAGATTCTGCGACATTTAGTTGCTCTTTATGCATCTTGCGGCTATTACCATGGCTAAAATCAACAACCATACGTTGGGTTACCCCAACACTGTCAAGTTGTTCTGCTGCTGCTGCAATATCTTCAGCATGGTAGTTTGGCTCTTTACCACCACGTAAAATAATGTGACCAAATGGGTTACCGTGAGTACGGTAAACTGCCATAGCGCCATCTTTATCTGGCGAATAGAAAATATGCGGTGCTTGTGCTGCACGAACGGCGTCTACGGCAATATCGATACTGCCATTGGTACCATTTTTAAATCCAACTGGGCATGAGAGCGCAGATGCCATTTCGCGGTGAATTTGACTTTCAGTGGTACGAGCACCAATTGCGCCCCAAGTGATCAAGTCTGCAATATACTGTCCGTTCACCATATCTAAAAACTCAGTGGCAATCGGCAGCTTTAGTTCGGTGATCTGCTGTAATAGATGACGTGCTTTACGTAAGCCTTTATTAGGACTAAAGCTGCCATCAAGATCAGGATCTGAGATAAGCCCTTTCCAGCCGACAGTTGTGCGTGGCTTTTCAAAATAGACACGCATCAAGATACATAAGTCATCTTTATATTGCTGGTGTAGTTCTGCTAAGCGTTTAGCATAATCAAGAGCGGCTTCAGTGTCATGAATTGAGCAAGGGCCAATAATGACTAAAAGGCGTTGGTCTTCACCACTAATAATGGCTTCAACTTCACGGCGTTGCTGGACTAGATAGTCTGCTGCATCTTGTGTTAAAGGGTATTCTGCAGCGAGTTGTGCAGGTGAGATCACCTTACATAAAAGGGAGGTGCGGAGTTCGTCTGTTTTAATGGTCATTAACAATACCGAGCGTTCGTATGGGCTTTCGCCTGATTACCTCGGATTATAACTAATAGTTTGGCTATGCACAGTGGCAATTGCCTTAAAAATGGGCCTAAATTGCATCATATCAATATTTATTTGATATAAATTAAAGGCTTTTACGTTAAAAAGCCTTTAATTTCCGAGTAAATAGATTAGATAAAGGTTAGAACATATGGCGTTCTAGCCCTGTAGCCTCAATAATCTTAGTTGCAATCTCTTCTACCGAGTGATTGGTGGTATTTACAAATGGAATACGCTCACGCTTATACATCATTTCAACTTCTTTGACTTCTAAGCGACATTGACGCAAAGAAGAGTATCGGCTATTTGACATACGGCTTTGGCGTATTTCATGTAACCTTTCAGGATCAATAGTCAACCCAAACAGTTTGCCTTTATTGCGTTTTAACGCATCAGGTAGCTTAAGGTTATCCATGTCGTCTTCAGTAAACGGATAATTCGCTGCCTTTATACCAAACTGCATTGAGAGGTACAGACTCGATGGGGTTTTACCACAGCGAGATACGCCTAATAAAATCAGGTCTGCTTTATCCATGTGTTTCATGGTTTGACCGTCATCATTTTCCATTGCGTAATTAATGGCATCAATGCGTGCTTCGTAACTATCATTGGTTTTACCATGAGTGCGATGTAGTGCTGGAGTAGCAGCAATACCTAATTGTTTTTCTAATGGCGCCACAAAAGTATTCAAAAAGTCATAATCTAAGCCTTCACTGCTATAGATAACATCTCGGATCTCCGGTTTAACGATGGAATGGAAAACCAGTGGCCTTTCACCTGTTGTAATAAAACAATCATTTATTTGTGCTTTAACAGCTTCTGCTTTTGCTTCTGTTTCTACGAACGGAATCGTAAGTGCATCAAACTCAAGCGGAAACTGAGAAAGAACCGCATGACCAAACACCTCAGCTGTGATCGCTGTCCCATCTGAGATATAGAATACTTTACGTAACATTTTGACCTCTTGTAGTAATAAAATTACAAATAAAATTATACATTTACGCTTGTTGTCATGGAGTGTAAGATGCCTCTGCTCTCGTGTGAAGAGCCACACTAAAATATACTTGCGGAGATAAAAACTGTGCAGCAATACGTACTCTGGTATCAAGAATTAGGCATGGGCGATGTTAACAAGGTAGGCGGTAAAAACGCTTCTCTTGGTGAGATGATTAGCAACCTATCAAACGCAGGCGTTCAAGTGCCTGGTGGATTTGCGACAACATCTTTTGCGTTCAATGAATTTCTTGAACAAAGTGGACTTAACCAGAAGATATACGAAATTCTAGAAACCCTAGATGTAGATGACGTGAATGCACTCGCTACAGCCGGTGCACAGATTAGACAGTGGGTTATCGATACCCCATTCCACCCAGAATTTGAACAAGCAGTTCGTGAGGCTTACGAAAAGCTGAGTTCAGAAACAAGTGATGCTTCGTTTGCAGTGCGTTCTTCTGCAACTGCAGAAGACATGCCAGACGCATCATTTGCTGGTCAACAAGAAACATTCCTAAACGTTAAGGGTTATGAAGCCGTATTAGAAGCAACTAAGCATGTATTTGCTTCTTTGTTTAATGACCGCGCTATTTCATACCGTGTTCACCAAGGTTACGACCATAAAGGCGTCGCACTTTCTGCCGGTATTCAGCGCATGGTGCGTTCAGATACAGCAGCTTCAGGTGTTATGTTCACTATGGATACTGAATCTGGCAACAATGATGTGGTATTTATTACCTCTTCATTCGGCCTAGGTGAAATGGTTGTTCAAGGTGCAGTTAACCCTGACGAATTTTATGTGCACAAGCCAAGTTTGGTTGCTGGACATAAAGCGGTAGTACGCCGCAACATCGGTAGCAAGCTTATCCAAATGGTGTATTCAGATGATGAATCTCATGGGAAGCAAGTTAAGATTGAAGATATCGCAGCAGATAAGCGCCGTGAATTTTCAATTAACGATGCAGAAGTACAAGAACTTGCTAAGCAAGCCATGACTATCGAGAAGCATTACGGTCGTCCTATGGACATCGAATGGGCTAAAGACGGTAACGACGGTAAGTTGTATATCGTACAGGCTCGTCCTGAAACTGTTCGTTCTCGCGAAGATGTGCAGCTAATTGAACGTTACCACCTTAAAACTCAAGGTGATGTAATTTGTGAAGGCCGCGCAATTGGTCATAAGATTGGTAAAGGCGTCGCTAAAGTGCTTAAGTCTATCGACGATATGGACCAAATCCAACCTGGTGATGTACTGGTTACTGACATGACTGACCCAGATTGGGAGCCAATCATGAAGCGTGCAAGCGCGATTGTAACTAACCGTGGTGGCCGTACTTGTCATGCTGCGATTATTGCGCGTGAACTAGGTGTCCCAGCGGTAGTGGGTTGCGGCGATGTAACTGAACGTATCCAAAGCGGTCAAGAAATTACAGTGTCTTGTGCTGAAGGTGATACCGGTTTTATCTACAGTGGTTTACAAGATTTCGAAGTTGTTTCATCACGTGTTGACGCGATGCCTGAACTGCCAATGAAGATCACTATGAACGTGGGTAACCCAGATAGAGCATTTGATTTTGCTCGTCTTCCTAACGAAGGTGTGGGTCTTGCGCGTCTTGAATTCATCATTAACCGCATGATTGGTATTCACCCTAAAGCTTTGCTTGAATTCAACGATCAAACTGCTGAACTACAACAAGAGATCCACGAGATGATCGCGGGTTACGAGTCACCTGTAGAGTACTACGTGGCACGCCTTGTTGAAGGTATTGCAACTATCGGTTCTGCATTCCATCCAAAGAAAGTGATTGTTCGTATGTCTGACTTTAAGTCAAACGAATACGCTAACTTGGTAGGTGGTGACCGTTATGAGCCTGAAGAAGAAAACCCAATGTTGGGCTTCCGTGGCGCTAGCCGTTATATCTCTGAATCATTCCGCGACTGTTTCGCTTTAGAGTGTGAAGCGATTAAGCGTGTTCGTAATGATATGGGTCTGAAGAACGTTGAAATCATGATCCCATTTGTACGTACTCTTGATGAAGCGGCGCAAGTGATTGAGCTACTAAAAGAGCAAGGTCTTGAGCGTGGTAAAGATGGCTTGCGCGTTATCATGATGTGTGAGCTGCCTTCAAACGCGTTACTTGCAGAGCAGTTCCTAGAGTATTTTGATGGTTTCTCTATCGGTTCTAACGATTTAACTCAGCTGACTTTAGGTCTTGACCGAGATTCTGGCATTATTAGTCATCTGTTCGATGAACGTAATGAAGCAGTTAAAGCGCTATTGTCTCTTGCTATTAAAGCGGCTAAAGCAAAAGGTGCTTATGTGGGTATTTGTGGCCAAGGCCCATCAGATCACCCAGACTTTGCAGCATGGTTAGTAGAGCAAGGTATTGATACCGTATCGCTAAACCCTGATACCGTTATCGACACTTGGTTATACCTAGCTGAAGCGCACGCATAACAGTATATGTGACTGTTAAAATCTGCGTGATTTAACATTTCATTAAAAAAGCCGCTATTTAGCGGCTTTTTTTATGTTTATAATGCAGACATACCCTAAGAATAATAATTGATAGAAGTTGCTATGTTACCCAAGTTATCGCATCAACAAACGCTTGAACCAATTTACCTTTCTTTTTTATCTGCATTAGAAGAGGGCGCATTTTCGGGGGATATTGACACTCGTTACAGTGCGCGTTTAGCCCAAGCGACCGATAACTCGGTGTATCAATTTTTGCCCCAAGCTGTGATATATCCTAAAAGCCAACGCGACGTTCAAGCGGCCTTGCTACTAGCTGCAAGAGCTGAGTTTGATGAGGTGGTATTTAGCGCAAGAGGCGGCGGTACCGGCACAAATGGTCAGTCATTGACTCACGGTATCATCATCGATATGTCGCGTTACATGAATCAAGTCATTGAAGTTAACGCCGCTGAAGGCTGGGTAAAAGTGCAAGCGGGTGTGGTGAAAGATGCGCTTAATGATGTGCTTAGGCCACATGGATTCTTTTTTAGCCCTGATCTTTCAACATCCAACCGTGCCACTTTAGGTGGAATGATTAACACTGATGCATCGGGTGCTGGCTCATTGGTTTATGGTAAAACCTCTGATCATGTACTGGGCTTAACCAGTATTTTATTTGACGGCTCTGAGCTTACTACTCGTCCAGTAAACCGTGAGCTGTTAGCAGATCTCGACTCTGTTACCGATAATGTATTAGGTCAACAGCTTATCTCTACTATTGCTGATATGTGTAAGGATAATCGTGAGCAAATTGAGCAACGCTTTCCTAAGCTAAATCGCTTTTTAACTGGCTATGACTTGAAAAATGTCTGGGATGATGAGCTTGAACACTTTGACTTATCGCGCATTATCGCAGGCTCTGAAGGTACATTAGCTGTAATCACTGAAGCTAAATTAAATATTACGCCATTGCCGACTTGTCGCATGATGGTCAATATCAAATACAATTCGTTTGAATCAGCGTTGCGTCATGCACCAACTCTAGTACATGCAAACGCGACAGTGGTTGAAACCGTTGACTCAAAAGTGCTTAACCTTGCTAAACAAGACATTATTTGGCATTCAGTGTCAGCACTGATCAGAGATGTGCCAGGTAAAGAAATTGACGGCCTTAATATGGTTGAGTTTGCTGGTGAGCAAGCTGATGTTGAAGCCAGAGTTGCTAACCTTGAAGCCATGTTAACTGCGCAAATTGGTCAAAACGAAGCCGGTCTACTGGGTTATCAAGTCACATCTGACAAAGCCAGTATTAACACTATTTATGCTATGCGCAAAAAGGCGGTGGGGCTACTAGGCGCAGCAAAAGGCACCCGTAAACCTATCGCTTTTGCTGAAGATACGGCGGTACCACCTGAAAAGTTGGCTGATTTTATTTTAGAGTTCAGAGCGCTGCTTGATAGCCACCAATTACAATATGGCATGTTTGGTCATGTGGATGCGGGTGTATTACATGTTCGTCCAGCACTGGATATGTGTGATGAGCAAGACGAAAGGCTACTGAAAACCATTTCAGACCAAGTGGCCGACTTAACACTTAAATACGGTGGCTTAATGTGGGGTGAGCACGGTAAAGGTGTGCGCGGTGAATATGGCCCAGCAGTGTTTGGTGAGCATTTATACGGATTATTGGAAGAGGTTAAAGGTTTATTCGACCCTAAGAATAAACTCAATCCTGGTAAGCTTGTGGCCCCTAAAAGTAGTGGACCAATGCTCTATAACGTCGATAGCGTAAAACGCGGAGCATTTGATAGACAAATTCCAATTAAAACCCGTGAAGCTTTTCCTGATGTGATGAACTGTAATGGTAACGGTTTGTGCTTTAATTACAGCGCTTATTCACCTATGTGCCCATCGTTCAAAGCCACTGGCGACAGAGTACAATCGCCAAAGGGGCGCGCAGGCTTAATGCGAGAATGGCTGCGTTTACTCGAAGCTGAAGGGGTTGATGTTAATGAGCTTAGCCGTAGCAAACCACTAGGTTGGCTGCAGCGTGCACAGAACAGCTTAAAAATAGATAAAGAATACGATTACTCCCATGAGGTGATGGAGTCTTTAAAAGGCTGCTTAGCCTGTAAAGCTTGTTCGAGCCAATGCCCGGTAAAAGTGGATGTGCCAAAATTTAGGGCGCAGTTTTTTGATATTTATTATCAGCGTTACCTACGTCCAGCAAAAGACTATTTAGTGGCTGGTATCGAAGATTCATTGCCGTTAATGGCAAGTGCACCAAGACTGGTTAATGCGGTATCACAAAACAGTTTAAGTAAGTGGGTGATTAAGAAATCGCTGGGCTATGTTGATGCACCAGCGTTATCAGTGCCTACTTTGAAACAGCGTTTAGAAGGCCATTCAAGCCGTGGTTATGACCTAGCGGCGCTACAACAAATCCCTGAAAGTGAACGCAGCCAATATGTGCTGGTGGTACAAGATCCTTTCAATAGCTTTTATGAGGCTGGAACGGTTTACCACTTTATTCAGCTTATTGAAAAACTTGGCCTTAAACCTGTTCTATTGCCATTTAAACCTAACGGTAAACCGATTCATATTAAAGGCTTTTTAGATAAGTTTGCTCGAACTGCTAAGTCTACGGCAGATTTTCTCAATCAAGTTGCGCAATTAAATATGCCGATGGTGGGGATCGACCCTGCATTAGTGCTATGTTACCGTGATGAGTATAAAGAGGTCTTAGGCGGGGCGCGTGGACTATTCCATGTAAAGCTTGCCAATGAATGGCTTTTAGAGGCGCTTAATAGTGTGCCGGTTCGTGGAACTAAAGCTGATGAAAATGCTCAAGAATTTACCTGGTTTAGCCATTGCACTGAATCTACGGCTAAGCCGAATACCGCCAATGAGTGGCAAGATATTTTTGCGCATTTTGGCGCTAAGCTAAATACGGTTAACTTAGGATGTTGTGGTATGGCGGGGACTTATGGACATGAAGCAGAGAATCTTGAACGCTCAAAAACGCTTTATGGCATGTCTTGGGAAAAGACATTGAACCAATTGCCGCAGTCTCAAGTGTTGATCTCTGGCTACTCATGTAGAAGCCAAGTGAAGCGTTTTAGTGGCTTTAAGCCTAAACATCCGCTAGAGGCATTATTAACGTTAATTTAGTTTACTGTTTATTGATTGAGTTTAGACTAATGTTTATAACGGCTGCGAACTAATAGACAGTCAAAATGGCTTAAATTGAATTTTAAGCTTAAATACAAAGAACTAGCTTTGGGCTAGTTTTTTGCTTTCCGCAATACACGTTGATGAAGCCGTTATTCGTTATACAGGAAAATAAGGAACCTAATGTCACAGGGGAATTTGGATGAAGAGCAAGTTGCTGAAGCTATTTCTTCATTGACGATAGGGGCTTCACTATGCAGCGAAGAACCACTCTTCGACATCACTGATAGCGGAGAATGGTTTTATCAAGGTGGTAAGTTACCTATTAAGTTTTGTAAGCTTTTCGCGAGTATTCTGCAGCGCATTGAACGAGAATACTTTTTGATAACTCCTGTTGAAAAACTCAAAGTCTCCGTAGCCACTCAAGCACTTATTCTGGTTGATTATGATAAGCAAGCTGACGGGAGCTTTTGGGTTAAATCAAGTATTAACACCGAGCATAAAGTTGAGTCATTAGCACAATTTGTTGTTACTGATGATTCGATAATATTGCTGTTAGAGAAGGGAGTAGAGGCAAGGTTAAACCGCGCCAGTTTTTATCGATTTATTGAAGAATTTATTATTTAACGTCTCTTGCAACTTCAAGGTTAATTGTTCTTATTTAACGTAATGATTTATATGTTGTTTAAATCATTTTGAGTGATAATTGTTCATCTAGGCTAGTTTCTTTTTGTGTAAGTGGTAAGATTAAAAGCAGCTTATAAAGCGAACTGGAGGTGCTAATTGAATCGATTTGAGAGTCTAGGTGACTTGGTTTCTCATTTGAATGTTGATCTACAAAATGAGTTAGATCAACGGCTTAAACGATACCAGTTAGATATCAAACTGTGGCCAGTGCTATTTTCACTTTGGCAAGAGGAGGGCGTGACTCAAACAGCCCTATCAAAGCGCTGTGATGTGGCAAATTACACCATGACGCGTCTGCTGGATCAATTGCAACAACAAGGGTTAATTACCCGCCATCAAGATGCGGAAAATCGCCGCGCATTTCAAATTTATCTTACCGATAACGGTAAGGCGCTAGAGCAAGACCTAGTTCGAGAAGCTGAAAGAGTGAACGAGACCTTCTTAAATAATCTTGCTGAAGAAGAGCGTGAACTTTTTTTAGCCTTACTTAATAAAATAAATCGCTACTAGCATTCATCGCATGTTGGTCACCATTATTTTCTATTCTTTAACTTTTTAAGCGCGATTCTATCCTTGTTTAACCTCGACGCTATTGCTAGCTTGGTTTATTACTGGGAGAACCTCTTGGCTATGACACCTTTTTGTAATATTAAGGAAACTCTATGTTCAGATTAGCGGTTGTTTGTATTGTTATTTTTGTTAGTGGCTGCTCGATAAATATTAATAAAAGTAAGGAAAAACCCATTGAAGGTCGGGTAAATAATTCCGATTCTGTGGTTGCTGATAGCATACAAGATCCCAAAAAGAGTGCCGGTTATCTACAAACAATCACCTTGGCTAATGGCAATAGTTTAATTGTTGAAGAAGGGCGTTTAGAGCCTCGTTCAATCGGCAGTGCTAGCGTAAAACTATACCGAGACTTGAATGTTGGAGATTTTGTTGCTGCGGTGAATTTTGTTCGAGACGGTACAATTTTAACCACCAAGTTAATAGAAAATAGTCGGGACAAACAAAAGATTGCAGTGACCACGGTGACAGCAGGTAGTGGCAACTATCAAAACACACAGTTAATTTGTATAACCAATAACAGCATAGTGTTGTGTGAGTAAATTGCTTTTAGTGGTTGGCTCGGGGGGATTAATAGGTTTGAACTAGTTAAGGGTCAGTAAAAAAACGATAAATAGGCCAATAGCTAAAATGCCTTGCTGGGTTAACTGGCGGCTACGATATAACTCTTTTTTCCCCTGCTTGAGGCTCGCAACTAAGTTGTTTTGCTTGTAGATCTTACAGGTGAGTTGCTCTGTTTTAGGATCGAGTAAAAGTTGTAGCTTGGCCGCTTTGCCATCGTTTAGTGTTAGAGAATGTTCACTTTGCAGACCGAAATTGAGCTTTCTAGAAACCCGTTTACCGTTAATATACATTTGCTCTAAGCCACACCAATTACTTGCTTGTAGCTCAATATAATCTTGATTAAGTGCATATTTAAATATTGGCATTCAATACAGCCCTTTTTAATGCATGGCTACTAATTCAAGCAGACGTTAGCTAGCTTCGCTAGTATATATGAAGATTTAAATTATGAAGTTATCGCTACTAACTGTTTTATAGGTAAAAAAATACCCAGCACTTAGGCTGGGTATTTTTTGAAAATAGAAAGCCTATTTTGCAGCGTTAATAATGGCTCTTGCCATCTCATCTGCAACATCACCAGTCGTACGGTTTTGCTCATCAGCATGAGAGAAAATAGTCAGAAGGGTATTATAAATTTCTTCTACTTTTGCTGTTGCAGCAGAAGCATCATAATCTTTTTCAAACGACACGTTAATAATGCCGCCTGCATTGATTACATAATCAGGTGCGTACAAAATACCTAAATCTTTTAGCATTTCACCATGGCGTACTTCAGCGAGCTGATTATTCGCACAACCAGCAACAATGGTCGCTTTAATCATTGGGATAGTGATGTCATTGATGGTAGCACCTAGGGCACATGGAGCGTATACATCAACGTCTTGATGGTAGATATCTTGCGGTGCTACAACGGTAGCACCAAATTCATTAGCAACTCTGTCTAATGATTCTTGATGTATATCAGTCACAATCAATTCAGCGCCTTCAGCATGTAGATGACGGCATAGGTAATAACCTACGTGGCCAACGCCTTGTACTGAGATCTTAAGTCCTTTTAAGCTATCTAAGCCACGTTGATGTTTTACTGCAGCCTTAATGCCTAAATATGTACCTAGCGCAGTAAACGGAGATGGATCACCGCTTTTACCTTCAAGGCCGGCCATATAAGGGGTTTCTTGATGAGCAATCATGATATCTGAAGTTGAAACGCCAACATCTTCAGCTGAGTAGTATTTACCACCTAAGGTATCAATGCAGCGGCCAAAGGCTCTAAATAGCGCTTCGCGATCTTTTACTTTTGGATCGGCAATAATAACAGATTTACCGCCACCCATTGCTAAACCCGCCATCGCATTCTTATAAGTCATCCCCCGTGATAAACGCAGAACGTCTGTGACAGCTTCATCATCTGACTCGTAGTTCCACATTCTACAACCACCAACAGCAGGTCCAAGGTTAGTGTTGTGGATTGCAATAATGGCTTTTAAGCCGCTTTCTTTATCATGACAAAAAACGACCTGTTCATGGTCGTCGAAAGAGATGTGATTGAAAATTGCCACTTGTTGATCTCCGCTTTGAGCATCGAATGACCGCCGCTGTAGGATTACAGAGTAGTCTACTTGTTATATTTATTGCAGAACGATAGCATTTAGGGATACTCTCAATAAAGTAAAGATTCGGAATATTTGTGATCTGTCTGGCAATTTTGCTTTCCACCTTACGTTAACGTAAAGTTGTTGCTTGATTTGAATCAGAAAGCAGCGCTAGATTTTTAATTATCTAGAAAGAGACAGAGACAAAATAACAATAAGAAAGGAAGTTTTTGATGGCTGAAGAAGTAGTAGATAAAGAACAACAAATTCAAGAGTGGACCAGAGCCCAATTTCAGAAAGCAAATAAGTTTTTGGCTGAAAAAGGCATTATGCCTAACAAGGTTTATCCAGAAGAAAGTCGTTATTTAGCGCCTTTTGTTGCCATTTGGAAAATTGATACTAAAAAGCCAACTAAACAGACTTATTGGGTGATGTCTGGCGATTTACCGTCTGATTACGTGGAAATTAGTGTTGCTGAGACTGCACGTGATGCAGTGCGCCATTTTTCAATGATGTGGCAAATGAAGGCTGAAAACATTCAGCGTTCTGGACTCACTAAAGATCCTGCTCAGGCAAAATTTGCTGAATTACTCGTTTCACGTGCTGAGAGCTTATATAAGATGCAGGCTGATGACAGTATTTGGCAAGCCAAATCATAATCACACAGCCTTAAAAAGTACAAAAGTTAATAAAAAAGGCATCTAATGAGATGCCTTTTTTGAATGCAATTATAGGTCAACTTTTACTTTCTATTATTCGCCAAAATAGAAGTAGCCACGATTGAGTAATTCAAGTAATAAGCTTTGTGTTGCTGCTGTTTGAATCAGGAGTGCTGCTTGAGCATTATCAAAGCTGAAGTGCTCGCATAGTTGCTGCACATCTGCGTCAATCACGTCGCTATAACCAAAGGCTTCGCCATTAACAAAGATTCGAGACTCACTATCATCTTCAAGTTTAAGTAACTTTAAACCGCCAATACGGTATAACAGCGCGCCTTGTTCAATATAGTCACTGATATCATCGCTGGTATAAGCCTCTTCAGGTTCGCAAATATCGAGCTCAAAACGGTTTTGGCTTAGCATTTTACCTAGCATGGCTTGGTAACAATTAGGGTTTGCAGCGAGCTCAGTAATCAATGCCATCATATCTTTCTGCTGCGAGCTACTTATTTGGCTAGCAAGCTTTGGCTCATAGCTTGAGGTGAAGCGTTTTAATCCGCTATTGGCGTCAATTAATGCATCAGCCATTTCGCTAAACAGTTCTTGCTGGCTTGGCGCGCGAAAGCCAATCGAGTAGCTCATTGCTAAGGTTAATGTTTGACCTTGATGTGGGAAGCCTGGAGGGATATATAACATATCGCCTTTTTCTAATACCACATCGATAATGGGCTCAAAGCCTTCAATTAGCGGTGTAGTTGGATCGTTATTTTTAGGGGCGTATTGGCCTTTATCACCCACAGTCCAGTGGCGCTCACCTTCGCCCTGAATAATAAATACATCGTAATTATCGATATGCGCACCGACGCCGCCACCGGGCGTGGCAAAAGAAACCATCAAATCATCAAAGCGCCAGTCAGGAATAAAGCGAAATGCATTAATAAATTCGCTTGAATCTGGATGCCAGTGGTTTAATGCTTGAACCAGTAATTGCCAGTTCTCATCACCAAATTGCTCATAGTCTTCAAACGGACCTTCAATAATTTGCCAATCATTAGGCTTGGTCACTACCACTCGCGATGCCACTGACTCTTCACAGGCAAGGCCGGCCAGTTCATCTGCGCTAATAAGATCTTCAAAATTGGGAAAAGCATTCTTTATTAAGATGGGCTTTTTTTGCCAGTATTGAGTTAAAAATTCGCTGATATCAAAGTTAAGACTAAACATAATGAGGAGGCTACTCTTGTTGGATGGAGAAGGTTTAAATTAAAAATATTGCTGCAAGCAGTGGCTAAATCTTAGATAAAATAAAGGCGTTAAGCCTAAGCTTAACGCCTTTATTGACGCTTTAATAGCAAGTTGCTAAAAAGCCAATTAGTTTAACTCGTCAACAAATGCTTCAGCACGACCAATGTAGTTAGCTGGAGTCATTTTTTTAAGTTCAACTTTAACGTCTTCTGGTAGCTCAAGACCATCGATGAATACTGCAAGCTGTGCACCATCAATACGCTTACCACGAGTTAGCTCTTTTAGCTTCTCATATGGCTTTTCAATACCGTAACGACGCATAACAGTTTGCACAGGCTCTGCTAGAACTTCCCAGTTGCCATCGAGCTCTTTACGAAGTTGTTCTTCGTTAACTTCTAGCTTGCTAATCCCTTTTAATGTTGCTTGGTAAGCAATTAGAGAGTGCGCCATACCTACACCTAAGTTACGTAGCACTGTAGAGTCGGTAAGGTCACGCTGCCAGCGAGAAACTGGAAGCTTAGCGGCAAGGTGTTGCATTAATGCGTTAGCAATACCTAGGTTACCTTCAGAGTTTTCAAAGTCGATTGGGTTAACTTTGTGTGGCATGGTTGAAGAACCAATTTCACCGGCAATGGTTTTTTGCTTAAAGTGACCTAATGCAATGTAACCCCAAATGTCGCGGTCGAAATCGATCAAGATTGTGTTGAAGCGCGCTAGGGCATCAAACAATTCTGCGATGTAATCGTGCGGCTCAATTTGCGTGGTGTATGGGTTCCAGTTAATGCCAAGGCTAGTAACGAAGCGCTGTGACAGAGCATGCCAGTCAACTTCTGGGTAAGCAGAGATGTGAGCGTTGTAGTTACCTACTGCGCCATTGATCTTACCCATGATTTCAACTTTAGAAACTTGAGATAGCTGACGCTCTAAACGTACAGCCACGTTAGCCATCTCTTTACCTAATGTTGAAGGTGAAGCTGGTTGGCCGTGAGTACGTGACATTAACGGTACTGACTTATGCTCATGTGCTAACGCTTTAACGGCATCAACGACTTTTTGGCAATAAGGCAGAATCACTTGATCACGCGCTTCTGTTAGCATCAAAGCATGAGACAGGTTGTTAATGTCTTCAGAGGTACAAGCAAAGTGCACGAACTCGTCAATTGCAACTAGCTCTGCGTTATCGGCAATACGTTCTTTAATGAAGTATTCAACCGCTTTAACGTCATGGTTAGTTGTTGCTTCAATTTCTTTAACGCGCAATGCATCAGCTTCGCTAAAGTTATCTTTAATTTGATCAAGCAAAGCCAATGCAGCTTCGCTAAAAGGTGGAACTTCTTCAATTTCTGGGCAGCTTGAAAGCAGCTTAAGCCAGTTAATTTCGACTTGAACACGGTATTTGGTCAGGCCGTACTCGCTGAAAATCCCTCTTAATGAGGCGGTTTTACTACCATAACGACCGTCTACCGGAGAGATAGCAGTTAGTGCGGAAAGTTCCATTTGAAGCTCCTTGGTGAACTAGGCTTAAAATTATAGGGTGAGGCTTTTCATAGCTGTATCGACTATTGTTTTTCTTGCGAAGACAAGATGCCTACGCTTGCCTCCTAATTGACGCCATAGCACTGCGCTGCGCATGGCAGACAGCAATAAAGCGCGAATTTTATGTTGTGTTTGGGTACGCTTAAGAAACTCAGGATTGCCAGAGATCTGCAGTTTAGGGCCAAGTTCACTAATAATGTCGCTATAAATACCGGCAAAATTTGCGATGACTTGCTCGTCGGTGATCTCAAAGTGATTGAGTTGACGGTGAACTTGGTTAATGCGCTCGCTTAGCATGCCCATCGCGTTTGAAGAGCGGGTTAGTTTGCGCTCTAAAGCTAGAATACCGACTAAATAGCGAGTCACTTCCACGTCTTTTTGCTTCGCGTCGCCAAGCTGGCTAACAATCAGCTCGTAACCTTTTCTTAGCGCAAATTTGTCAGCATAGACATCACTTGTCGACTCTGGATTGGTCACTAATACTGATTGTAGGCTTGCTGCTAATGCGTCTTTATCTGAATCACCATGCCTTGCAATATATTGAACTTGGGCCACTGCTTGTAAAATACCAGCAAAGGCCATAGTGCGTTCAAACAGCTGATCACTCATTAATTAATCTCTTATTAGTGCGTCAATAATACCGCCACCTAGGCAGATTTCACCATCATAGAAAACCGCTGATTGGCCAGGCGTTACCGCAGCAACAGGTTCATCAAAAATCACCCGTAGCACGTCATCGCAGTCATAGGTAACGCGACACGGTACATCTTGTTGGCGATAGCGTGTTTTCACTGTGATGTTTGAGCCATCAGCAGGGCCTTTACGGTCAACCCAGTGCAGCTGGTTGGCGATTAGGCCATTTGACATCAGGCGAGGGTGGTTACCACCTTGTCCCACAATCAATACATTACGGACTAAATCTTTCTCAACAACGTACCATGGGTCTTCATTACTGTTTTTAAGACCGCCAATACCTAGGCCTTTACGTTGACCTAAGGTGTGGTACATCAAACCTTGATGAGTACCAATGACTTCGCCTTCGCTGGTTTCGATGTTGCCTGGTTGTGCTGGTAAGAAGGTTTGTAAGAAATCAGTAAACTTACGTTCACCGATAAAACAAATACCTGTGCTGTCTTTCTTATCGTGAGTGATTAAGCCCATTTCTTTAGCAATTTCGCGAACTTCGCTCTTATCGAGCTCACCAACTGGGAACAATGAGCGAGCAACTTGCTCGTAGCCTAATGTGTATAAGAAATAGCTTTGATCTTTATTGCCATCAACGCCACGCAGCATTTGGCTGGTGCCATCAATATCACGGCGGCGCACATAATGGCCCATCGCGATGTAATCAGCGTCTAAGATTTCATCTGCAAACTCGAGAAAAGCTTTAAATTTAATCTCTTTGTTACACATGATATCTGGATTCGGGGTACGACCGGCTTTGTACTCTGCTAAGAAGTATTCGAACACATTGTCCCAATACTCTGACGCGAAGTTAACCGTGTGCAATTTAATGCCTAATTTGTCGCATACAGCTTGTGCATCTTTAAGATCGTCTGCTGCCGCGCAATATTCATCCGTGTCATCTTCTTCCCAGTTCTTCATGAACAGGCCTTCAACCTGATAACCCTGTTTCATTAACAGGTAGGCTGAAACTGATGAATCAACACCACCGGACATACCGACGATGACTTTTTTACCAAGATGAGTGGGTTCGATTGACGTCATAAATCCTAAAAAAACCTTGTGTTTACTGAATATTGCTGCGAATCGGTATCTCAATGAATAATATTGATAATCGAAATACGTTGTTCAAGCCGCGGCTTTCTGCGGGTGCATATTCTATCATGCATTATAAGGCTGGGCTATCTAGTGAAGAGCTATCTTTTATTTTGGCTGCTACGGCGTTGAATATTCACTCATACTGAACCATTAATGGGCTTAAACTGATGAATATTAATTGCTGCAAATAAGGGCATTTCAGATGACAATCCGCCAGCGCTAGTCAAACGGATAATCAGCGTCTGCACACCTATACTTAAACTTAAGTTAGAAATAGTCGTCATTAAGCAGCGCTAAAGGAAAATGTTTCCCCGCTAAGTAATCGTTAATCGATTTAATGACTAACGGGCTTCTAAGTTGTGGGCTTAATGAATTAATTTCTTCAAGCGTTAACCAAACTAAGGCATTAATTGCCGGATCTATAGGGGCTGAGGTGATGATTTTGTCAAGCTGAACGTAAAAGGTGTAGCGCACAAAGGCGAGTGATTCACAGGCACTAAATTGATAAATTCCTATCAAGCCTTGAGGGATAAGGTTAAGGCCTGTCTCTTCATATACCTCACGAGAGCAGGCGCTGATAATCGATTCATGGGCTTCAAGATGCCCTGCAGGCTGATTATATTTAACTTCACCGTCAATGAGCTCTTCAACTAACAAGTATTTACCTTGAGCCTCAATAATGCAGGCGACAGTGGTATTGGGTTTGTAGCGCTCAGTCATGGCTAATTACTCACACAGATTTGTTTTTCATATCAAGTTGACGATATTCACCGTTTTGCAGATCATCTAGACTCCATTGACCTATTTTATAGCGGATTAATCTTAATGTCGGAAAACCAATATGCGCCGTCATGCGTCTTACTTGTCGGTTCCTCCCTTCGCAGATCTGTATTTCTAACCAAGTTGTCGGAATATTAGCGCGCTCGCGAATAGGCGGGGTTCTGTCCCAGACCTTGGGCTTATCCATAATGCTAATTTTAGCCGGTAGTGTCATTCCGTCTTTTAACTCAACACCTTGGCGCAATTGTTCAAGCGCCGCTTCAGTCGGTGAACCTTCAACCTGAGCCCAATAGGTTTTAAAGGTTTTCTTTTTAGGTTCAGTGATTTGTGACTGCAATTTACCGTCATTAGTTAGTAATAATAAACCTTCGCTATCTCTGTCGAGTCGACCCGCGGCATAAACGCCAGGCACAGGAATAAAATCTTTTAAGGTCTGACGTCCTTGCTCGTCAGTGAATTGGCAAAGCACATCAAAGGGTTTGTTAAACAGCACTATAATCGGATTGGCGACGCTTTTGGGATTAGCCGTGCTCTTACGTTTAAAGCCTGCCCGAGAAAATGAATTCCCCGCCCCTGTGTTGTTACTACTTGGGCGATTACCGCTATTGCTAGAACGTGCACTGCGGGGATTTTTTTTATTACTGGTACTTTTCTTTGAAAATGGCTGCGTCACGCTGGAATACTTTTCATCTATACGGGCTATTTCACTATTGTACTGCGCATTGGCTTTTAGTGGAATTTGAAAATTGCGCGGAATGTTTTATGATGTCGGCAAATTAAAAAGTGTGATCCGCAACTAATTATTTTCATTTGTGAGATGTATGCGAATAATGTCGCTGGCTTATTGCACACAAGATCGCATAAATTATCACTAGCAATTCAAAGTGATAACTCAAGACCGTTACAGTTTTTTAATCGTAAAAATACAGAATAATTATTATAAAAATCTTAAATTTAAATCAATGTAGGACACAAAATGAACGATAAAACATCAACGATCATCTATACCGAAACTGACGAAGCACCGGCACTCGCAACCTTATCTTTATTGCCTCTTATCCAAAAGTTTACCCGAACTGCAGGTGTTGACGTAGAAACGCGTGACATCTCTTTATCTGGCCGTGTGATTGCTAATTTCCCTGAAAACCTAACAGCAGAACAGCGCATTAATGATGCATTGGCTGAATTAGGAGAGCTGGCTAAAACGCCTGAAGCGAACATTATTAAGTTACCAAACATCAGTGCGTCTATTCCGCAGTTGAAAGCGTGTATTTTAGAGCTACAAAACAAGGGATACGATATCCCTAGTTACCCTGATGAGCCACAAAATGACGCTGAAAAAGACATTCAATCACGTTACGACAAGATTAAAGGTAGTGCGGTAAACCCAGTTTTACGTGAAGGTAACTCTGATCGTCGCGCACCAGGTTCTGTGAAAAAGTTTGCCCAGAAGAATCCACACTCAATGGGCAAGTGGTTAGCGGACTCTAAATCGCATGTTGCACATATGAGCGAAGGTGATTTTTACGGTAGCGAGAAGTCGGTCACAGTGGCTGACGCTGGCAGCGTCTCAATTGTGCTGAATAAAACGGATGGTTCTGAGCATGTATTGCGCAGCGCAATTGCACTGCAAGCGGGTGAGGTGATTGACTCAGCTGTAATGAGCAAAAAAGCATTGCTTGAGTTTTACGAGCGTGAAACTAATCTGGCGAAAGAGCAAGATGTATTATTATCCTTGCACTTGAAAGCAACAATGATGAAAGTGTCAGATCCAATTTTATTTGGCCACGCGGTAAAGGTTTACTACAAAGACGTATTTGCTAAGCACGGGGAGTTGTTTGAACAGCTAGGTGTTGATGTAAACAACGGTGTTGGTGATGTTTACGCGAAAATCGCAACATTACCGGCAGAACAAAAAGCGGCAATCGAGGCTGACTTAGCGGCGGTTTATAACGAACGTGCTGAGCTTGCTATGGTTGATTCTGATCGTGGCATTACTAACTTACATGTACCAAGTGATGTGATCATTGATGCGTCTATGCCTGCAGCGATTCGCACTTCAGGGCAAATGTGGGGCCCTGATGGCCAACTAAAAGACATGAAAGCAATGATCCCTGATCGTTGTTATGCCGGTGTTTATCAAGAAACTATCGATTTTTGTATCAATAACGGTGCGTTTGATCCTAGCACTATGGGTAGCGTACCAAACGTTGGCCTTATGGCGCAAAAAGCGGAAGAATACGGTAGCCACGATAAGACATTTGAAATTGCTGCAGCCGGTACGGTTAACGTAGTTGACCAAAACGGCAATGTATTAATGTCACACAATGTAGAAGTGGGCGATATTTTCAGAATGTGTCAGGTTAAAGACGCGCCAATCCGTGACTGGGTTAAGCTTGCCGTTAACCGTTCGCGCCTATCAAGCACACCTGCAGTATTTTGGTTAGATGCAGATCGTGCCCACGATGCTGAAATTATTAAGAAAGTAGAGCTTTACTTACAAGAACATGACACTAAAGGCCTTGAGCTTCACGTGATGTCGCCTGTTGCTGCAACTCGCTTTACACTAGATCGCGTTAAAGCAGGTAAAGACACTATTTCTGTTACCGGTAACGTACTGCGTGACTACCTAACGGATTTGTTCCCAATCCTAGAATTGGGCACCAGTGCTAAAATGCTATCAATTGTGCCGCTAATGAATGGTGGTGGCTTATTTGAAACTGGCGCGGGTGGTAGTGCACCTAAACACGTGCAACAGGTAGAAAAAGAAGGTCACTTACGTTGGGATTCTCTCGGTGAATTCTTAGCATTAGGCGCATCTTTAGAGCACCTAAGCCAAACGACTAACAATGCACAGGCGCAAGTGCTTGCTGACACGTTAGATATTGCGATTGGTCAGTTCCTAGATAGCAACAAGTCGCCTTCACGCCGTGTAGGTGAACTGGATAATCGTGGTAGTCACTTCTATCTTGCTATGTACTGGGCACAAGCATTAGTGGCTCAAACTAACGACGCTGCTCTTCAAGCTGAGTTTGCTCAACTTGCAGAGTCGTTAACTAGCAATGAAGCTAAGATTATTGCTGAATTAAATGGCGTCCAAGGACCTGCTGTTGATTTAGGCGGTTATTATCGTTTGGATGCAGCTAAAGCGTCAGTTGCAATGCGTCCAAGTGCAACATTGAACGCTATTGTTGGCTAGGTTGAGTGAAAAATTGTTTGAGTCACATGGGTATTTGACAGCGCCCATGTGATGTAAAGCAATAGATTCAATTTAACCTCTAAGGTCTGCGTAATGCAGGCCTTTTTGTTGTTTACAGTAGTGGCGAGATGCATTTAACCAATAAAAAAGCAGAATAGCTTAGCTACTCTGCTTTTTATGTTCGTATCGCAACATAAACCAATCTATATAAATATCTTTACTTATATAGCTGGGTTTATCTAATTTTATTTTAGTTCGTTGGCGATATTGCTGACGCGTGCATTCCTTTTGGACCTGCTTCTACCTCAAAACTGACTGGTTGGCCCGCTTTTAGCGTTCGATAGCCTTCCATTTCAATGGTAGAATAGTGTGCAAAAACATCTTCACCGCCAGCATCAGGGCATATAAACCCGAATCCTTTGGCGTTGTTGAACCATTTAACAGTTCCGCTTGCCATACTTCCACTTCCTTCTGTTGTCCACTTCCCAGTAAGATAGTAAAACTTATCAGCGGGGAAACTCCTCGCTTAATGAACAGAATGAAAGCTGAATAAGTGGTTGTCAAGATAAAGTTAACAAAAAAGTAACATTTTTTAACAAGTCGTACCTGAGTATAATTTGATAGAATTTGTCCAACAAACAGACTGAGTTACATAATCAATTGGTACAAGCCAAAACTAGAGGCTAATATTGGGATATGAGTAGAACAGAAAATATTGAACACGTAGAAGAAAGTGTTGAGTCAGAGCTTAAACAGCCTTCTATGTATAAAGTCATTTTAAACAACGATGACTACACACCAATGGATTTTGTCATCGAGATATTACAACTGTTCTTTAAGAAAGATGAGCAACAAGCAACGGAAATCATGTTAGCAATCCATCATAAAGGTAAAGGAATTTGCGGTATTTACCCATTTGGAATTGCAGAAACTAAGGTTGCGCAAGTAAATCAATTTGCAAGACAAAACCAACATCCGTTACTGTGTTCTTTAGAGGAAGCCTAATTTGGCTTTGCTCTGTTGTTAATTTTTAGGGGGTGCTTATGCTAAACAAAGATCTTGAAGTCACCTTAAACCTGGCTTTTCAACAAGCCAGAGATGCGCGTCATGAGTACATGACGGTAGAGCATCTATTGTTGGCGTTAATCGATAACCCGGCCGCACAAGAGGCGCTTGTTGCTTGCGGAGCAAATATAGAAAAACTCAGGGATGAAGTGGCCAGCTTCATTCAACAAACCACGCCGATTATTTCTGATCCCGAAGACGAAAAGGAAACACAACCTACGCTCGGGTTCCAACGTGTATTGCAACGTGCGGTATTTCATGTGCAGTCATCTGGGCGTAATGAAGTGACTGGCGCTAACGTGCTGGTGGCTATTTTTAGTGAGCAAGAATCGCAAGCTGTTTACTTGCTGCGCACAGGCGATGTGACGCGTTTAGATGTCGTTAATTTTATTTCTCACGGATTTTCTAAAAACGACATTGATACTGATGGTGAGCCAAGCAGAATTGAAGATCAAAGCGAGACTGAAGAAGAGCGCAGTATTTTATCGCAGTTCACAGCTAACCTGAACGAACTTGCTAAAAGCGGCAGTATTGATCCTTTGATTGGTCGTACCGAGGAAATTGAGCGCTCGATTCAAATTCTTTGCCGCCGACGTAAGAACAATCCACTGTTAGTGGGTGAGGCGGGTGTAGGTAAAACCGCAATCGCGGAAGGCTTAGCTTACCGAATTGTTAAAGAAGAAGTGCCAGAGGTGATGAGTAAAGCGACAGTTTACTCACTCGACTTAGGTGCGCTGCTTGCGGGAACTAAATACCGCGGAGACTTTGAGAAACGCTTCAAAGGCTTATTAAAAGAGTTGGCAAATGATGAACATGCGATTTTATTTATCGATGAAATCCATACGATTATCGGTGCCGGTTCAGCGTCTGGTGGCGTGATGGATGCGTCTAATTTACTGAAACCGTTATTATCCGGAGGTAAATTACGTTGCATGGGTTCAACCACATTCCAAGAGTATCAAAGTATTTTTGAGAAAGACCGAGCTTTAGCGCGTCGTTTCCAGAAAGTTGATATTAATGAGCCTTCGGTAGCTGAGACGACTAAGATTTTGCAAGGGCTTAAGTCAAAGTATGAAGAGCACCACAACGTGCGTTATACCTTAGCGGCGCTCAGTGTGGCAGCAAGACTGTCTGACAAACATATTAATGACAGACATTTGCCAGATAAAGCGATTGACGTGATTGATGAAGCGGGTGCACGTATGGCGATGCAGCCAGCGAGTAAACGCAAAAAGACCATTGGTCAGACTGAAATCGAATCAATTATCGCGAAGATGGCACGTATTCCTGAGAAGTCGGTATCGAGCTCTGATAGAGACTTACTTAAGAATCTTGAGCGTAACCTTAAAATGGTGGTGTTTGGTCAAGACCAGGCGATTGAGGGGCTTAGCTCTGCAATTCGCTTATCTCGAAGCGGTCTAGGTGGTGAGCATAAGCCTGTAGGTAGCTTTTTGTTTGCCGGCCCAACCGGTGTGGGTAAGACAGAGGTTACCAGTCAGCTTGCTAAATGTTTAAGCCTTAACCTGGTCCGCTTTGACATGTCTGAGTACATGGAAAGCCATACTGTGTCACGCTTAATTGGTGCACCGCCAGGCTATGTGGGTTATGACCAAGGTGGCTTGCTGACCGATGCAGTGATTAAGAACCCACATTGTGTGGTGCTGCTCGATGAGATTGAAAAAGCCCATCCAGATGTTTACAACTTGCTACTGCAAGTGATGGATCACGGTACACTGACTGATAATAATGGCCGTAAAGCAGATTTTAGACACGTGACCTTAGTGATGACGACTAACGCTGGTGTACAAGAAACGATTCGTAAGTCGATTGGTTTTAAACAGCAAGATCATACTCAGGATGCGTTATCTGAAATCAATAAAGTCTTCTCACCAGAGTTCCGTAATCGCTTAGATTCGATTATTTGGTTTAACCACTTAGATATGACGGTTATTGCTAAAGTTGTCGATAAGTTCTTAGTTGAACTGCAAGCACAGCTAGATGATAAATCGGTTACACTCGAAGTGAGTGACGAAGCGAGAACCTTGTTGGCAGAGAAAGGTTACGACAAGTCAATGGGAGCTCGTCCTATGGCGCGAGTTGTAACTGAGCTGATTAAGCGTCCTTTAGCTGATGAAATCTTATTTGGCGAGCTTGAGAAAGGCGGTATCGCACGCGTAGATGTGAAAGGTGATGAGATTGTGATTACTACTGAGTCGCTTGAGAAGGTTGCTCACTCGTAGAAGCCACAACCCAATTATTTTTACGAGATATTAGAGCCAATAACAGAAAGTATGAGTTATTGGTTCCTTACTTCTGTTAAAGATAAGTCAGCTAAGTAAACTAACACATAAATCATAGACAACAAAAAGCCGGCATTGCCGGCTTTTTTATAATTTACGTTGTAGGCTAATAACTTAGCGTGAACGGAAGACGATGCGTCCTTTGCTCAAATCGTAAGGTGTCAGCTGAACCGTTACCTTGTCACCCGTTAAAATACGGATGTAGTTTTTACGCATTTTTCCTGAAATGTGTGCCGTTACGACATGACCATTTTCAAGTTCTACACGAAACATTGTATTTGGCAAGGTTTCAAGGATTGTGCCTTGCATTTCAATGTTGTCTTCTTTCGCCATTAATCAGTTATCCTGTTAGCCTTCAAATAATAAAACGGGCACATCATGCCGTAAATTGGTGCTGCTGTAAAGCAAAGGTTGAGTATATACGCTATCTACAGCTTAGTTACGGTTTAATTCACTGGTTTTTGATCTTAATCTCAGTTACCCAGCCTGATTGAGTCAAGATTTGGTGAGGGCGATAGTCGCGCTTATAATTCATTTTTCGAGACTCATCAATTTGATAGCCAAGATACAGAAATTGTTTTTTCATCATTTTAGCAATTTGAGTTTGCAGTAAAATGAGTAAGCTACCTAATGAACGCTTATCGTATTCTGGAGCAAAATAGCTATAGATTGCAGATAGGCTGTGAGGCAAAACATCGGTAATTGCAACACCAATTAGCTCATCGCTAAGCCGAAGTTCGATAAATAGTGGTTGCATCCAAGTCGCTGTCGCAAAACTATCGTATTGCTCAGGCGTTGCTGGGAACATCGAACCGTCATGATGGCGAGTGTTTACGTAACGCTCATAAAGCGCATATTGCTGCTCAGTTTTGTGTTCAACGATCTTCCAGCTTAAATCCTGATTGTTCTTCATTGTGCGTTTTTGTCGCTTAGATAATGAAAAATCATCTATAGATAAGCGGATTGGCAGGCAGGCACTGCATTGTGGGCATTGCGGCTTATAGATCATACTGCCACTGCGACGAAACCCAAGTGCGAGCAGTTGCTCGAATAAGTTCACATCGATAACATCTTCTTGTAAAACCATGAGTTGCTCTTGCTGATCATCTAAATAACTGCAAGGAAAGGTTTTGGTTCTACCTACTGTGACGTGTCTAGATTTAGAGTTCAAGGAGTACCTCGGTTTTACGCCAGCTATCGGGGTGTACTTGACCATCTCTTAAATGGGTCAATAGCCTAATAAAGTCTTCACGTCTAATAGACTTTGCTCCTAAGCTGTCTAAATGTGGGTTTACCACTTGCGCATCAATAAGCTTAAAGCCACTGCGCTGCAGATGTTGCTGTAATACGATCATAGCAGCTTTCGAGGCATTAGTTGCGCGGTGGAACATAGATTCACCGCAAAAAACTTGGCCAATAGCTAAACCATAAAGCCCGCCGACTAATTGGTTACCCTGCCAAACTTCTAGTGAGTGCGCATGGCCTTGTTGATGTAATGTTAGGTAGGCTTGCTGGATTTCAGTCGAGATCCAAGTGCCATCTTGGCCTGAACGAGGTGCTGCACAGCCTTCTGTTACAGCTTTAAAACTATGATTGATAGTGAAGGTCCAATCTTGCTTTCTTAGGAACTTAATTAAACTCCTGCTTATTCTCATATTCCCTGGAACAAAAACAGCTCGGGGATCGGGAGACCACCAAAGGATAGGATCATCAAAATTAAACCAGGGAAATATGCCGTTATAATAGGCGTTTAGTAAACGTTCAGGTCGCAAGTCACCGCCTACAGCTAAGAGCCCGTTAGGATCAGTTAATGCTTGTTCAGGAGGTGGAAAACCTTGCTGATCATTATTTAAATAGGACAGTGAGTTCACAATTGAGTAAGATTAATAAATATACTTATCCTTAAAGTTAGCGGAAAAAGTCTTATGTTGAAACCTCATCTTATTGTTTTCACTGTTATCTGTTTGTTTTTTGTTACACAAGCGACAATTGCCGCGCCTTACGACCGTAATCAAGCTGTTCCTGTAGAAAAAGTCGAGTTTGGTCAAGTCGCCTCAGTACGCAATATTACACAAAAGCAATTGGTTGAAGACCAAAATACGGGCTGGAAAACCTTTGGCGGTGCGTTAATCGGTGGTGTGGTTGGTCATCAGTTCGGAGGAGGTTCCGGTCAAGATGTGGCAACAGTACTAGGTGCGTTACTTGGTGCGGGCGTCGGTAATCGCTATGGAGACAGCTCGTATTATCAAGAACTAAGATTGGTTGAAATGATGATAACCCTAGATACTGGCGAGCAAGTTATGGTTATTCAAGATTTGGACCCCGGAATGGTATTTAATGTAAATGATGACGTCAGGGTCGTTTATTTAAAAGGTTTCGTCAGGGTTGACCGACAGATGTAATGAGACACAAAAAGCCGCGCATAGCGGCTTTTTTTGTGTGCTTTGGCTTAAACAACAGAATAGGCCGTCTGGCTTAAAGACTTAATACAGGCTTCGATAATAGCGAGTTGTTGGACGAATATTTTATCATCTGCTGCATCACCTATGCTAAGTCGTATAAAGTTTTGGTGGTTATTAAAATCATCCCCATTTCTAACGAGAATATTTTTTTGCGCAAGTGCGGTAACCACATGATGGGCTTTTAAAGGTAAAGCTAATTGGAGCCAACCATTTAAACCTCGCCATCTTTGTTTTAGTCCTAATCTTTGCCCCATTTCAATACAGAGTTGCTGTCTTTGTGCGATAACTTGTTCACGCTGCCCCATGAACTCAGGGTTTTGAATAACCCGACAAGCGAGCTCTGTATTGAGAGGTGATATCATCCAGCACTGGCTATGAATAGCCTGTTTGATTTTAAGAGCATATAGATTTGGGACCAGTAAAAAACCTTGGCGTAATCCACCACAAAAGACTTTTGATAAGCTTGATAAGTAGATTACATGTCCAGGGTCTTCACTTTGTTCGGATCCTTGCTCTATTGACCAAATAGGCGAATGCCATTCGCTACTAAGGCAATAGTTAACATCGTCTTCCAAGATCACTAAATTATATTTTTTAGTTAACGCTAAAATAGCTTGGCGTTGGGATAAATTGTATTGAATACAAGTTGGGTTTTGGTTATTCGGCGTAATGTAAAGTACTTTCGGTTGGTGAGCTATAATCTTTTGTTCAAGTTCACTTAAGTCTAAACCTTCATCACTTAGCGTAATAGGCTCAATGTTAATCCCCAGTTGTACTGCTGCGGTATGGATCCCGGGGTAGCAATTACCCTCACAAAGTAAGGTGTCACCGGCTTGCATTAATCCATTTAGTACCGCAAAAATCCCTTGTTGTGCACCATGGGTAAACACAATTTGCTCAGGTTGTTGAGTAATCCCCCGTTTGTGTAGCCATTGGCTAAAGATAAGTTGATGCTCCTTTAAGGGCTCACCATGATATGCCATTAGCTGTGTTAAACGCTGAGGAGATTTTGCCAATTGACTCATAGCGTCACTTAGCACGCTAATCTGATTAGTTAATGGTGGCTGGCAAGTTGCGAAATTGATTTGTTTGTTTTTAAATTCGCTTTCTTCAGCTCTAACAAATGTCCCAGCGCCGACCTTTGCGTATACATAGCCACGTTGTTCAAGTACTGCGTAAGCTCGAGTAACCGTCCCTACCGTAACACCTAACGCATCAGCTAAGCGCCTTTGTGGCGGTAACTTGGTGTTTGCTAATAACTCTTTTTGGTTGATGGCGTCTGCTGCTGCTTGTGCCAGTCTTAAATACTTAGCTCCAGAATAACTGTTTAGTTTCGGCGTCCAAATTGTACCCATAACAATAAAACCATTGTATTCATAATTGTTGGCGTTAGTATGCACCTATTAGTTTAATTGTCTAGTAATTGTACGCGTACAATTGTTGGGTTTAACTTTATAGAATGATATTTGATATCGAAAATATCGTTAAATTTTGGAGGTAGTAAAGTGGAAAGCATTTGGCCATTAATGATTTCAGCTGCGATATTTTGCGCAACAATGACAATGACTCCAGGGCCTAATAATGTCCTGTTAGCGACATCTGGTGCTAACTTTGGCATAAGGCGTACTTTGCCTCATTTAATTGGTATTAGGGTTGGGCAAACTTTGCTGCATGTGTCGATTCTGCTTGGGTTAGGCGGGGTCTTTGAAACTTGGCCTGTTATGCATCAAGCACTGCAATTTGCCTCGTTAGCTTACTTATTGTTTCTGGCCTATAAAGTGTTTACTTTGCCTGTAGATAACGAGCTCGTTGTTGCCGAACGGCAACCTATGACAGTAAAAGAATCTGCTTTATTTCAATGGATAAACCCTAAGACGTGGATGGCAACAATTACCTTGTGCACCGCATTTACTATTGGAGGAGAGGCTTATTGGTTAAGTGCTATTGCAGGAGTATTCATTTTTAATATTATTGGTTTTCCAGCATCATTTACTTGGGTGATATTGGGAGCAACAATTAGGCGTAAACTCAATACTACAAAAAGACGTAAAGGCTTCAATTTAGTGATGTCAGGCCTCTTGTTAGTGACTATTCCACTGATTATTCGCTAGCGTAATGCAGTATCGAATAAGGCTAACTTGAAGCTGTCGCTTTGACGGTGTTTAAATTTGGTTAGAGTTGGCTGCTTGTGGCGTCACTCATTTTATTGAGCTTCGACGCCACACTATCAAACTTAATCTTTGCTTTTTTAGCAAGTTTAAACTGCGATGTGTTTACCAAACTCAAAACTCTTACCGCTTTCTAGCCATGTCGGATACTTTTTCATTATTTGTGTAAATGCATCACTTTCAATATGAAACTTTAGCCACTTTTTAAGATGCGTGTAATGACTGGCGTCAAACCAAAATTTGTCTACGGACGCGAACTGGCGAATAAATGGAAAAATGGCGTAATCGGCAATGGATACCTTATCACCCATTAATTGCGAGTGCTTTGCCAATATACTTTCTAGTTGCGCAATAAATACCTCAGCTTGTTGTCGATAATACTGCTCACTGTGCTCTGGGTGTCTATCTGCGTATTTATACTTATCTAGCCAAGGTTTAAAGCTATGGTCATTGGTATGAATTAGAGCTTTGGCTATCTCTTGTTGTTGCGGCGCTTCACTTAATAACAAATTCAGCGGGTCATGTTGCATTAGTGCCCAGCACATGATCTCAATACTCTCTTCAATCACGCTTGCATCAGGCAATATCAGTACCGGAACGGTGCCTTTAGGTGATGCAACTAACATCGCCTCGGGCTTATGTTTTAACACTATTTCTCGCAAGTTAACTGATTGCTCTGATAATAGTATGCCAAGCCTTGCACGCATAGCATAAGGGCAGCGGCGGAATGAGTAGAGAGTAGGAAAAGACATATGTAGGACTTATTTTTATAGTTTTATAAGGCATATTCTTAACTGTTAAACGTCAAAAAACAATCAATAATCTATTTTTACATATCAAATCTGTCGTTAATTGAGTGATCCTTAGCTGTAATCTAGCCGCAGTGATTTCTCAGCTAGATTAATTAACCTTACTTTTTGTACCTGTTTGTTTCTGTGTGACTCAGGTAGAATTCGCCGCGAATTTGCGTGGTCGCTCACGTTTGCGGCCAAAGTTAATAGCACTGGAGATTAAGCTTCAGAAAGCCGAAAAAGGGATAGACATGTCAAAAATTGTAGTATGCGCCATGTACAAATTTGTTAGCTTGCCTAACTTTGAAACTCTGCAAGCACCGCTGCTAAAAGTGATGCAAGATTCAGAAGTGAAAGGCACCTTATTGTTAGCTCAAGAAGGAATTAACGGTACTGTTGCAGGTTCACAAGCTGCAATTGATAATCTTCTCTCTTGGTTAGCTAAGCAGCCGGGGCTAAATAATATTGTTCATAAGCTTTCTTTTGATGATGCTATGCCGTTTTACCGGACTAAAGTGAAGTTGAAGAAAGAAATTGTAACGATGGGGATTGAAGGTGTTGACCCCAATAAAGTTGTTGGTACTTACGTTAAGCCCAAAGATTGGAATCGATTGATTTCAGATCCAGATGTAATGTTGGTTGATACTCGGAACGATTATGAAGTGCAGATCGGTACCTTTAAAAACGCCATCGATCCGAAAACTGAAACCTTCAGAGAGTTTCCAGAATACGTCAAGCAAAACCTTGACCCTGCTAAACACAAAAAAGTGGCAATGTTTTGTACCGGCGGTATCCGTTGTGAAAAATCAACCGCTTATCTAAAGGAGCAAGGTTTTGATGAGGTTTATCATTTAGAAGGCGGGATTTTAAAGTACCTTGAAGAAGTTGAGCAAGAAGAGAGTCTATGGCAGGGGGAATGCTTTGTTTTTGATAATCGTGTTGCGGTTAATCATGACTTAGAGAAAGGTCTATATGATCAATGTAATGCGTGCCGTATGCCTGTAACTGCAGAAGAAATGGCATTAGACAGCTTTGTACAAGGTGTCAGTTGTGTTCATTGCATCGATAAAACCACTGAAAAGCAACGTCAGCGTTTTATTGAAAGAGAGCGTCAAATGCAGCTGTCTAAGCAGCGCGGAGAAGCGCATATTGGTAGTGATGTTAGCAAAGTCATTAAAGTGCGTAGGAATCAGAAAGAGCAGCTTAAAAAAGCGCAAAATGCTAAGTAAACATAGCGAATGTAATTAGCATCATAACGCGATATAGACAGTAATCGTTTGCACATATTTAAAGGCAGCCAATGGCTGCTTTTTTTATTTTTAAAATGCGCTTTTTACTCTGGTCTGACTGTGCTATTTTGCACGGCTTTTTTACGCTTTAAAGGATAAGGGAATGTTTGTAGGTTTTGACTACGGTAGTGCTAATTGCGCTATCGGTGTGATTGAAGGCGATGACGTAAGGTTAATGCCCTTATCTGGCGACTCAAAATATATGAGTTCGACTCTTTATGCGATGGATAGGGAGCTCATTGCTGAAGCAGTATTAAAACAGCTGTCTCAAGCTGAACAGGCAGAATACACACGTTTGCGCTCGGCGCAATTGAGTCGCGCTGCAGCGGCTAGACGCGATCTAGATTTATTACCTCATGAACAAGCCGTGTTTGTGGGGGAACAGGCTATTGAAGCGTATCTCGAAATGCCAGATGAAGGCTTTTATGTACGTTCTCCTAAATCATTCTTAGGGGCTACAGGTCTTCGTGAAAGCCAGATTGCTTTGTTTGAAGACATTGTCACCTTGATGATGATGCATATTAAGACGCAAGCTGAAAGCCAACTTAAACAAGGTAACAATACAATTACTCATGCGGTGATTGGCCGTCCGGTGAACTTTCAGGGTATTGGCGGCGAGCAAAGTAACCTACAAGCAGAAGCGATACTTTCTTTAGCGGCCAAGCGAGCAGGATTCACCGAAGTTGATTTTCTTTTCGAGCCATTAGCTGCCGGAATGGATTACGAAGCGTCACTTGATGAAAACGTGACGGTATTGGTGGTTGACGTGGGTGGTGGTACTACCGATTGCTCGATGGTGAAGATGGGACCTAATCATATTGATAATCGTGACCGCAGTGCTGATTTTCTCGGTCATAGTGGTCAACGCATTGGCGGTAACGATTTAGATATTGCGTTGTCGATGGCGTCATTTATGCCACACCTTGGCCTTGGTAGCTTGATGGTTAATAAATTACCTGTGCCGAGTAAGCCTTTTTGGAATGCAGTTGCGGTTAATGATATTAGCGCACAGCGAGATTTCAGTGCTCTCGGCTCTAAAAAGCTGATTGAAGATTTGATTAAAGATGCCCAGCATCCGGAGCTTATTCAGCGTCTACTAAAAGTTCAAAAAGAGCAGCTCGGTTACAAAATTGTACGCAGTGCTGAGCAAAGTAAAATCGCCTTATCTGATGCTAATAGCGTTGATACTCCGCTGGATTATATCCACAATGGATTACATGCTAAGGTAAGTGACAGCGATTTTGAAGCGGCAATCACCATGCCTCTTTCAAAGGTTGAAGCTTTGATGCGTGAAGCACTAGAACAATCGGGTGTGATGCCTGACAGGATTTATGTGACAGGTGGTACAGCGCGCAGCCCTGCTATCTATAAGCGAATTTCTGGACTTTTCCCTGAGATCCCAATTGTGGTCGGTGATCACTTTGGTAGTGTTACTGCTGGATTGACACGCTGGGCGCAAAGGGTATTTGCTTAAGCCGTATTATTGGCATAATGACGTGGATAAATGTAAAACGATTTAATATTGAATCGCTTTTCTTAAGGAAATTGAAATGACAGGTTTGACAAAAAAGCTGGTTTGCACTGCTAGTTTAGCTGTGGCTTTAGTATTAAGTTTAAGTGGGTGTGGCGATGATGTGGGTAAAGTGAGTTTAGGCTTATTTACTACAAAAGATGTGATTATTGATGCACGCCATGACCCTAAAATACCAGGAGTGACCTGTCATATTAGCCGAATTGAAGCGGATTTAAGTCTTGCAGACCCATCTGATATGAGCATTTCTTGTCGTCAAACCGGGCCAATAACCGCAGCAGAAATTGCTAATATTGATAAGAGTAAAAATGGTGAGGTGGTATTTAAAGAGTCACTAAGCATTTTATTTAAGTCGCTTAAAGTGCGCCGCATTTATGATAAAGAAAATCAAACATTACTCTATCTGTCATATTCAACTAAAGAGACTAATGGTAGCCATAAGCATGCGCTGTCAACCGTGCCGCTTTACGGCACAGAGGCTTGGATAGAGCCCTTGAATAGAAATTAACTAAAAAGACCACTTTTAAAAGTGGTCTTTTTTTGTATATATTTTAGCGATTGCAATCGGTTAACACATAAAATAACATTTAAGTTACATGCAAGCCCTTCATCGAATCCACAAATAATTATAATAGGAAGTAACACTTGTCTAGAGAAGAGCAGTACCTAAAAGAGGCAATAAGCTTTTTTGCTTCGCAACAGTTTTCTTCTTCAGGAATTTATGCCAGAAAGGTTATTCGTAAAAATCCTGATAATTTGGATGCCTTACTTTTATTGGCCAAATTGTCTATGAGGCAAAATGACGTGGGTGAAGCATACAAATTTTATTCTAAATCTTTAGCTTTATCTCCAAATTGCCAAGAGTCCTTACAAGGATTAGCTTCGCTAGCAGAGAGTAAAGAGCGCTTTTTTGAAGCATTTGATTATTATCAAACTTTGTCGAGTTTACTTCCAAGTGATCTCGGTATTCGCTTTAAGCTTGGTATGACTGCACTGCAAAATGGTAATGTTTCGATTGCTGAGCAGTCGTTGAGAGAGTGTGTAGATCAGGAGTTTGTTGATAAAGCATGCTTGCTGAACCTAGCGCATGTTTATAAAGCTAAAGGTGATACGGATAAAGCGGTACAGCTATATCATCAATATATTTTGCAAGCCCCTGAGCATCAGTCTACCGGGTATTGGAGTCTTGCTGATTTAAAAAGTTATCAAATGACAGAGCAAGACCGAAACAATATTGAGACATATTTAGCAGCAAGTAATATTTCTTTAGCCAGCCGATCATTGATGTTGTTTGCCTTAGGCCGATTCTGGGAACAACAGCAAGAGTTTAACAAAGCCTACCAGTCAATGACTCAAGCGAACCAGCTATTAAGCCCTGCAAGGCCTTTTAAGAAAGAAAGCTTTTTGCATATCATCAAAAGTCTTAAGACATATCAGGCTAATAATTCGATAGATGTAGCACAATCCAATAAATCGCAGATCCCTATCTTTATAGTTGGTATGCCGCGCTCAGGCACAACTCTGGTAGAGCAGATATTAGCAAGCCATAGCAAAGTACAAGCCACCGACGAGTTACCCTATATAGAGCGTATTGCATTACAACTGGAAATGTCTGGGGGGTATGTAAAAAACCTTCAAGCTTTAAGCACTGAAATGGTAAGCCAGATGCGGCAAAGCTATTTAAAAGAGGTTGAGCCATATCTTGATGAGAAAGCTGCGTATTTTATTGATAAAAACCCAAACAACTTTCTGCATATAGGCTTAATTAAGACACTGTTTCCCGAAGCAAAGATAATTAATGTCATTAGGCATACAACAGATAATGCGATTAGTGTCTTCAAACAGCACTTTAGTCGGGGTCATGATTACTCTTATAGCACTGAAGGTATTGAGATCTATTGGAATGCTTATCACGATATCATGCAACATTGGGATAGGTTGTACGGTGAGCAATTATGCCATGTCAGCTTTGAAACTTTGGTTAATGACCCTGAAACACAAATTCGCCGGATTTTGGACTATTGTTCGTTAGATTTCATGCAAGAATGTATTGATTTTCATCAATCTAAAAGAACAGTATTAACACCAAGTGCGGCACAAGTAAGACGACCAATGAATGTTAAAGCTATTGGTATGCGTGATAAATACCGACAAGCGATGGGAAAAGATTACCATGTGTTTGAAGGTATTGCGGCTAAGGTTAAGCAATATTACTTTAGATAACCAATATGAATGTAAATATAAGGCCAACACGTTAATCGGGTGTTGGCCTTTTTTATGTCAATTTAGCTTAATTGACCATGACAGTGTTTATATTTTTTCCCCGAACCACAATGACAATCGCTATTGCGACTTAAACTAGCTGTTGATTGTTTAGATGATGTAGAGGTTGCTTGCTGAATATTCGAAGCTGCCGCTGTTTTGCCGGTATTCGAAGGAGAAGCGAGTTCAGTACTCATTGCTGGCCCTACGATTAAATGCAGTAAAATCGTAGCAGCGGAAGTACTCTCATCAACTTTTACCTTATCGTTTAAGGATGCAATACTCTGTAATAACTCTTGTCGTAACTGATGATATTTGGGCCAACCTTGTTTATCGCATTCGTATTGTGACCATACTTCTCGCCAATCAAGGTAGAAGTTAGTGACTCGTTGAGTAAAAGCATCGACCTCTTGCTTATTGTTACTAACAAAAGAAGTAATCTCTGTAAACAGATCTTGAGCCAAGAGTTCTATTTCGGCAGGTGGCATAATGATCGGAAAGTTGCTCTTTTCGGTTATGAATCGACTTGGATTATCTGAAGAGTAGGGTAAGTGTTTGACATTATTTAAATGGTTGAATTGGTTTTCAAAAATGGCAGCACGTTGGTTCACCATCTCCCAAAAGCGGCTTGAACCAGCAATATCGATCACTAAATGGACTCTGTGACAGTCGCTTAAATTAGCAACTCTATGATATTTCCAAGAATCAAATATCCAACACTCACCAGCCGCCATATGTACTTGTTTGTCAGCACAATGAAACTCTACGTTTGGCTCTGTAATAATAGGAATGTGGATCCTAACACGTTTATACCAGTGGTAATTTATATCTGAATGTAGTGGCACCTCAGCTCCAGGGCCTAATCGCATTAAGCGAGAACGACCAATCACTTCGTCAAAAGAGGCTATCACTTGCTGTATATAAGCACATTTTTCCAAAGCCGATGTAGGCAGCATCTGTCCTTTAAAGTCGTTATTAAATTCACCATTTACTGACACCAAAGGGATTGCTGAGTTGCCTTTGAAGCTTTCATGATGGGCAACCCATTCTTGCTCGGTAAACTTTGATACTTCTTGCTTTAAGCGTTCAATATCAAATGTCAGTGGAAGTTTGTAAAACTCTTGAGCCAATTTCATTGTTATTTTCTCTTTATTATGGCGTATGTAGGTCTAACTTAGTTGACCATGACAATGCTTAAAACGCTTTTTTGATCCGCAAGGGCAGTCTGCATTTCTTGGTACCTTGTTATGATTTATCACTGTGTTAGCTGATTTTTGAATACTGCTTTGAGCTTGTAGCTGCTGCCATTCTTCTGCGAGCAAGAGTTGCTTGTCTTGGCTAAGCAGCGAGTTAATACGTTGCAGAGTAGGCATTACGCTGGGCCAAACAGAATGAACTTCTTGGTAATTACTTAGCCACTTATTTTTTTTGGGTGCTGATAACGTAAATTGAGAGTGGGGTAATGGCTGGCTGCAGGCTTGTTGTAGTTGCTGATCAAAAGGGATCTGAGCGAAGTTGCAGATGGACTTTAATGTTGTGGTGGTATCGTTGATTAAGTTTTCATAGTGGACTATTTTCCATCGTTCTTTGGGAAGTTTTTGTAGTGAGCTAATAATGGATTCATTAGCTTCACACCATTGAAATGCCGCAATATTTTGCAGTGGTTGCCCAAGAAGCTGTTTCCAGTTCTTTGGCAATAATAGCGACCAATCGCCATTCCAACCGGGGAGCCCTGGGTAAGTTCTAAAACGGTTAGAACGCCAAGCCTCCATAATACTGCTTATATTTTCTTTCGGATCCCTAACAAGATAAACGAACAGTGCATCTGGGAAAAGTTGGTTTATAAAGTCAATGCGTAGGCTGTTCTTGGGAGTTTTCTCAAGAAACCTGACTTTATCTACAGGGGATATTTTACTTCCTGTTGACGATTGAAGGTTCTTCTTAAAACCGCTGTAAAGCATTTCTGTTATTATTGGCGTGGCATCATCGGCCGTTAATGCATTCGATTCAAAGTTTTTTGAGGCGATGTTTAGTCCCGGAATACTTTCTATGATTGCATGGCTCTCGCCTCCAATGGAAAGTAAATGACTATTTTTAGATAAGACTTCATATAAAAGTGTACTGCCGGATCGTGGCGCTGACAGAATGATTATTGGGCGATCGAAACAATTATTTTTCAAGGTATTACACCATTATTATGAGTTTCTGTATCGAACGCGACCTTAGAAGGTTGTGAATACGTTACGACTTGTTGCTAATACTTTAAGCAATGCGCGATAAATATCAAGAGTCGATAGAAGTGAAGTTACATTTATCTTTATATTTTTATTATAAATGTAGGGGGAAGGAGTCATTCATTTTCTAGTGATTAAGGCGGTTTGTAAGGTTAATAAAAAGCCAGCATTAAGCTGGCTTATTTAGTCTCTATTATTGGCTTTATCGATTATTGAGTACTTGATTATAACGCTCAAAGGCAGCGTCTAAATCGGCAATTAAGTCATCGACATTTTCAAGACCAATATGTAAACGAATTAATGGTTTACTGCTGTCCCACTGAGTTGCAGTACGTAGCTTATCAATGCCAAATACGCCAAGAATTAAACTTTCAAATCCACCCCATGAAAAGCCCATTTTAAAGTGCTGCATATTTTCAACAAAGGCGGTGATAGAGCGCACGTCACCTTGTTTTAATACAAATGAAAATAAACCGTTTGAGGCACTAAAGTCACGTTTAAAGAACTCATGACCAGGGCATGATTCAAATGCTGGGTGTCGCAGGTGATCGACCTCTGGGCGAGTCGCCAACCAATTAGCGACTTTAAGGGCATTTTGCTCATGCTGGGCTAAGCGAATACCTAACGTTCTCAGTCCACGACTTGCAAGATATACGTCATCGGGAGAAGTACATTGGCCTAGCAAGTAGCTATTTTCACGCAGTTGTTCCCAATGCTGTGCATTTGCGGTTGCTGTTCCCATCATCACATCGGAGTGACCGACAATGTATTTAGTCGCGGCTTGAATCGAGATATCGACGCCCATTTCAAAAGGGCGGGAATTAATGGGGGAGGCCCAGGTATTGTCGAGCATCACAACGATATCGTGCTGGTGGGCTATGCGGCTGAGTGTCGGTACATCTTGAATTTCCATGGTGATAGAACCTGGAGATTCAAGAAATAGCACTTTGGTATTAGGCTGAATAAGTGCTTCAATACCTGCGCCAATCATTGGGTCGTAATAAGTGGTTTCAATGCCATAGCCTGCCAGTAGCTTATTACAAAGATCGCGGGTCGGTTCATAGGCACTATCAACCATTAACAGATGATCGCCAGCCTTTAAAAACGATAATAAGCTGTTGCTGATGGCTGCACTGCCTGATGGATATAATGCAGTACCCACGCCGCCTTCGAGTTCTGCAATTGCAGCTTGGAACGCAAAGTGAGTTGGGCCACCACGTCGCCCATAAAACATTTCGCCGTTAGCTTTATTTTTAGCTGCAAAACGCATGTCTTCAATGGTATCAAACACCATGGTTGATGCGCGGTAAACTGGCGGGTTAATCACCCCTTGAGTCCATTTTTTATCACGGCCTAGACTGACTATTTGTGTTTCTTTTTTCATAGGGTGAATTCCATCAGTTTTATTTTTAGCCATCTTAACATCTAAACGGCTAAATGGAAGTGTCAATATGTTCAGCTTCTCAAATGCCAGCATTAGCCACTTTGGTTACCGATGATAACCTGATCCACTGACACTGGATTTGGGTGTTATCGTCAGTCGCTCTTTTCATTATGGCTGTAATCCAAAAATGCTAAAACGCTTAAGCCGACGTTTTGGTAATAGGCAGACTAATCGTGATTTTCACCCCATTGATCTCAGCTTGTTTATCTTGGGTATTACGCGCGATGATTTTTCCATGGTGAAATTGGCAAATTAATCTCGCAATATAAAGCCCTAAGCCAAGGTGAGGTTTATCTTGGGCTTTTTGCGCTCTAACCGACACCATAGACTCGAAGATCTGCTCTGCCATATTTTCGGGTAAAGCTGGTCCTTGGTTACACACACTGAGCTCGGCAGACTTGCCTTTTAGGTTGAGCGACACCTCAATCGGTGTATTGTTATGGCTAAACTCAAGTGCATTGGCGATGAGTTTGTCCATCAGCTGCGCAATGTACTCGGGCACTCCTTTTACAGGGATATTCTCTTGTGTGATATCGAGTGTAAAAGTTTGCTCCGGGTAGGTCATTTGATAGCCTTGCATGCAACCACTGATGACTTTCTCTAAAGGAAATACAGTTTGCTCTGCATGAGAGAGGCTCTCTTCTAAACGGGTTGCTTCGCTCATATTATTTAAGATCATATTGAGGCGATTAACCCCTTCTTGTGCCCGATCAACATATTTACGGCTATCAGGGTTTAACTCTTGCAGTCCTAAGTGCTCAAGCGATGATCGCACCACGGCTACAGGGGTTCTTAACTCATGAGACAAGCGTGAAGACATATTTTCTAAATAATGAGTGTACTGACTTAAGCGGCTAACAATACTGGCAAAACTTCTTGAGAGGTCGCCAATTTCATCGCGTACTTTAGAGCCCTGGATTTCATTTTTAATCCGCCCTTGGCTATCAATTGCTTGCTCAGCTTCATCGCGCAGTTTACGTATACGGCTTGAAATATTCGAGGCGAAGAAAAATAGCGCTAAGGTGCCCATACTCATGATGGTTAAGATCACGTTGAACAACTTTTCTAAAGCTTTGTTTCTGAGCGTGCGAATACCATGGGTGGTTTCTTCTGCAATCACCACGCCCATCACTTTGTCGTCAATCCAAATAGGGCTTGCAGCGGCAAGTACCACGGCTTTGCTATCGGGAGTGAGGCGCCAAGTTGAGCCTTGCTGACCATTGAGCGCTTTGGTGATATGACTGCCTTGAAGCACCGTAGAGTCTTGTAAGGAATCAATAAAGTCTTTGGCGGGGATGGTCAGTATTTTGTAGTACAGTGGGCGTAAGTATTCTTGCTTAAACTTACCCCAGCCGGAATTATCTTCTTTATCAATCGATGAACGTGACCATACGCTGTTATCTGAGCGAATATCGCCAGACTTTGCCAATACGCGGCCGTGTTTATCAACGACCCAAATACGTGAGCTATTATGGCTCATGCCTTTAATAATGCTTTCTATCTCTGGTGATGGTACCAATACAGTACCGAGCTTACTGACATCATCGATGGCAGAGGTACCGACAACGGCATCAAGAGCGCGAGTTTTGCTATCGTTTACATCGTAAACAGCAAAGCCAAGCTTGCTACCGACCATATTAAGCGGGATACGTAGCTCAACATTATAACCTTGTTTGCTTCTAGTCCACTTACCTTGGATTTTAACTTCAGGGGTAACCGGTTTTGATAGCCCCGGATCTTCGGGTAACTCAAACGCACTTATCCAACCATCTTGAGTTGTCGCCACAATATAGCGACGAAACTGGCCATCGGGCGCGAGGGTGGCAATGGCAATATGATCGTTTCTATCTATGCTTAGGCTGTTTTTACCACGATAGATAACGTTAGGATCTGTGACTTCAAAGAATGCATATAGGTAGCCAGCGTATTTGCCCACCATATGAGTGAAGCTCATCTGTAGAGGCTGGGACTCATCGCGTTTATAGATTTGGTTATCGACGCCATAGTTAAGTGTGCGGTGGCGATAACTGTTCCAATCGTTGAGCTTGCCATCGAGTTGAATCGGGCCTGATAGCGGATAGGCATACAAGTCACGGCCTTTTTCTACCTGTGTTAAAAAGCTGGCTTGGCTATCAAACAGCTTTGGTCGCTCATGTAGGGCTGTTGCCAAGGCTTGGGTGGTGCCTTCCAATGTTTTTTCTTGGCCGTGGCGCAGGTATTTTTCCATTTCCCATACGTACTGGTACCCAAGCCAAGGTAGGCAGAGTAAGAAAAGCGATAACACTGCGACTTTAGTGCGCAGACCTATGGGAAAATTAAACATGGTGTAACCAATACCTAAATGATGATATTACTCAGCGAACTGATTATTTGAGCTCGAAACTTAATAATTAACTGTGGGAATCCCAGCGATAACCCATTCCATACACGGTATCGATACAATCGAACTGTGGATCCTGTGCGATAAACTTTTTACGTATACGCTTTACATGGGAGGTAATGGTAGAGTCGTCAACAAAAATCTTAGCTTCTTGCATCAACTCTTGGCGTTGGCGCACATGACCCGGGCGTTTAGCTAACGCGTGAACCATCCAAAATTCAGTCACAGTGAGTTCAATTTGTACGCCATTCCAAAACACTTGCATACGATTTACGTCAATCGTTAATAAACCATGTTCAACAATATGGCTCTCATCACTGCTGACATTTTTTAAATCTGAGCGTCTAAATAAAGCTGCTAGACGTGCAATAAGGTGAGGGAAGCTAACATCTTTACTTAGGTAGTCATCGGCGCCAAGGCGCAGACCACATACTGTGTCAAAGTCACTATCGCGAGCTGTTAAGAAGATAATTGGTAAAGTACTCGACATGGCTCTGAGTGACTGACAAAGGGTAAAGCCACCATCAATCTCATTTTCTAAGCCAATGTCAATAATCGCCAAATCGGGTAAGCGGGTATTAAATGCTTGCATGGCCTGCGGACGGTTAGCATAAGCTTGCACACAGTAGCCCTGTTGCTGCAATACCTCTTTGTAGTTCTCTCTAATCGCCGCTTCATCTTCGACTATAGCAATTCGTTTCATGATGTCTTTACTTGCACCTTATCTGTCTAATGGGTTGTGACTATACAGCAAAATACTTGGGTTTGAAGTCGTGAACCGTGATTGCCATTTTGTTGCCACAATTGACCCTGAAATCGCCTTTTTTGCTCCCCTTAAAAGCCATTTCAATCAGTTTAAATACAGTCATCGAAACAACAGCACTTAACAAACTTAATTTAGCGACCGGTTATGACCATTCGCAATTAAATCAATATCTCAAGGGGAACACCATGAAAAAGCAACTTATCTCTACTCTCATTATTGGCGCATTAGTATTTTCAACCCAAGCTACAGCTGAGCAAAGTGTTGAAGTTGAAAGTAGCAGTAATAACGAAGAACTGATTGGTCTTACATCTGGCATTGTACTTGGCGCGGTAGTCGGGGGACCTGTTGGTGCCATTATCGGCGCTTTCACCGGTACCTTAGTGGGGAAGTCTGTTGGAGATGACGATGCCTTAAAAAGTCAGCAAGCTATGTTAGATGAAAAAGAGCAGCAGCTGATTGCTCTTAATCAGCAGAATGAGTCGCTGGTTGAGCTATCAGATCAGTATGAGCAAGCGCAGCAACAATTAACTAATTTAAAAATGGCCCAAGAGCAGAAGTTAACGGAATTGGCATTAGGGTTAAATATCCAGTTTAAAACCGGCTCTTCAACTATTGAGCCACATTTTCAGAGTCAGCTAAATGATATTGCTTATGCAATGTCATTATCGCCAGAGTTAACGCTGGACTTAACCGGCTACGCCGACCGTCGAGGAGATGGCGATTACAACCAAGCTTTGTCAGAGCAACGCGTTGCTGAAGTGAAAAGCTATTTGATTGAACAGGGTGTTACTGAGCAGCGCTTACATAATCAAGCATTCGGTGATTCATTGCCATTAATGGCGGAGCAAAGCTTTGAGAATGATTTCTTTGATCGCCGAGTGACCCTAAAGCTACAAAATCAAGATGGCTCGTTAGCGGCATTTTCTGCCAAGTAACCGCAAAGGATTGCTAAACACTGAGTTGATTCATTGAGAGCAGAGTTGGCTCAGTGCGCAGCAGATAGCTGACAAGGATTAGGGAGTAAAGATGACTGGGTTGTTTACACTTAAGGCAAAAGAGCCTTTAGCCTCCAACACCATGTTAAAAAGAGCGCCGATAACATTATCGATGTTGTGTTTATTGTTCGCAGCAAATGTGTCGGCGTTGGCAACAACACCAGAGGCTATAGAAGACACAACTACAGCTGTGAATGGTGTAATAGCCAAGCCGTTTAGCTTAGATCAAATTAAACAAGGCAGCTTAGTGTTTGAGAATGCGCAAGGTGAATTGAGCCTGGCATTACCACTGCAGACTAAAGTGAGCATGCATGTTTCTGGTTGGACAAACCGTGTGGCTGTGCGTCATGAATTTAGCAATCCTTCGGCTCAATGGGTTAATGGTCAATATATTTTTCCATTACCGAATGAAGCGGCGGTTGACACGCTTAAGCTTTATATCGGCGATAGAGTGATAGAAGGGCAGATCCAACCAAAGAAAAAAGCCAAAGCCATGTTTGAACAAGCTAAAGCTCAAGGCAAGAAGGCCAGCTTACTTGAGCAAAAACGGGCAAATATTTTTAAAGCTGAGGTGGCAAACCTTGGACCGAATGAAAAATTTATTGTTGAGCTTAGCTATCAAGAAACCCTTGATTATAGAGATGGCGAGTTTAGTTTGCGTTTTCCTATGGTTATAGCCCCAAGGTATACGCCTGAGCAAACGGAGCTTAATAGCCAAGATCACGCTAAGCTTAATGAAGCACAGGCGCTGAGCCAACAAATCATGAAGCAGATCCGGCCTGAGGAGTATCAGCAATATGTTGCGGGGCAGGCAAATACTGACAGTTTGTCTGATCGGAGCTTACATCAACAGGTTGCGGCAATTGGGGAAGTCACCAGAAGTCGTGATACTGAAAATGCAGATAGCGAAAATACTTATACCGAGAACACAGATAGCGAAAATACTGTTGCTATTGAGGTTTTGTTTGATGCGGCAATGGCGGTTGAGAACATCGTCAGCCCTTATCATAGCGTAAGCATTAATATGGTGGAAGATGCCGCCGCTAAGGTGACATTGTTGCACGATGTTAAAGCTAACCGTGACTTTGTGCTCACCTGGCAGCCCTTGCAAGCCAGCGAACCTACTGCAGCTGTATTTACTCAGCAAGGTAAAACTCACCAAGTGCCTCAAACCGATACTCCTGCAAAAGCACCATTCGTTAGCGGTAAGTTAATTAGTGGGGAAGGGGTTAGTAGCGAAGCAGAGCCAAAGGCAAAAAATCAGCCGCAACAACAGGAACAAGATAAGTACGCATTAGTGATGTTAATGCCGCCACAAGCAGGTGATAAAACATACTTATCGACCCCTAGAGAGTTAATTTTGGTGATTGATACATCAGGTTCTATGTCAGGTGATGCCATTATTCAGGCAAAATCTGCACTAAAGCATGCGCTGGCGGGCTTAAAAGCCCAAGACAGTTTTAATATTTTGCAATTTAACTCTGGAGTGTCTAAATGGTCTGAGAAAGCCATGCCTGCCACAGCTGCCAACATTGGCGCTGCTCAAAGCTATATTAATGCTTTACAAGCCAATGGTGGCACAGAAATAGCCTTAGCGCTTGATGCCGCGTTAGAACAACAGAGCCTGTTAAGTCACAGTTCACATCATTCTGTAAAAGAGCAAACTCTTAGGCAAGTTCTGTTTATTACTGATGGCGCAGTGGCAAATGAATCAATGTTATTTACCCAAATCGAAGAGCAATTAGCGGACAGTCGCTTGTTCACCATTGGCATAGGCTCTGCGCCTAACGCGCATTTTATGCAGCGGGCGGCCGAATTAGGGCGAGGGACTTATACCTACATAGGTAAGCTTGATGAAGTGAATCACAAAATGGTTAAGTTACTTGAGAAAATTGAAAAGCCACAAGTGACAGATGTCGAGCTTAAGTTTAGTGATGGCAGTATTCCTGATTATTGGCCTGTAAGGATCCCCGATCTATATGCCCATGAACCTATTTTAGTTGCGGTTCGCATTCCTAGCTTTGTGGATGATGATTTGCTTATTCAAGGATTTTTAGCCGGGCAATTTTGGCAGCATCGCTTACCGCTGGACAGCAAAGGCGGGGCAAAAGGTTTAGATCTGGTTTGGGCAAGAAAACAGATTGCCGCGTTGGAGTTAAGTAAACAAGGAGCGAATAAAGCACGGATAGAAAAGCAAATTACGGCGATTGCAATGAACTTTCATATCATGAGTGCCTATACAAGTTTGGTTGCGGTAGACATCACCCCGGTTAAACCACAAGGCGAAGTGGCACTAGGTGCTCAAGTAAAGCAACATTTACCCCACGGCTGGCATAGTAATTTGCAGGGGGGAACGCAAACACTGCCGCAAACGGGGACCAATAGTTATGTGTTACTGATTTTTGGCAGCATGCTCATATTACTAGCGGGTTTGTATCGCTTGTCTTTTTACCGAAGTGAAAATGCATCAATGTAAATTATTAAGCTGACAAAGAGTTGATGGAATTTGGATAATCGACGAGAACACTTATGCAAAAGATAGATGTACTTAACTCGTTTACAGGTTTGGCAGACAAGAGAAAAAGCCAAAGTAAAGGTCATTATTTTCACCGATTGGTGGCAGGATTATTACTTTTCGTTGGTATCGGACTATTTGTACAAGGCGGATATATGCAAGCTAAGGCACATTTTGCCCAATTTTTAATACAGCAAGCATGGCAGAAAACATTACTCGATAGAAAGCCTCATAAACCTTGGTCTTGGGCTGATACTCATCCTGTGGCAAAACTAGACTTTTTAGCTGCAACAATAAGCAACACTTCAGCTATTCATGCTGAGCGTGAAGGTAGCAGTTTGTATGTGCTTTCGGGAGCATCAGGGCGTAACTTAGCATTTGGACCGGCGCTAATGTTATCGTCAGCCAATATTAATAGCCGCGGTAATACGGTCATTGCAGGCCATCGAGATACCCACTTCGCTCGACTAAATGGGATTACAATAGGCCAGCTTATTCGGTTGCAAGGTGTCTCTGGTAAAAGTTTACTTTATAAAGTAACCGCAGCAAAAATAACGCACGAATCAGACATTAATGTGATTCAAGATGGCGGTGAGGTGACGTTAACCTTGGTAACATGTTATCCGTTTGGTGCTGAATTCTCTGGTGGGCCGCTGCGTTATATTGTTCAGGCGAAACCGATCAATTAGTGCTAATTAAGTGTTTGCACAGATGGTGTCACAAACACTCAAAGAGGTTAGATTGGCATGACTCGATTTCGGCCTAATCGTTTTGCCTCGTATAGTTGCTTGTCGGCTCGTTCGATAAGTGTGTTGACGCTATCTTTTAAAATAAATTCAGCAACGCCGAAAGAGGCATTGATATTATTAATGTTATCGCCTTTACGTTTGTCTTTTACAACGAGCTTTTCAAGGCTTCTACGCATTGACTCTGCTAGCTGACGAGCACGTCTTAATTGGCTATTAGGAACAATTAAAGCGAACTCTTCACCACCAAATCGATACAGTTTAGTACCATTTTGGCAGGCCTCGTTTAAACGTTTAGTTACCGATTTTAATACTTGATCACCGAGCTGGTGGCCATAGGTGTCATTGAAAACTTTGAAATGATCGATATCAGCGATGATGAGGCAAAGCCCATCAGGATGTTGTTCAAGGATAGCTTGAAGGTCTTTATTAAAAGCGCGGCGGTTTAACGAGCCTGTTAATGCATCGAAATGAATTTCATGTTCAGTTTTTATTAACTGTGCTTTTAATGCATCAATTTCTGATTGAGCTTTGGCTAGTTGCTCTGAGAAATGTTGCGCACTGACCCGGATCTCATTGGAGTCATTCACGAGGCTTTTGACAACAGTAAGAACTTCTTCAATAGTAAAGCCTTCGTTTTCAATTTTATTCAGCTTAATGTGATTACTATCGATCTTACTTTTAAAGAGGTTAGCATCTAAATTTGTGTCTTTAATGGACTGAGATAATTCAGTCACCATAGCATCCAAGTTTTGCCGCATATCGATAACATCGAGCTCAACTGGATCAGATAGAAACTCTTGATATAGCCGCTCACTTTGGCTCGGTGGACAGGTGTTATATTGGCTAACAACGGTATCTAAATGTTTATTTAGCATGGGAGATTGAGCGCCGACATAGGCGTACCACAGCGCGTAATTTGTTGGAGTTGTGGGTATTTGATACTTCAACATTAACGGAATCGCTTGTTTAAGCTTAGATGCGGATTCCTTGAGTAGAGGAGTTGCCATGTTTTACAGCCTTATTACTTACCAATTAGCGCTCAGTTGAGTAGACCCAGAGCTGAGATTTGCTCATTATGCACTTTATTCATTAATTTTATTATGTTTTTTAACAACATAAAACTCTAAATAGCATAATTGGCTATTAAACAAACGATAATAGTAGGATTAAATTGCTTGGATTTGATTGTAAATAGTATCGGTAAAGCGATGGGCTAAAATAATGGGGTACATTAGAAAGAGTTGTCGCAAAGACTGGCTCTGCGACTAGAATTGATAACTGACTGACAGCATTGGGCCGGTAAAACTGTAGTAGATATTATAATCAGCAAGCTTTATATCTGCATCGGTAAAAGTAGACGTATATTCAACATCAACTTCATAATAGTTAAATGCTGCTGTCATATGCCAGTTTTCACTAATCTCAGCCTCAACACCAAGGCGAATATCGACTAAGCCGCCTTTAAGGTCGTCGAGCTTTATATAAAAATACTGGGCGTGGCCGTTTAGTTTAAATCGAGGGTAAAACTCGTAAGCGCCATAAACACCGATATCTGGCAAAGGAGCTGATAACTTCTCATCAACCACTTTAGGAATATCGATGGTATCTGGACAACGGTTCTCCGTACCAGAATCGCATATACCTATTTTCCCTTTAAAAGCCGTTTTAATAAACATGGCATGTAAACCAACTGAAAGACCAACATCGTAATTATGACCTTGCCAAATATCATAACCATAACCAATTCGCATAATATCGATATTCAGCGTGGTATCTAGTGAGATCCCTGATTTGATATCGTAAGTCGTGTCATCCCAGGTGAATTGAAATGGCTTTTCCACAGACTGAACTGCGGCATTACGGTGCAACTGTTTCCAGTCAACATATAAAGTATGACGGTCGTTAAAGTGATGAGAAAACTCAAAGAATGGCAAAAATTGTGATTCTTCTAGTTTTAGATCAGATTCAAAATCGAGTGCAAAAGCGTTGCCTAAGATGGGATCATTTACATCTATGGTAGAGTCTGTATTTGCATAAAAGCCTCCAATACGGATAACAGTATTGTTATCTGCATAAGTCATAGGGCTTGCAATTAAAACGAGTGTAGCTATACCGCGAATGATGAAACTTTTAAGCATTAAAAGTCACTCCGTCGTTCTTATTTTTATGTGTTTAAATCAGTAACGCTTTTTATTGTTCGAGCTCTAGCATAGCAGGATCTAACTTTTTGTGAACGAATTGTTTCAAAAAGTTACATTTAGTTTGATCTAATGCAATTTAATGACGTTTGGCTCACTTTTTCTAGTTGAAGTGGGTATGTTACTAGTGAGTATGTCTTAGCTAGGTTCCTACTTTGCATATTCCATTTATGGTAGTGAAATAGGCTGACTAGTCGCCAATATGGAGTGTAGAGTATAAATGCAGAATAATGTTATTAACGCTAGACGAAATAACCCAATATAAGTTTTTTGGCTTTAAATCAAAGGCTAGAGAGCCTCCCTCTCTAGAATAGATAGCTAAATAGATTCAATTAATCGAGGGAGAGTATTTTTGTAATATTGGATAGGCTGAGGCGAATGAGCCTATAACTAAAATAATTTTGGGATTAGAATCATGGCCCAAGTTAGCCCGCAAAACGCGAGGCTCATAAAGACTGCAGCAGAGGCAATATCTTTTGCTCGACCACTTAATGGGTGATGCTCATCGCTAATTCTATCAACAACGGCTTCTATGGCTGAATTAATTAACTCAACAATTAATACCATAAACAAACCTAGGATAAGCAATACTCGTTCAACGGTTGAGGCATCAATAAGTAGTGCTATAGGTAGCATTATTACGGCTAATGTTACTTCTTGCCTAAAGGCGGCTTCATGTTGCCAAGCTAACTTTAACCCTTGTATCGAAAATCCAGTAGCTTTAATAACGCGTTGTATACCTTGGTTGTTAGCAGGTTTCATAGTGTTCCATGGTGTAATTTTGCCATTCGAGAGAGGTCGATAGGCAATGAATAGGAGTGCAAGGATTATAGCATGAACATTTTTAGGATAAATGCTGTGTGTGGTATCTGGTCTTTATTGCTCCCTGGACTTTTCATGTTGACATAAGCTTGGCACCTTAGGCCAAATATGCCTAGACTTAGCGAATGCTGCACAGGATGTGTCAGCCAAATTATCTAGCAGGGAGCATCCATATGATAATTAGAACAATGCAGTTTTTATTCATTAGCCTTATTTTGTCTCTGAGTTTATTTGGTGCAGCGATTGCTGAAGTAGACTCGAAGTCTACAACTAAGCCATTAATTCAATTGGCGACAACCGCTCCCCAATCCATACAAAATATTTCAGATTACCTAATTAGTGAAAAGCTAGATGGCGTAAGAGGTTATTGGGATGGTAAAAACCTTTACAGCCGATCTGGCAGAAAGATTGCGGCGCCAGATTGGTTTGTTCAGCACTTCCCAAAATATCCATTAGACGGTGAACTTTGGATAAAGCGCGGAGCGTTTGAGCAAGTATCTGCCATCATCCGGAAAACTAAAGCGGCTGATTCTGAGTGGAGCAGGGTTTTATTTATGGTATTCGACTTACCAGCAGAGACTACTCCTTTTGCAGAGCGCTATGACAAAGCTGTTAATGAACTAACCGGTATTAGCGCCTATTTGCAGGTGATTAAGCAATATTCGCTCACAACAATTGGCGTATTGGATACTGATCTACACGCCATTATTGATTTAGGCGGTGAAGGGTTGATGTTACATAAAAAGACCGCACTTTATCAGGCTGGACGTTCTCAAGATATTGTTAAGCTAAAACCCTTTTATGATGCTGAAGCTGTGGTTATCGCTCACAATGAAGGTAAAGGGAAGTTTAGTGGCATGCTAGGCGCCCTAGTTGTTGAAAATCAAGATGGCAAAGTATTTAAGTTAGGTAGTGGCTTAAGTCACGAGCAAAGGCTTAATCCGCCAAAGATAGGTAGTTGGGTCACTTATAAATACTACGGTCTTACGCAAAAGGGGACACCAAGGTTTGCCAGCTTTTTAAGAGTGAGAACAGCTCAATAGTACGTAGTTGAAAATGTAGATGAAATTGTTGATTATGAATCTGGGCTAACTGAATACAGTACATAAATAGGTTTAATTATAATAAAAAGGCTCGAGATTATAGCCTCGAGCCTAAAATATTTAAGCGATGAACAATTATAGAACTTGTAATACTTGATCAATTGGCAAACGAGACTTTGGCAGTGTAGCGTTATAGTCTTCAGCGCTGTGGTGATAACCCATGGCTAGTGCAACACCGCACTCATAACCATCAAGTTCTTCTTTAAATATTTCACCAATTAACTCACTATCAACGCCTTCCATAGTGGTTGAGTCGATGCCTAGGCGTGCAAGTACGTGTAAGGTGTTACCCAATGCTAAGTAAGTCTGAGCTTTAGTCCATGCCGCATTGTTGCCGTTTTCATCGGTGTTAAGGTCAACGAAGGCAAATGCACCAAAAGCTTGCTCTCGTTCATCAGCGGTTGAACGTTTATCTTCAATGCCTTTATCAACCACTTTGGCGTAATCTTCACGGCTATATTTTGGATTGTGAGCAAACAAAACAATATGCGAGGCCGCTTTAATGTGCGGTTGATTGAATTGGAACTTATTAGCAAAGGTGTCGTGCATACGCTGTTTTGCTTCATCGCTTTCAATCACAATAAATTTCCATGGTTGTGAGTTGATAGACGATGCAGAAAGATTCATTGCTTGATAAATAACATCAAGATCTGCTTGAGGAATACGCTTAGAAGCATCATAGCGTTTTGCTGTGTAACGGCTTTCAAGATCAGCAATAATAGGGTGAGTCATAATCTTTTCCTAATGTAGAGCGGCAGTACTTATTTAACAGTTGCCGCTATGCTACCTGTATCTGTGTATTTGAAAAATAGTGTTTTAGTTGAATGATTATCAAGATTCTGTTGATAATAGTATTATTGATATAATAGTGAATAATAGAGTTACATCTTCAGTTTAGTTTGAAGGTGTATTCACTTTAGACTACAAGTGGATTAATCAACATAGCAGACAAGGCAATATGCGGCTGAGTGTGTCGTCACGCTATTGAGAGGTATTTGATTTATTTGTGTAGAGTGCAAACAACATTGAATTTAGAAATTAAATGCCTAATCTCATTGCTTGATTGATGCATTATATAAATAGTTAATGAGGGATGTATGCCGTCAAAAATTAAGTCTGTTCTATTTGTATGTATGGGCAATATTTGCCGCTCTCCATCTGCAGAAGCGATGTTTAGAGCAAAAGCTTCTGCAGCGAAGCTTGATATTGGGATTGATTCTGCAGGGACGATTGCCTATCACCAAGGAAACGCTCCCGATAAACGCTCTATTGCGGCGGGCGTTAAACGTGGTTTGAACTTTAACGGCATGCAAGCCAGACAGGTGACTCAGACTGATTTTAGTGACTTTGATTTAATTCTTGCTGCGGATGAGCAAAACCTGCAGGACTTAAAGCGAATTTGCCCTGCGCAGTATCAAGCAAAGCTGGCGCTCATGTTAGATTTTTGTGCTTTTGGAGAACATGATGCTATTTATACGGAGGTGCCAGATCCCTATTATGGAGAAGGGGATGGTTTTGAGCTTGTTTTAGACTTACTCGAAAATAGCTGTGATGGGCTTATTAGCCGCATACAAAGTGGGCAGTTGTGATCTCTGATGAGAATAGTTTGTTGCTGGGGTTTATTTCTTGATGAGAATAAATAGGCGGGAGTTAATATAAAAGCGCTCTATATGAGCGCTTTTATATAAATAATCAGCTATTAGCTAAAGCGTTTACCTGAGCGCTTAAGGCGTTCTTGTTCTTTACGTGCTTCCTCTTTAGCTTGTTTTTCAGCAAGTAGTTTTGCTACTTCAATCTTTTCAATTTCAGCCATTTCAGGCGTTTCAAGTGACAACTGACCAATTCGTCCTGCGCGGAAGTCATGTAGCAATACTTCAGATGCTTTATGCAAATCGATACGTCCACCAGGGCGAAGTGCACCGCGGTTACGGCCAATCGCTTCAAGTAACTCAATATCTGTATTTGGCATCTGCTTGATTTTATAACGCTCAGCAATTGCTTCTGGATAAGCTGTTAGGAAATATTCAGCTGCAAACATCGCTACATCTTCGTACTCCATCGCGGTATCTTTAATCGCGCCTGTTACAGCTAGGCGATAGCTACTTTTTTCATTATCAACTTTTGGCCACAAAATACCTGGGGTATCAGAAAGCACAATACCATTTTTTAAATTAATACGTTGCTGGGTCTTAGTGACCGCAGGCTCGTTACCGGTTTTAGCTATCATTCTGCCGGCTAGAGTATTAATAATGGTAGATTTACCGACGTTCGGGATCCCCATAATCATAGTTCGAATATCTTTTTCGATTTTGTCACGACCGGGCACAAATTTACGGCATAAGTCAGGGATTTTTTTGACTTGTCCAGCTTGTAATGTGGTAATCGCCATTGCTCTTACCCCTTGCTCTTGCTCAAGGTATTCAATCCAAGCTTGGGTCGTTTCTGGGTCGGCTAAGTCGGATTTATTCAGTAGTTTGATACATGGCTTATCTCCACGGAGTGTTTGCACCATAGGGTTTTCACTACTGTAAGGGATCCTTGCGTCAAGCACTTCTATCACCAAATCGACTTGAGGCATGACCTCTTCGATCTCTTTTCGTGCTTTGTGCATGTGTCCTGGATACCACTGAATTGCCATGTGTGTGCTCTACTATCAAATTACATAATTAAAGGGATTTTACCTTGTAACGCTTAAGTTTAACAAACAAAAAGCGCCCTAAGGCGCTTATTGGGCTGTTATTCAGTGCTAATGCGGCTAAATAACCCCTAATTCACGTAAGCGTTCCATCAAATAACTGTCGGCAGTATATTTATCTGACAGTTTAACCTCGGGGTTTGGGTGTAAAAATAGCGGTAAAGAAATTCGCGATTTAGTTTTATCCATTCCTTGTGGGTTGATCACTCTATGGCTGGTTGATGGGAAATAGCCGTTCGATGCTTCTTGCAGCATATCGCCGATATTAATAATCAAGTTGCCAAAATCACTTGGCACATCAATCCAATTGCCATCTTTTAATTGCACCTGCAATCCCGGTTCATTGGCTGCTGGTAATACAGTTAGTAGATTAATATCTTCATGCGCTGCCGCGCGGATAGCGCCAGGCTCTTCATTACCGGACATTGGTGGGTAATGTAAAACACGTAGTAAGGTCTTTTGGCTGTCTTCAATCATCTTGGGCAATGCGATTGAAAACTTCTGTTTTACATCTGCTGGAGAATATTGCTCAACCCATTCAAGTAGTTCTGTAGCTAGAGTGTTAGCGTCATCATAATATTTAAGAATATTATCCCTCAAAGAGTCAGGGATACGTCCCCATGGATAAACATGAAAATATTCTTTGATATCTTTTACGCTGTGGCCTTTTGCGGTCTCAGAGATTTCAGCTGGAAAGAAACCATCTTGAGTTTCTGGGTTAAAAAGGTAAGCCTGCTTTGCTTCGGTAATGAAAAAGCTATGCCACTCTTTATAAATATCTTCAACAAGGTCTTTATTGATAGGGTGGTTACTTAATACACCAAAACCAGTCTCTCTTAATGAGGATACAAACTTTTCTGCTGCATCTTGTGCGCGATAATCGATCGTTTCTAATGTCATCTTGATTCTTCTTATTATTAAACCCCGAGCAAGTTTAGCGGTGCAAAACACCGTGCGCAAACCTAAGTGACCTTGATCACACTGGTTATTGTTCGGTGTATCGAAAAAGCTTCTGTTACAAGGTAATAATTATCTAAATTTTAGCGACTTAAGCGATAACATTAGCATGAAAAATAATCATAAATATTGCGTCATTTTGTTGGTGATTTAAACCAATACTGAGCCGGTGAAGTAGACTTGAGTCTATGATGTTAGCTAAAAGCTCAAGTGAAGACTGCATACTAAGAATTAAAGTCAAAGACTTAAGTTAACAGCCAATCTTAACTACGATAAGCTATTAAGTAATCTTGAAAGCTTTTATGGACGTATAGGGTCTACTGTATAGCGTTATTCGTCATCTATGCCAACGAGCGAGTTTATAGATGATTAAGAGTGACTTAATGAGATAAAGGTTTAATTAGCAAAATAGCTAGACAGTATAAGGGGCTGAGATTTTGATGCGTAAACTCACTGAATTTGAAAAGCACGTCATTGAGCAAAAAGGCACCGAGCGTCCTTTTAGTGGCGAATATAATCAACATGATGCCAACGGCGTTTATTGTTGTAAAAAGTGTGACGCTCCGCTTTACCGTTCAGACAGTAAATTTAATGCTCACTGTGGTTGGCCTGCGTTTGATGATGAAATTGCCGGGGCGGTAAAACGTAATATTGATGCAGATGGTAGACGAGTTGAAATCGTGTGTAGCCAATGCGATGGTCACTTAGGACATGTGTTTGAGGGCGAGTTTTTAACACCGAAAAATGTCAGGCATTGTGTTAACTCTGTATCAATGACCTTCAAAAGTGCTGATGAGCTTGACTGTCAGAGTAACAAATTAGCCGTTGCGACATTGGGTGGTGGCTGTTTTTGGTGTATTGAAGCTGTATTTTCGGCAATCAAAGGCGTCGAAAAGGTGACGTCCGGATACGCTGGAGGCGATGCTGCTGATGCTAATTACAGAGCGGTATGTAGCGGTGAAACTGCGCATGCTGAAGTGGTACAGATAGAATTTGATCCCGAGCAGGTGAGCTTTGAGAGTTTGCTTGAGGTGTTTTGGGTGAGCCACGATCCTACGACGTTAAATAGGCAGGGTAATGACCGAGGGCCGCAATACCGTTCGGTGATTTTTATCCATGATGAAGAGCAAGCATTAATTGCCAATAGTATGATTGCCGATCTCACAAAAGTTGCAGCTTGGCCGGATCCTATTGTGACAGAGGTTGTTGCTTATGATGGCTTCTTTGCTGCAGAAAATTACCATAATGATTACTTTGAACTTAATGGTGAGCAACCTTATTGTCAGATGGTGGTTAAGCCAAAAGTCGATAAGGTTAAAGCACTATTTGCTGATAAGTTGAAATAATTGGTGCAGATAGATAATAAAAAAGACAGGCACAGCCTGTCTTTTTTGATTGTTAAAACGGAATACTATTTATGAGTCAAGCTTATCGTCAGCCACTTTATAATGTGGATCTTCGATTAAGTTAACTTCAACTAAATCACCTGCTTTAGCCAGCAGCTCTTTACAGTCATTACTTAGATGACGTAAATGTAAACGCTTTCCGCTACCTACATAACGTTCAGCAAGGGTATCAATTGCATCAAGAGCCGAGTGGTCGCATACGCGAGAGTTTTGGAAATCAACAATCACGTCTTGTGGATCGCTTTTAGCGTCAAATAGCTCTAAGAATTCAGCAACTGAACCAAAGAATAGTGGGCCATTTAGCTTATACACTTTCCAGCCGTTTTGATCTTCGCTGACTTCAACGTTAATGTGCTTTGCGTGTTCCCAAGCAAACACAAGTGCAGACACGATAACACCGACAAATACTGCAAAAGCAAGGTCAGTAAACACTGTGACTATCGTTACTAACACAATCACAAATGCATCGTGCTTAGGGACTTTGCGCATCACTTTAAAGCTAGCCCATTCAAACGTACCTAATACCACCATAAACATCACACCAACAAGTGCTGCCAGTGGGATCATTTCAATCAGCGATGAGCCAAATAAGATAAAGGCAAGCAGGGCAACCGCTGCTGTAATACCTGATAAGCGCCCACGGCCACCGGAATTAATGTTGATCATCGATTGACCAATCATGGCACAGCCACCCATAGCGCCAAAGAAGCCACTGGTGATGTTACCCACGCCTTGACCAATACATTCTTTGTTACCGCGACCACGAGTACCTGTCATTTCATCGATAACCGTTAATGTTAGTAACGATTCAATTAAGCCTACTGCAGCTAAAATTAACGAGTATGGCAGAATGATGTATAAGGTTTCTAAGCTGAACTCTACCGCAGGTATTGAGAATGTCGGTAGGCTACCTGCTATCGTAGCATTGTCGTTACCGCTCATTGATTTTAGAAAATCTAAAACAGTACGAGTATCTAGGTTTAAGAAAGTAACAAGTAGAGTTACAGTCAAAATTGCTGCAAGTGAAGAGGGGATTGCGGTCGTTAGCTTAGGCAAGAACTGAATAATGGCCATGGTTAAAGCAACAAGTCCTAGCATAAGGATTAGTTGATCTTGCGGTAGCCAGTTCATTACACCATTTGCATCTGGCGTTTGAAATTGTCCTAACTGAGCAAGGAAGATAACAATAGCTAGGCCATTAACAAAACCTATCATTACTGGATAAGGCACAATACGGATAAACTTGCCGAGTTTAAATACACCAGCAGAGACTTGAATTAGACCTGCTAGGACAACTGCGGCAAATAAGTATTGCACCCCATGCTCTGCAACCAGAGCAACCATAACAACGGCCATGGCACCAGTGGCACCAGAAATCATACCAGGTCGCCCGCCAATTAATGCAGTGATTAGACCCATGATAAATGCAGCGTATAAGCCAACCATAGGTTCTACGCCAGCAACAAATGCAAAAGCGACGGCTTCAGGAACCAATGCAAGGGCTACGGTAAGACCTGAAAGTAAGTCAGCTCTATGGCTGGCTGTTTTGTGACGAATAAGATCGAACATTTAGCCTCTGTTAAATATATGTGTTGGTGTTAATAATAATTTGCCGCGAATACTAACAAAATTGCGGCAGTTTGAACATAAAAAAGCCATGCCCAGAGGCATGGCTTTTAGCTGCAACAGTTAACTTAAATTAAGTACGAACTGTTTCAGAGTTTGCAGTGTTAGCCGTTCTAGGCTTTGCTGCTTCAGTAGTTGAAGCTTCATATTGGCGACCGGTAGGTGTTGCAATATTCTCTCTGCTTTCAACTGTTGGTTTAGTCGTTTCTGACATCACCATAGAGCCGAAGCGGCTTGCTGGCTTAGCGGCAGGCTTAGTCTCAACAACTGCTTCTGGCGCTGCTACTGGTGTAGCTTCAACCACAGCGACTGGAGCTGATTGAATCGCTGCAGGTTTTGCCATTGGCGCAGAGGCTGATTTTGCAGCTGGAGCTTCGGCTTTCACTTCAACAGGCGCTGCAACTTTAGCTTCAATAACTGGCTCAGCTTTCACTT